>NZ_JBXAMW010000010.1:0-175551 GCF_058801025.1 Rhodoferax sp. GW822-FHT04A08
TTAGGTATCGCAGCGTTCATGGTCGGCATTGGTTCAATTGTCTTTTCCCAGATGGCGAAGCTGGCAATAGGTAGGACTTCGAAGGTGTACTGATGAATGCGTAGCTCAGCCTTTCCTAAATGATTACTCACTCGGGGTCTTGCGGTAGAAGGCTGGTCTTGGAGCTTCGACTCAATCCTGAAACGCTGGGTGTCCGGCAATACGCAAAGGCGACAGTCTCAAGGAGCTTTGATGCTTGCGATCTCTGAACATATGGGCATTGGCCTCGCAGTCTGAGATACTCCGTATAGCACCTCCGTATTTCAACCCAATTCAATAAAATATGGGGAAGTTGCTTAAGGGAGAGGAATATAAAAATGGCAAAGACACTGTGCCAAGTTTTTTCGGTCAATAGGTCTTTCGCGTTGAAGTTGTGCGCACTTCGTTTCGCTGCACTACTGTCCAGCGTGCTCGTGACTGTGTCACTTGCTGCCTGTGGCGGCGGAGGTGGCGGCGGGAACGTAGGGAGTGGAGCAGGGTCTACCGGTGGCAGCAATCCGACGGTTGCGAGCCTCAGTGGCGTTGTGGCGGTAGGAAATCCGGTTGTCAACGCCGAAGTGCATGTGGTTTGCGCCACAGGTGTTGCCCCACCACCGTCCAGAACCGATGCAAATGGCAACTGGCAAGTCGTATTGAACGGGCAAGGTCTCCCGTGCGCTGCAGAAGCCAGCGGAGGAACGGTAGCTGGGGTGGCCAATTCGAATGTCTACCATTCGGTGACGATCAGTAGCGCAACCGTCAATGTCACACCGCTCACGGATCTGCTGGTTGCCAACATGGTGGGCAATCCAAGTCCTTCCACATGGTTCTCATCTCTGGCTGGAAGTTCTGCCGGACTATCTGCATTGACACAAACCCAAGCGGACACCGCGCTTGCCAATCTCAATGCGGCATTTCCGACGCTCCCCATGTATGCCGATGGCAACAACCCCTTCTTCTCCGTGTTTTCACCGACTCCGGGCAATCCCCAGGACGACATGCTGGAGGCCCTCCGGGTAGCGATGACCAACTCCGGGGTTTCCCACGCGAGTTTGCTAGGCAGCGCTGCGGCCTCGCAATTCAGTCCACCGGCAGCATTGGTAACTGCTTTGGCAACGGCATACCGCAGCACCGGCAGTGGCAGTACCGCGGTCTACTTTCCCGTGGACCTCGCCTTTACTACGCTTCAAACCAGTGCCCTGACCATCAATATGACAGGCACCTATCAGGGCAACACAATCACGCTGAACCAAACCAATACACCCTTGAACGGTCCGCAGACATTTGCTGGACAGCCGGCCCTTGCGGCCAGCCAGACTGGCTACGTCAGCTATCAGGGCAACACTGTGCAGTTGCAACCCAGCACCTTGTATTTCAGCGTGGCGCCCTACAAGAGTCTGGGGAGCGTGAGCTCCAATTTCTACACGGTGTTCTCGAATCAGATTCCTCTGCCCCGCAACGCAACGGTTGGCTCTTCAGGAAGATTCAGCGTGGGCATCGACTACACGGATGCCACGCGATCCAATTCTGTAGATCAATTCGAGGAGAGTTGGTCTTTGCAGACTGGCACAGCTCCTGGTACGGCCAATCTGTGCATCAGCGTCTCGGCGACTCCAACAGGTGCAACAAAAGGAACCCCAACGACGAACATCACCTGTTTGACCATCGACACCAACGGGAAAATCTTGCGTCTGCAGTCGGTTGGTCCCGTGAATGGAACGACGCTGACACTGACCAGCACTTCAATCACATTCCCTGCGCCCAGTGTGGTGAGCACCACACCACTCAGCGGGGCAACGGGTGTCGCAGTAACAGAACCGATTACGCTTACATTGAGCGTTCCCGTGGATGTGAGCACGGTTACGGGTACAACTTTCACACTCACCTCTGGCGGCACTCCCGTTACGGGAACCGTTTCCGCGTCGGGCTCGACTTTGACGTTCACCCCCTCCGCGCCATTGGCGGCCAACACGTACTACACAGCGACTGTCTCGGGTAATGTGAAAAGCCAATCGGGGGCTTCCTTGGGTAATAACTATTCCTGGTATTTCTATACCAAGAACAGAGTAAGCGTTGCTGCGACCAGTCCGACTCCGTATAGCTATCCGGTTGCACTAAACGCAGTGGTGACCGCCACTTTCAGTGGCACTGTAGACGCCAGTACAGTGAACAACAGCAATTTCACGGTGTCCGACCCTTCGGGGCCCATTTCGGGAACCGTTGGCTATTCCGGCACAACTGCCACCTTCACGCCGACCACACCGTTGACCGTGAATACGGTGTACCGAGCCACCGTCAGCAGCAGTGTCAAAGATGTGGCGGGTGATCCAATTGCGGCTAGCCGCTCCTGGACGTTTCAGACTTTTGCACCTGGAACCGCCACCACACCGCAGCCGTTTACACCCATACCGAGTGGCCTTTGGCAACCAGCGCCTGGTGCGGTACCAAGTTCCGGCAATTTTGTCTATTTGCAGAGTGACTCCGGCGACTACATTGGCCAAGGAAGGGCCTATACATACACTCCACTCAATGCACAACTAGTGCTGCACTCGTCCTCCGGTGGAGTACAGGTCACAATCAATGGAAATGATTGGTGGTCTGGAAATTTCGTCGGCCCGAACTCCATCAGCCAACTGCAAGTTGGCTACTACTCTGGGCTCATACGCTATCCCTTTAACAACCCGGTATTGGGAGGGTTGGATTGGAGCGGGAACGGGAGTGGTTGCAATACATTGCTGGGATGGTTTGCCGTTGACAGCGTGACCTATGCCAACGGTGCGGTAACTGCGTTGGATCTTCGTTTTGAGCAACAATGCGATGGAAGTCAGAATGCCTTGCATGGATTCATCCATTTTGGTCCGTAAGAAATTGAGAGGGGTTTTCTTGGCGGACCTTAGCTACTTCGCTGCAAGGCCGCAATCTCTGCTTCCAGCTCGGCGATGCGCTGATCCCGCGCGTCCAAGGCAGCCTGAACTTTGGCTGAATCAAAGCGGGTTGGAATGTGCTGGTTGCAGTTGGCATCCCAGGCCGATACGGAAAAGACAATGACCTGTTCCGCCTTGGCCTTGTAGCCTGGGGGCATGAGGGCACTGACAAGCGCATCGTCATGCTCAACCACTTTGGCTTGGCCCCAGATCTTGACGCGTTGCCTGTGCTCGTAGTCCATGAGGAACAGATGCGCGTTGGGGTTCTCTGACAGGTTGCCCGCAGTGATGTACTGCTTGTTGCCAGCGTAGTCCACAAAGGCCAATGTGTGTTCGTCCAGGACGCGCAGAAAACTTGCTGGCCCTCCGCGGTGCTGGATGTAGGGCTGACCTTGCAGGTTGGCTGTCGCCAGATAAAAACTGGTCTGCTCGGCAATGAAAGCCTGAAGCTCTGGGGTGATGGTTGTTTCCCACGACCCGTCGAGCTCCATGCGCGCATAGGCGTGGCGCGACCCCTTGCGGGTCTGGATTGCCTTGACTGCCGGTGTGAAGGCAACGTCACTGCTGTACGCGGGTTGTGTCGGCATGGTGCTACAAACCCATCTCAGAAAGGGACGGCCACGTGTCTGGCCTGCGACCGGCAGGCCACAGCAGCTTGCGACTGGCAAGCGCAATGGGCAGGTCATTGATGCTGGCCAGGCGCGTGTGCATCAAACCATTCGCATCGAACTCCCAGTTCTCATTGCCGTAGCTGCGGAACCATTGGCCTTGGTGGTCATGCCACTCGTAGCAGAAGCGGGCCGCAATGCGGTTTTCATGAAAAGCCCATAGCTCCTTGACGAGCCGGTACTCCTGCTCACGCTCCCACTTGGCTGCCAGAAACTTCTGGATCGCTTCGCGGCCTATGACAAATTCCGAGCGATTGCGCCAACGGCTGTCGGCTGTATAGGCCTGTGCTACACGCACTGGATCGCACGTATTCCATGCGTCCTCCGCCATGCGTACTTTGGCAATGGCGGTTTCGCGGGTAAATGGTGGTAGCGGCGGGCGCACTGTTTCTGCGGTGGCGTTCATCGTATTTCCTTTCAAGGAGGCCTTCAGACACCGGCCCATGTGTTTGACGGGGGAGCACCGTTTGGTGCTCCAGGGATATCAGGCTGCCATGCGGGCGTGGACAACTGGAAAGTCGATCGTGGTCTGTGCCACGTTGTTGATGTAGTTGGTCAGCACGTTGACGGCCACATTGGCAACGATCTCGATGACGCTGGCTTCGTCAAAGCCGGCCAGACGCAGGGCGGCGATGTCTGCATCGCTCACGCGGCCGCGCGACTGGGCCACGCGCAAGGCAAATTGCAGTGCCGCCTGGACGGTTGCATCTTCCGAGCGTGCATCACGTGCGGTGTCCAGCTCTGCGCTGCTGATCTTGACCACGTTGCGTCCCAGGTAGTCGTGAGCTGAGAGGCAGTAGTCGCAACCGTTGTACTCGGCAATGGCCAGGGCAATGCGTTCACGCAATTGCACGCTGAGCTTGCCCTTGCCCAATGCGCCGTTGAGCGAGAGGTATCCCTCCAGGGCGGCTGGGCTGTGGCCCACGAGCTTCATCAGATTGGGCACAACACCGAGTTGCTTTTGAACGGCAGCCAGCAAGGGCTTGGCGGCTTCAACGGATTGGTCAACGGTAGGGATGCTGATACGGGACATGGTGGTTTCCTTCAATGTAGTGGCGGTTTGGGGTGGTCTTCACCGCAATATGCAGCGAATGGATGAACTGTATTTAGTTCGCTCAACAAAGAGAATGACCGCTACACTCAATTCACTATTCCACTTGGCGGAAGACTATGGACCGATTCCACCTCATCAATGTGTTCGTCGCCGTTGTTGACACCAACGGCTTCGCGGGTGCTGCACGCAAGTTGGGCATGTCGCCTCCGGCCGTGACGCGCGCCATCAATGAACTGGAGTCCCACCTGGGGCTGCGCTTGCTCACGCGCAACACCCGCACGGTGCGCGTCACGGACGCAGGGGAGCGCTATGTGCAGGACTGCCGACGCATCCTGGCGGATATGTTGGAGGCGGATGAGTCTGTCAGCGGCATGCATGCGTCCGTGCGTGGACGTCTGACGGTCACGGCGCCGGCGCTGTTTGGTGGGAAGTATGTTGCGCCCATCGTCACGGAATACCTGCAGCGCTACCCCGAAGTCAGCGCCTCCTGCCTGTTTCTGGACCGTGTAGTCAACCTGCTGGATGAAGGCGTCGATGTGGCCATTCGCATCGGTGAGCTGGCGGACTCCAGCATGCAGGCCATACGCGTCGGCAAGGTGCGGCGCGTGATTTGTGCGTCACCCGAATACCTCGCGAGAGCGGGCACGCCGCGTACTCCGCAAGACCTGCTGTCGCACACCGTCGTATCGGCCAGCAGCGTGACGCCCAACCCGGAGTGGAAGCTCCTGCGGCAAGGTGAAGCCGTCACGGTGCGTTTGCATGCCCGCATGATCACCAGCACCAACGATTCGGCTGTCACTGCCGCGCTGGGTGGCTTTGGCCTCACCAGGCTGCTGTCCTACCAGGTGGCGGAGCACCTGCAAAGCGGGCGGTTGCAGGCGGTGTTGTCAGACTGCGAGCCCGCGCCCCTGCCTATCCATGTGGTGCACCGTGAGGGCCAGCAGGCGCCGCAGCGAGTGCGGGCCTTTCTGGATCTGGCCATCGATCGCCTGCGCCAGAATCCGCTGCTGCAGTAGGCGCGTGCCTGGCCGCTTCAGGCGACCAGCATGGCGCGCGCCGCAGTGCGCACCACATCGCCAATCACGTCTGGGTCCACCTTGGGCTGCAGGTCAGCAGGGGACCCATTGCAGCCGGTGGCCGTCAGTTTCAAGATGCCTCCGGAGCGGTTCGTATCGTATTCCGCGGTGCACGAGGGGCAGTACAGGCGCGTACCCGCTTGATGCGCCCGCGGAACGGCAATCGTGGGGCCACACATCAGGCAGGCCTGCAACGGGATTCCGGAATCGCTATGCCCCACGATGTGATCGAGCTCGCCTGCCTTGCCCAGCGCCACAAAACGCTCCCCCATCTCGCGGTCGAACTGCGTTCCCAGGTGCTGCGCAATGATGTCCAGTGCCTGGGGCACGGGCATGCCATTGCGGTAGGGGCGCGTGCTCGTCATCGCGTCAAAGGCGTCACATATGCCCACAATGCGCGCATCCACGGCGATGTCATGGCCAGCGAGCCCTCTGGGGTAACCCCGGCCATCGGGTGTCTCGTGGTGCGCCCGGATGGCTGCTTCCGCCAATTGCGCCAACGGGTGGCTGGACAGCATGCGCCAGCCCACCTCCGGGTGCGTCTTGATCACCGCGTACTCCTCGTCCGACAGCCGGTCCTTCTTGCCAAGAATGTGGTCTGGGATACTGATCTTTCCCAGATCGTGCAGGAAGGCACCCACGGCAATGCGTGAGACCTCATCGGCATGCAGGCCAGCCCGTGTGGCCAGCAATTGTGAAAACTGGGAAACGCGCCACAGGTGGCCTCCTGTGTAGGGATCTCTGGCTTCGACCATCCAGGCCATGACCAGCAGGGACGTCAGCAGGTCTTCCTGGTGGCGGATGGAATCTCCGGATTGCGTGGTGGTCAGCAGACCCTTGATGTGGCTTAGCAGGCTCAAGACATTCCTCCGTTCACTAATTCAATGTTCATGCCGTTGGTCTTCAGATTCCGGGATTTCTTACACCGTACAAGAAGATGCTGGCTCCGGTGGGAAATGTGAGGGCAACCACCTTCCTGGCATTCAAATTGCATTTGTTACCATGTAATTTTGAAATGGACCCATCTCCACTGGAATGCATACCGTATGAGCCCTCAGCCTCACATTGGACGAACCCTCCGGAAGGAACTTTCCGACTGGCGGCGTTGGGTCGGGAGGACACTCGTTCTGGTCTTTGCTTCAACCGCCGGACTGACCGTCGTAGCGTTCACCTGGCTTAGCGAGCGGGCCCTTGCTGCTTTTCACGTTTTGCAGAGCACCTATTGGTGGGCACCGTTGCTCTGGACGCCCTTTTGCACCATGGCCATCGCGGCGATCACTAGGCGTTGGCTCCCAGGCATTGCGGGTTCTGGCATACCTCAGGTAATTGCAGCCCTTGAGCCGGAGGCCACGGGCAGCAATCGTGGATATTTTGTTTCGCTACGGCTCTCTATTGCCAAGATCGCCATGACGGCCTGGGGTCTATTGGCGGGACTGTCGTTGGGGCGCGAAGGGCCGTCGGTTCAGATAGCGGCGGGAGTTTTGCACCACGCCAGGCGCTGGATCCCGGAGTCCGCCCGGGTATCCGATCAGGCGCTGCTGATCGCCGGAGGTGCTGCAGGCATTGCTGCCGCCTTCAATACGCCACTAGGAGGGGTGATGTTTGCCATAGAAGAGTTGTCGAGGAGGCCCGAGCAGCGTAGCAATGGTTTGGTCCTTGCCGCTATTGTTTTCAGTGGCCTGATGGCCGTTTCCATCTACGGTAATGCAACTTACTTTGGGGTCATTCGAATTGATGGCTGGAGTACTGCTTTGATCTGGCCAGGACTGGTCATTGCCGTGGTGAGCGGAGTGCTGGGGGGTATCTTTTCCAGACTCATGCTCACCTCCATGACACCGAACGCAAAGGGTTGGTGCATGAATCTACGAAGAAACCGGCCCATTGCCTTTGCCGGTTTGTGTGCGCTGCTGATTGCCCTTATGGGTGTGACCAGCGATGGTTCCATCTTTGGCAGTGGATATATGCACACGCGTCAGCTGTTGGAGTCCGGCACGGAAACCTTCGACTTATTTGTGCCGTTCAAGTTCCTTGCAACTTGGCTGACCACATGGTCAGGTGTTCCGGGGGGGATTTTTGCCCCATCTCTGGCCATTGGAGGCTCCCTTGGACAAGAGGTGTCGCAATGGCTTGGCGTTGCCAGTACGCCCGCATACATTGCGCTGGGCATGGCCGGCTTTCTTGCCGCAGTGACGCAAGCCCCGCTGACTGCTTTCATCATTGTGATGGAAATGGTGGACGGACATGCCTTGGTGCTGAGCCTGATGACCTGTGCATTCGTTGCATGCGGAGTCTCAAGATTCATCAGTGTCCCCTTGTACCCCGGTCTTGCGCTGCTACAACTCAAGCGTTTGCCGGCGCAGAGCCAAGGCATTGATCGCAATTGAGGTGAGCCCTATTGGGGAACCAACACAGGCATATCTCTGTACAGCGACGGGAACGTGCTCTTCAGGTTTTCCACTTTGGGTAGGTCAAAACGCACAATGTACGGCGATTCGGGATGCGCGGTGGCGTAGTTCTGGTGGTAGCGCTCTGCCGGGTAGAACCCGTCCAGCCGGTTTACCGTGGTGACAATCTTTTGCTCAAACACCTTTGCTGAATCAAGCTGGTCGATGTATCGCTGAGCCAGGGATTTCTGCCTGTCATCGCGGTAGAAGATCGCCGACCGGTATTGGCTTCCCACGTCTGGATATTGGCGGTTCCATTGTGTCGGATCGTGGGCCACCGAAAAGTAGATCTGCAGCAGTTGTGCATAGCTCACTTGTTGGGGGTCAAAAGTAACTTGCACGGCTTCGGCGTGACCCGTGCCACCGCCGCTGACTGTTTCATAGTCTGCTTGGGATGCCTTCCCTCCGGCATAGCCCGACACCGCGTTGAGAACGCCTTTGGTGTGCTGGAACACTGCCTGTATTCCCCAAAAGCAACCTCCCGCAAAAACAACCGAGTCCTGCATCGCCCCAGTGCCCACGGGACTGGAAATGATTTCCTGGTTCGGTGGCGGCAGTGACCTGGCCTTATCCGCCTTGGCAGCAGGCCCCAGGTACAGCATGGTCAGCAACAGGAACACGGTAATGGCCAGAAACGGCCAATTGCCCGTTCTAGCTGACTGCGCGGAAGGATTGGGTATTTGCTTCGACATGGCACTTCCTCCTGGATAGGCGTAGGGCGACTGGTGACCCTACAAGGTTTTGGTCGTGAAACTCAGGCGTCTCTTACAGCCTCTTGCATGTTCGCCCTCCAACCTCAGCATAGACAACAAACCATAGAAGCACTCGCAGCGCAGTTTCTGGCGTTCATGCCAGCAAAAAAATCAGAATGCCTGTAAGAAGTCGGCCTCCTGCCGGACTAACGCCCAACAACGCTCGGAACTTACGCAATGACGACAACTTCTACCCAGGCATCCATGAAAGGTCGCCCATGACCCCCGCCACGGAAGTCATCCATCCGGTGTGGCTTCGCGTCACGCACTGGACCAATGCACTTGCCGTGCTGGTACTGGTTGCCAGCGGCTGGAAGATCTACGACGCAACCGCCTTTCTGGGATTTGCGATTCCCGGCACGCTCACGCTGGGTGGCTGGCTGGGCGGCGCACTGCTGTGGCACTTTGCAGCCATGTGGGTTCTGGCCGCAAACGGTGTGGTGTACCTGCTGCTCAACGGCTTTACAAAGCGGTTTGCGCGGCGGTTCTTTCCGCTGTCCTTCTCGGCCCTGCTGGGAGACTTGGCTGCTGCTTTGAGAGGGCAGCTGGTGCACGCAGACCCGCGCCACTACAACACCGTCCAGCGCGTTGCCTACCTGTTTGTGATGCTGGACAGCATGGTGCTGGTGCTATCCGGCCTGGTGCTCTGGAAGTCCGTCCAATTTCCGCTGTTGCGCACCTTGCTCGGCGGTTACGAAGGGGCGCGGCTGGTTCACTTTGTTGCGATGTCCGGCCTCGTATGTTTCATTGTGGTTCATCTGGCGATGGTCGCGCTGGTACCCCGCACCCTGATCGCCATGGTTCGCGGTCGCTAGGAGACAAGCACATGAAAATCCGAGTCCCTTCCGTCTTGTCTGTGGATGGCAAAGCCGCCCTTCAGGAGGCCGTTGATCGACTGGCACACGCCAACCCATCCATGGACGCCTCCAGGCGAAACTTCTTGCGTCGAACCATGACGTTGGGCGGCCTGAGCATGCTCACCGGCTGCACGCTGGTCGACGAGGACAGTGTGGAGACCGCACTCACGCGCATCTCACGCCTCAATGACAAGGCACAGGCTTGGCTGTTCGACCCCAATCGGCTGGCGCCCACGTATCCGGATTCCATGATCACGCGGCCGTTTCCCTTCAATGCCTTCTATGGCGAAGACGAAGTGCGTGCCATCGACGGAGACAGCTTCCGCCTGGAGGTCACAGGCCTGGTGGCGGACAAACGCAGCTGGACCTTGCCCGAGTTGCGTGCAATGCCGCAGATCGATCAGGTGACCCGCCACATTTGCGTGGAAGGTTGGAGCGCCATCGGCAAATGGGGTGGTGTGTCCTTCGCGGCCTTCTTGCGACGCGTGGGCGCAGACCTCAGCGCAAAGTATGTCGGGTTCAAGTGCGCTGACGACTACTACACCAGCATCGACATGCCCACGGCCCTGCATCCCCAGACTACCCTGGCGCTGACCTATGACGGACAGACTCTGCCCGCCAAGTATGGCTACCCCATGAAGCTGCGCATACCTACCAAGCTTGGCTACAAGAACCCCAAGCACATCCAAGCGATTTTTGTCACGAATACCTACCCTGGCGGTTACTGGGAAGACCAAGGGTACAACTGGTTCGGAGGAAGCTGAGTCCGCTCGGCTTGTTCCAAACATCGGCACTTTTGCCACATACATCACTCTGTGAATTGAAGGAAAAAACCATGAACAAACTGACCGCAACCATCCTGTCCGCCTGCATGCTGATCGCCACAAGCGGTGCCATGGCCGCTGACGAAATGAAGAAGGACGCCATGGGCAAGGATGCCATGACCAAGGACTGCATGAAAAAGGACTCCATGGGCAAAGACGCCATGGGCAAGGACTGCATGAAGAAGGACACCATGGGCAAAGACGCCATGAAGAAGGATGCCATGGGCAAGGACGAGATGAAGAAATAAGTCGTATCGTTGGTGCCGCAGCCGATGCCAACGGCCCAGCAATGGGCCAGGCGCATCGCGGTGCGGGCACTGATGCGGTCCGCTACGCAGGTAACTTCTATCGTGTCTTTATCAGCACTCTCCGGCACTTCGTCCATCGGGCCTGGCAACGGTGGGGGCGGCGCACCGGTCGCACTGCAAGCCAAACTGGCCCAATGCGAAAGACAGTTGGGCGACTGGCAAGCGTGCCCCTCGGGAAAAACCCCCGAAGGAAAACGCATCATCGAGAACCTGCAGTCTCAAATCAGAAACATCGAATCCCGCATGGCAGACGCGGACAGCGTGAATGCACGCTCGCCGTCAACTGGTTCGTCCGGTTCAGCGCTTTCGTCAGCACCGGTCGCTGCTCGGCCTGTGGGTCTTGGCGCCATCGGTGGTCTGGTAGACGTATTTGCCTGACCGCAACGCGCCCTTATGAGCAGGAAAGGCTGACCGCCTGCAGGGTTTCACCGGTCTGGATGTCGGAGACAACCAGGTTGATTTGGCGGGGGTGATCCGCCTGCGCGGGGATTGCATAAAACGTCAGCGTCTGGGCTCCCTCGTAGCGACCTACGGGCGCGTACTGCCGGACGACAAAGTCATGCTTCAGATACTCACCCGCGTTCTCACCTGCCTTGACGTGTGAGCTGTAGTTGTGCTCGGTGGTGGTCCAGTATGCGGTCCACGGGCCCGAACCTGCCACAGGGGTTACGCGTGCTTCAAAAGCGTTGGCGCGTGTACCGCCTTGCAAGTGAATCGTTGCCTTTGCGCTTGCGTTGAAATCGACGGCCTGCAAGGATTGCCTCCAGTTGGCCCAGTCACGCCCGTTGCGCACCAGTTGGGGGGTGTAGATGCCGCTCAATCGATTGGCGAATGCAATTTCCCTCTGGCGTACGGTGAATGCGGGATTGGCAAACGGATCCTTCCAGCCGATGTAGTCCCAATAGGCAACGTGGAAGGCCTGTGCCACCACGGGCTTGCCTTTCATGGTGGATAGCCATTGGTCTGCTGGTGGGCAGGAGCTGCAGCCCTCCGACGTGTAGAGCTCAATCACCGGGGTCAGTCGATCACCGGAGGTGACCTCACACGACGTGGGTGCAGCCCATGCCACGGCAGAGATCACCGCTGAAGAAAACCACAAGGCCAAGGGCCTGAAAGTAGGGAGGTGCATATGGAAAACATAGTTGGTGGAGATGCTCATTGGTCGGCCAACGCCTGCATTTCTTACTCGCATAACTACGTATAGCTAGCTATGTTTTTGTATGCATACATGGAAGTGGTCTTGCCATGCAATGCGAAAAAAAGAGCGCCATTGCAAAAAATGTTCTGCTAACATCCGCCCACGTTAAAGGTGTTCCCTGACTGTTCAGTTGAGGGAATTAAACGGGAAGTCGGTGCGTTGGTTCCATACAGGGGCCAACAATCCCAACGCTGCCCCCGCAACGGTAAGTGAGAGAAGCTTGGTACGACAGCCACTGTGCGAAAGCATGGGAAGGCACCAAGTAGGTGATGCAAATCTCCGCTCACGAGCCCGGAAACCGGCCTGTAACGCATACGTGCGGCATTGCGGTGGGCGATGTGGGCTGGTTGCAGGTGCTGGTGCACCGCTGCTGTCTCTCATTCTTTCTCCAACGTGTTCGCGTTTTGCATCTTGTACGCGGGTGTGCGTCTGGAGAGTTGGAATGAATATCCATTGGGCGTGCCTGCCATGAGCGGCACTGTCTGGTTTGTGGGCGCCGGTCCGGGTGACCCGGATCTGATCACGGTCAAGGGCCGCGACCTGGTCGCGCGCGCCGGTGCCATCCTCTATGCGGGTTCGCTGGTGAGTGCTGCGGCCTTGCGCTGGGCCGCGCCCGACTGCGTGGTGGCCGACAGCAAGGACATGACGCTGGAGCAGATGTCGGACTGGTTGATTGCGCATGCCAGCCGCTGCGACACCGTGGTGCGTCTGCAGACCGGCGACCCCGGCTTGTATGGCGCCTTGATTGAGCTGGTGCAGCCGCTGGACGCCGCGGGTGTGCCGGTGCAGGTGGTGCCCGGTGTGTCATCGGCGATGGCGTCTGCTGCCGCAGCGGTGGAGAGCCTGACGCTGCCGGAGGTCACCCAGACCATGATCTTCACCCGCGTGGAAGGCCGCACGCCCATGCCCGATGGTGAGTCGCTGGAAGAGCTGGCGGCGCACCACTGCACGCTCTGCATATTTTTGAGCATCACCCTCATGGGCAAGGTCACTGCATCGCTGCGTGCGGCGGGCTGGTCGGAAGACGCACCCATCGTCGTGGTGCACAAGGCCAGCTGGCCAGGTGAAGAACAAATCGTGCGCGGCACGCTGGCCACCATCCAGGCCCTGTGCCGCGAGGCCAAGATCGTCAGCCAGTCCATGATCATTGCAAGCCCCACGCTGGGCGCGCGCCACTGGACCACGCTGGCCAAGTCCAAGCTGTACGACGCCAGCTTCACGCACCGCTTTCGCCGCGCCAGTGTGCCCAGCGCAGCACTGGCCGCAGACCCTCACGCATCTTCCATGAAGGAACTCCCATGAACACAGAAACCATACTCTTGGTGGGCCACGGCTCGCGCGAACCCTCTGGCAACGAAGAGATCGAGGCCTTTGCCGAACAGTGGCGCGCGCGCAAGCCGGGCTGGCGCATCGAGGTCTGCTTCATCGAGTTCTCAGAGATCACCTTGAGCGAGGGGCTGCGCCGCGCGGCGCAGGGTGCCACGCGCGTGTTTGTGGTGCCGCTCATCCTCAACGCGGCGGGCCATGTGAAGATGGATATTCCGCAGGCCATAGACGGTGCGCGGCTCAAGTTTCCGGGTGTGCATTTTTCTTACGCGCCGCACCTGAGCGCATGTGACCCGATCCTGCAGATACTGCGCCGCCGTCTCAAGGACGCCATGCAGACGCTGGACATGCCCGACCCCACCAGCACCGGTGTGGTGGTGCTGGGCCGCGGCTCGTCGGATAGGCAAGCCAATGGCGACATGGCCAAGATGGCGCGCTGGCTGATGGAAGAGACGGACCACGAGCTGGTGGACCTGGCCTTTACCGGCATCACCTATCCCCGCCTGGAAAAGGTGGTGCAGCGCCAGAGCCTCTTGGGCATGAAGCAGGTCGTGGTGATTCCCTACTATCTGTTCAACGGCACGCTGGTGGAACGCATTACCAGGCAGGTGGAAAACCTGAGGGCGCAGTACCCCACGCTGCGGCTGATCTCCACAAAATATTTTGGTTTTGAGCGCGAGGTATTTGAACTGCTGGAAGAGCGCGTGCAGGCACTGCGACAGGGCGCGCCCATCCAGCTCATGCCTTGCGATGGCTGCAAGTACCGCAGCTTTGCCGAGGAGCACGGCATGGGCGGCCACCACCACGACGACACGTTGCCGCACGACCATGCACATGATCACGCCCACCCGCATGCCCACGGACACGCTGCGACCGGAGCCCACGCATGAGCGGGACCAACACCAACGTGGTGACCGAGCAGCTCACCGCTGCAGGCCGCGCCATCGAGCACGACTCCTTTGCGGTGATCGACCGCGAGGTGCAATCGCACAACTACAGGCCCGAGCAGTGGCCGGTGGTGCGCCGCATGATCCACGCCAACGCCGACTTTGACTTCAACGGATTGACCGAGTTCCACCCGGTTGCGGTGGGAGCTGCGATCAAGGCCATTCGTTCGCGCACCACGCGGGTGGTGGCCGATGTGGAGATGATTTGCGTGGGTCTGTCGGCGCCGCGGCTGCAGCACTTTGGCATCACTACACACCACTTCATCAGCGACCCGGATGTGATCGACGCGGCTGCCCTGGAGGGCACCACGCGCGCCGTGCAGGCCATGCGCAAGGCCCACCGGCAAGGGCTGCTGGACGGCGCCATCGTGGGTATTGGCAATGCGCCCACGGCCTTGATTGAAGTCGTGCGGCTCATTGAAGAAGAGGACGCCAACCCGGCGTTGGTAGTGGGCATGCCGGTGGGCTTTGTGTCCGCTGCAGAGTCCAAGGCCCTGATGGCCCTGAAGATCGATGTGCCGTGGATCGTCATCCGGGGCCGCAAGGGCGGCTCCACGCTGGTGGTGGCGGCCATCCACGCACTGCTGGGCTTGGCCGAGGCACAGGAACTGGGTGCATGATGAACAAAGACGCGCCACGCGGCACGCGCACCGGATTCACCACCGGTGCCTGCTCTGCTGCGGCTGCGCGCGCGGCGGTGCTCGGCCTGGTGACAGGCGAAGTGCCAGCCACCGTGGACTGCCTGCTGCCCAATGGGGACGTGGTTGCCTTTGCCGTGCAGGATGGCCGCGTGGATGCGAGCGCCGGCGTGGCCCACGCCATGGTCATCAAGGACGCGGGCGACGACCCCGACTGCACCGACAAAGCCCACCTGACGGCGGACGTGCGCCTGCTGCCGCACAAGGCGGGGCAAGTGGTGCTCACGGGCGGCTTCGGGGTGGGGCGGGTCACCATGCCGGGCCTGGGGTTGGAGGTGGGCGGGCCCGCCATCAACCCGGTGCCACGCCGCAACATCGAAGCCAATGTGCGTGCCGCAGGCCACAGCCTGCTGGACGAAGTAGGGCTGGAGGTCTGCATCTCGGTGCCGCAGGGCGTGGAGATGGCCAAGAAGACGTTGAACGCGCGCCTGGGCATTCTGGATGGCATTTCCATTCTGGGCACCACCGGCATCGTCAAGCCGTACTCCACCGCCGCCTACCGCGCCAGTGTGGTCCAGGGTGTGCAGGTGGCGGGCACGCTGGGCCATGGCGTGGTGGTGCTGACCACCGGCGGGCGTACCGAAAAATTCGTGATGGAAGAGTTGCCCTCTCTGCCGCAGGCCGCGTTTGTGCAGATGGGCGACTTTCTGCGCTACGCCCTGGGTGCAGCTGTCAAGGCCGGCATTGAGAAAGTGGTGATAGGCGGCATGGTGGGCAAGCTCACCAAGATCGCGCAGGGCGAGACCATCACCCACGCCGGCCGCGCCGAAGTGGACACCGGTCTGCTGGCCGAACTGGCCGCTGGCGTGGGCGCGCCACCCGATGTGTGCGAGGCCATTCGCGGCAACGAGACCGCACGTTACGCCGGTGAGCGCATGGATGCGCTGGGCCTGGGCGCGGCGTTTCATACCGCGCTGGCGCAGCGCGTCATACAGACGCTGCGCGCGCGCTACCCCGATCAATTTGAACTGCAAGTGCTGGTCTGCGACTTTGAAGGTCGCAAGATAGCGGAGGCTTCGTGAACACCGACAACGTATTGGAAAAATGCCGCATCCTGGGCGTGCTGGACGATGGCGCGGCCAGCCTGGGCGCCCAGGCGCGCCAGCACCTCTGGTGCGCCGATCTGGTGATAGGCGCTGAGCGCACGCTCAAGCTGCTCGCCAAGGAGATTGCACCGCATGCCGAGCAGCGCGACCTCACAGGCGCGCTCAGCCAGGTGCCCGAATGGATACGCGCCGCGCAGGCTGACGGCCGGCGTGTGGCGGTGCTGGCCACCGGCGACCCGCTGTGCCATGGCATTGCGGCTTACCTGGCTTCGCGCCTGTGCATTGAAGCCATCGAAGTGCTGCCCAACGTCTCTACCCTGCAACTGGCGTGTGCGCGCCTCGGTCTGCCCTGGCAGGAGATGCGGTTTGCCTCAGTGCACAGCAAGGACGCGGGCGAGTGGCAAGCGGGCGCAGCGCCTGACCACGGCCTCTATGCCTTGCTGCGCGACATTCGCCAGCACGACCGGCTGGCGGTGTTGACCAGCCCTTTCAACACGCCGGACCGCATTGCCCGCATGCTGGTGACTGAACAGTTGGACGGTGAATGGGAGATGGCCGTGGCCGAGCGCCTGTGCCAGCCCGAGGAGCGCGTGGTCAGCGGCGTGACCATCGCTGCGGCGGCGCAGTTGCAGTTTGCCGACCCGAATGTGGTGCTGCTGTGGCGCACGCGCCAGCGCGCGCCGCAGGTGCTGTTTGGCCTGCCGGACGCCAGCTTTGAGCAGCGCCACCCGGAGAAGGGCCTGATCACCAAGAACGAGGTGCGCGCCGTGTCGCTGGCGCGCATGCAGCTGCGTGCCGACAGCGTGGTGTGGGACATAGGCGCAGGCTCCGGCAGCGTGGGCCTGGAGGCGGCGCGCCTGTGCCGTAACGGCCATGTGTATGCCATCGAAAAAAACGAGGACGACGCGGCCATCGTGCAACGCAACCGGCTCGCCATGGGCATCAGCAACCACAGCCTGGTGCACGGCAAGGCGCCGCAAGGCTTGCAGGACTGGGCCGACCCCGACGCAGTCTTTGTGGGCGGCTCCGGTGGCGAGCTGGCTGAGCTGATTGCGTTGATCCTCAATCGCCTCAAACCACAAGGCTGGCTGGTGATGAACTTTGTGACGCTGGAAAACCTGGCTGCTGCGGTGGAGGCCCTGAAGGCCAACGGCGCCACCTGGGACGTGCTGCAACTGCAGGCCGCGCGCAGCAAACCGATTCTGCACATGCACCGCATGGCAGCCGAAAACCCGGTGTGGATTGTCTGCGCCCAGGCAGGAGAGCGCGCATGAGCACACACCACAAGGGCAAGCTGTACGGCGTCTCGCTGGGCCCGGGTGACCCGGACTTGATCACCCGCCGCGCCTGGGCGCTGCTGCAGCAGCCGGACACCATCTGGACCTACCCGGTGCGCAGCCTGCGCAAGGAGAGCTATGCGCTGGACATCGCCCTGCGTGCGGGCCTGACGCCACCGGCACAGCACCAGTCGCTGCTGTTCCCCATGACGCATGACGCAGAGAAACTGGCACGCCATTGGCTCAAGGCCGCCGAGACGGTGCGTGACCTGTTGGCTGGCGGGCAGGATGTGTTGTTTCTGGTGGAAGGCGACGCCTCCACCTATGCCAGCTTTTGCTACCTGGCCCGCGTGCTGCGCGAGCTGGACGCCGATGCACGCGTCAGCATCGTGCCGGGTGTGACCTCGTTCAACGCGGCCTGTGCGCAACTGCAGATGCCGCTCTCGGAGCAGGACGACACCATTGCCATCGTGCCGGCGGCCTATGGCATTGAGGCCGTGGAAAAAATGCTGGACGACTTCGACACCCTGGTGCTGATGAAGGTCAAGCCGCTGCTGGATGACCTGATCGACCTGCTGCAGCGCCGGGGCCTGCTGGCGCACAGCCGCTTCATCGAAAAGGCCGGTTCACCCGTGGAGCGCATCGTCACCAACGTGGCCGAGCTCAAGGGCACCAAGGTGAACTACCTCTCGCTGTTGCTGGTCAAGAACCCCGACCGCCCACGCGGCGAGCTGCTGCGCGGCTGCCGCAAAAAATCCACCGCCGACTCGGAAGAGGAAACACAGGAATGACGACCCCCGTAACGCTGCATGCGGCCCACGACGCGGACACACCGGTGCGCGTGGTGCTGGTGGCCATCACCAAGCACGGTGCACAGCAAACCGCCGAACTGGCGCGCCAGATGCCCGCCGCCAGTGTGTGCGTGGCCGAAAAATTTGCACCCCTGATGGAAGGGCTGCAGAACCCGGTGCGCGCCTACAGCGGTGCGTTCCGTGACGAGATGCAAGCGCTGTTCGCAGACTTTGACCAGATTGTTTTCTTTGTATCGCTGGGCGCGGTGGTGAGGCTGATCGCGCCGCACCTCCAGAGCAAGGACGAAGACCCCGGCGTGCTGGTGGTGGACGATGCCGCGCAGTTCGTCATCCCGGTGCTTTCCGGCCATGTGGGCGGCGCCAATGCCATGGCCGAGACGGTGGCTGCCATGTTGGGTGCCACGCCGGTGCTGACCACCGCGTCCGATGTGGGCAAGACCATTCCCGTGGACATTCTGGGGCGCGAGCTGGGCTGGAAGGTGGAGGCGCCCAAGATCAACATCACGCGCGTGTCGGCCCATGTGGTCAATGGCGAGCCGGTGGCCGTGGTGCAGGAGACCGGCAGCCACCACTGGTGGACCCGTTCGACAGCATTGCCAGCCAACATCCACACCTTCACCCGTTTCGACGAGGTGGACCTGCAGTATTTCAAGGCGGTGCTGTGGATCACCGATGCGGAGATTCCCGTGGCGCGCTGGGTGGAGCTGCATGAGCGGCTGGTGGTCTACCGTCCTCCTCTAGGGCAAGCGGCATGAGTCTTCGGCGCGAACCTGCAGCAACAGTGTCACTCGGCATAGGGTGCGACCGCGGAACCTCTGTGTTGACGCTGGAGCAGGCCTTGCATGGCGCATTGATGCAAGCCGGGTTGCAGCTGTCGCAGGTCGTCGCCGTGTCCAGCATAGATCTGAAGGCCGACGAGCCTGGCCTGTTTGGTTGTGCCGCCTTGTACGGCTGGAACGTGCACTTCTATGCCGCACAGGAGCTGGCCGCGGTGCAAGTGCCCAACCCGTCCGAGACAGTGCGCAAGCACACCGGCACATCGTCCGTCAGCGAGGCTGCCGCACTACTTGGGGCCGCCAGGTATCTGGGGCGAACTCAGGCCTTGGACAGGTCGGCCTTGCTGGTTGAGAAATTCAAACACCGTGGCGCAGATGGGCGCAACGCCACGGTTTCCGTAGCCATGTGCGACCCGATGTATGCAACCCTTCAGGAGTAACCATGACCTCTTCCGCAACTTCCCCTCTCTCCATCGGCCACAGCACCAGTGCCATCCGCAGCCTGATGCTGCAACTGGCAGCAGGCGCACTGCTGGGCATGGTGGTGCTCTATGGCGTGGCCTTCGCCGAGAGTCCGTTTGCGCACAACGCTGCGCACGACGTGCGCCACATCACCGTCAAACCCTGCCATTGATTCCCACACCCGCTGGAGAACCCCATGATTTTTCATCGCTTGATTTGGGCGGCACTGGGCACGGCCCTGCTGGTCGGCTCGGTGCAGACCGGCGTGCAGCACTGGCAGGCAGCACCGCTGATCCTGGCAGCGGAAGCGTTCGAGGAGCAAAAGGCAGATGCGCCGCAGGTTCACGACGCGGTCGAAGCGCCTGCCCATGCCAGCATGGCAACGGCGCACGAGCACGAGCATGAACACGATGCCGCAGCGTGGGAGCCGCAAAACGGCGCCGAGCGCACCACCTGGACCTGGGTTGCCAACGTGTTGCACGCATTCAGCATGGCATTGCTGATGTTTGTGGTCATGGGCATCTGGAACCTCAAGCGCGGCGCGGCCCTGGGCTCGCGTGCGCTGGCCGGACTGGTGGCCGCAGCGGGGTGGCTTAGTTTTCATCTCTGGCCCACGCTGGGCTTGCCGGCCGAGGTGCCCGGCATGCAGGCCGCACCGCTGCATACGCGCCAACTCTGGTGGCTGTTGGCGGTGGGCAGCGCCTGCATGGCGTGCGCCATTGCCGGATTTGCCCGCGCGCGCTGGCGCTGGGCCGTGGCAGCCGTGCTACTCGCAGTGCCGTTTGTTGTGGGAGCGCCGCAATTGCAGGGTGATGCCCTGGCCGGCTATGACGCCACGGCGCATGCGGCGCTGGCGCAACTGGCAGACCAGTTCGTGTGGGCGACGACCTGGGTGTCGCTGTCGTTCTGGGTCAGCATGGGGCTGGTCGCCGCCCCGGCGTTCCAGCGCTGGCTGCGGCCTGTGCTGGCTGACATCTCAGGCGGCCAATCGACGCGCCTTACCGGGGAAATGGGAGCCTCACAATGAGCGAGACGCAGGGCAAGATCATGCTGGTCGGCATTGGTCCGGGCAGCCATGACCACATGACCCACCGGGCCCGCGCCGCCATTGCCGAGGCTGACGTGGTGGTCGGCTACGTCACCTACATCAAGCTGGTGGCTGACTTGCTGGAAGGCAAGGAGGTGGTGCGCAAGGGTATGACCGAGGAGCTGGACCGTGCGGTGCACGCACTGGCCGCCGCCCGCACGGGTAAGAAGGTGGCGCTGATCTCCAGCGGCGATGCCGGCGTGTACGGTATGGCTGGGCCGACGTATGAAATGCTGTTTCAGGCGGGCTGGACTCCAGAGACGGACGTGGCAGTGGAAGTGGTGCCGGGGGCTTCTGCCATCAACGCCTGTGCAGCGCTGGTGGGTGCTCCGCTCACGCACGACTTCTGTTCCATCTCGCTGAGCGACCTGCTTACGCCCTGGCCGGTGATTGCGCGGCGGCTGAATGCGGTGGCTGCTGCGGACTTTGTGGTGGCGCTCTACAACCCCAAGAGCGGCAGGCGCACCCAGCAGATCGTGCAGGCGCAGGCGCTGTTTCTGCGCCACCGCAGGCCGGACACGCCGGTGGCCGTGGTCAAGTCGGCCTACCGGCGGCGCGAGCGCATCGAGTTCACCACGCTGGACAAAATGAGCGAATGCGACATTGGTATGCTGACCACCGTGCTGATCGGCAATAGCCACACCTTTGTGCAGCATGGATTGATGGTCACGCCGCGCGGCTATGCCAACAAATATGATCTGGACGATGGCGGCAGTACCCGCGTCGGTGAAAAGGCCGGGCGCTCGCTGTCCACAGGTCTGCTGGGCTGGATGGAGAATCTGCGCCTGGACTATTTGGAGGGCGCCAGCACGCTGAGTCTGGCAACCCGGCACGGTCTGCCGCAGGACTATATTGAATGGGTGCTGAGCACGCCGCAGGAAGTGGAAGAAGCACTGCCTGCCGAGCAAGAAGGAACGGAATGAGTGAGTTGCAGAAACCCAAGATCGCGGCGTACAAGCGCCATTTGCTGGTGTGCACCGGCCCGCGTTGCACCGAAGACGGCGCATCGCAGGCCCTGTTTGACAGCCTGGGCGACAAGTTCAAGGCAGCGGGCGTGCACGAAGGTGAGCTGCGCGTCAAACGCAGCCGCGTGAACTGCTTTGCTGCCTGCAAGGGGGGACCGGTGATGTGCGTGCAGCCCGATGGTACCTGGTACTACAACGTGACGGACGTCAATATGGACCGCATCGTCGAGGAGCATCTGGTGCATGGACGTGTGGTTCAGGACCTCGTGTTTCACCAAGGGCCACAAGCATGATCAGCGGATTGTCGGAACAGGCACCGGGCACGGTGTCACTGGTGGGCGCCGGACCGGGCGACCGTGAGCTGCTGACCCTGCGCGCCCTGCGGCGTTTGCAGATGGCCGAGGTGCTGGTCTATGACAACCTGGTGGGGCCCGGCATTGTGGAGCTGGCGCCTGCGGATTGCGAATGCATCTACGTGGGCAAGGCTGCGCGCAACCACACCCTGTCGCAGGAAGAAATCTGCCAGTTGCTGGTGGACAAGGCCAAGTGGGGCAAGCGGGTGGTGCGCCTCAAAGGCGGCGACCCGTTTGTCTTTGGCCGGGGCGGTGAGGAACTGGACGTGCTGGTGCAGAACGCCATCGAGGTGGAAATCGTGCCGGGCATTACTGCGGCCCTGGGGGCTGCGGCAGGATTTGGCTTTCCACTGACACACCGGGACCTGGCGCAGAGCTGCGTCTTCGTGACGGGACACCTCAAGGACCACAGCATCGACCTGAACTGGAAAGCGCTGGCGCAACCCAATCAGACCATCGTGATCTACATGGGCGTCACCGGACTGGAAGTGATAGCGCGCGAACTGCAGGCTGCGGGCCTGGATGCGCAGACACCCGCCGCACTGATCTACCGCGCCACCTGGCCGCAGCAGAAGATCTGGACCACCACCCTGAATGCGTTGCCGCAGACCGCGCTGACCCATGCCGTCAAGCCACCGACCTTGCTGGTCATTGGCAAGGTGGTAGGGCTGGCGCATAGGGCGGCCAGCTGACGGTCAAGACGCGTTGACGTCCAGCCAGGCAATGCGGCCTTGGCCGGCTTCATTCAATTGCGGCACCAGGGCATCAGCTGCCGTTGCAGCTAGGCTGAACGCAAACTCCACCTCACCACGGTGCTGCACGTTTAGCAGGGCGCCACCGGCTGCTTCGATCTCCCGGCGCAGCATGCCCTCCAGCGCATAGGGCACCGTACAGTGCAGCGTCTTGCTCTTGACGATGGGAACCTTGACGGCGTTCTTCAGCGCCTGCGCCACGCAATCGGTATAGGCCCGCACCAGACCACCCGCACCCAACTGGATGCCACCGTAGTAGCGCACCACGGTCGCCAGCACGCCCTCCAGGTCCTGGTGGCGAAGCACTTCCAGCATGGGTTTTCCTGCCGTGCCACTGGGCTCTCCATCATCCACCGCAGCCGAGTGTCCCCCCGCCATCAACGCCCAGCAGACGTGTGCCGCACCGGGATGCTGTGCCTTGAGGCTGGCAACGATGGCTTGCGCACTGGCGCGGTCCGGCACAGGCTGGACGCAGCCGATGAAGCGACTTTTCTTGATGAGCAGTTCGCTCTCGACGGTGGATGAAAGGGATTGAGGCATGGGTTGTAGGGTAAATCAGTCGCGGACCCTTGCGTGCCCGCCAGTGGCTCAGTGCATATGATCGTGGCATGTCCCGATCCGAACGTCTTCTAGCCCTGCTGCAGGTTCTGCGACGCCACCGGCGACCGGTGAGCGCACAGACCCTGGCCGCCGAAATGGGTGTCAGCATCCGCACACTGTATCGCGACATAGCCAGTCTTCAAGCGCAGGGCGCTGGCATCGAGGGGGCAGTAGGGGTTGGATACGTCATGAAGCCGGGCTTCATGCTCCCACCCTTGATGTTTGCCTCCGAAGAGCTTGACGCGTTGGTGCTTGGGATGCGCTGGGTCGCCGATCGCGGTGACCGAACACTGGTCAATGGGGCATTGAGCACCCTGGCCAAGATTGCAGCCGTACTGCCACCGGATCTGCGTCGGGAATTGCAGGAGTCAGCCTTGCTGGTTGGTGCGGGAAAAGAGATCCCGCTCCATGCAGTAGCCCCGGACCTCTTGCGCGCGGCCATCCGTCAACAAAGCAAACTTCAAATTGCCTACAGCGATGGGGCGGGAACAAATACGCAGCGCACCGTCTGGCCTTTTGCGCTTGTCTATTTCGACCAGGCGCGCGTGTTGATGTGCTGGTGTGAACTGCGCAACGGATTTCGCAACTTTCGCGCAGACCGGATCACCGAGGTTGCGCTGCTCGGCGTGCGTTATCCCAAAAGCAGGCAGGAGCTGCTGAAGGCGTGGCGTCGCTCGCAAACCATGAATGGGCAGACAATACTGCCAGAAATTGACAGTAGCTGAGACTAAGCTGCAAGGCTCTTTCACTCTGGAGCCAAACATGAAATTTGCATCTGTGCGTCTTGTCACCCATGCGTTCGAGCGCCTCGTAACGTTCTACCAAAACCTGTCTGGAATAGAACCCACGCGTCTTGCCGACGGGTTTGCCGAAATACGGTTTGAAAGGGTGGTACTGGCCATCTCCTCCGAGCACCTGATTCGAACCTTCAACGCCGGGGCTGCCATTGCGGCTTCCAATCGATCTGCAATCCTGGAGTTTCAGGTCGAGGACGTGGACGCCGTTTCTGACCGCATGGCCGGCGCCGGCGCGGAAATCGTCATGCCAACGACGCGTATGCCTTGGGGCAACCTGTCGCTGCTGCTACGTGATCCGGATGGCAGTCTGGTGAACGTCTTTTCGAAGCCAGCGCAATGAGATCGTGTCAGGAAGTACCCGTCTCGGCAATGCCAGCAGTTCGTTGACAGTGGCTTGACACCGATTGTGGCAATCCACATATCATTTTTTGAACTTGGTTTGCATAATCCGAAGGGACGTTGGCAGACACAATACAAAGATGACATGAACTTCAGCATTCAACCCGAGACAACCCGCCGTGCGATGCTACTTGGTGCGCTCACACTAAGTCCTTTGAGGGTACTTGCAGCCGAAAAGGTTGCCATCATGGTGGGTGGCTACGAAAAGCAGATTTACCTTCCGGCCAAACTGGCTGAGAGTTTGGGCTATTTCAAGTCTGAGGGAGTGGAAGTTGAACTGCTGAATGAACCTTCCGGTGTTGACGCCGAAGATGTGATGCTGGCAGGCTCGGTGCAAGGAGTCATAGGTTTTTATGACCACTGTATCGACCTTCAGACCAAAGGCAAGTTCGTCCAGTCAGTGGTGCAGTTTAGTCAGGCACCGGGTGAGGTACTGCTAGTGTCCAATAAGCACCCGGGCATCAAATCGGTGGCCCAGCTGCGTGGCAAGACCATAGGTGTGACGGGTCTTGGTTCCTCCACCACATTTTTGACCCAGTATCTGATGGGTAAGGCGGGCGTTCCTCTGGGGGAGTTCAGCACCTTGCCGGTGGGTGCGGCAGAAAGCTTCATCACCGCCATGCAGAACAACCAGATACAGGCTGGTATGACAACAGAACCCACCATCTCCAGGTTGTTGAAAACGGGCGAAGCTCGGGTGTTGGTTGATATGCGTGTAAACGAAAATACGAAGGCGGCGCTGGGCGGCACTTATCCCGCGGCTTCCTTGTATATGCCTACCGGGTGGGTGCAAAGGAATCGGGTCACGGTACAGAAGCTGGTCAATGCACTGGTAAAGACACTGAGGTTTATCCACAGCCACAGTGCCGCTGAAATCGCTGCACACCTGCCCAAGGACTTTTTTGTGGGTGACCGGGACGGCTATATACAGGCATTGGCAGACGGAAAAAGCATGTTTACGCTTGATGGCCGAATGTCTTCAGGGGGGCCGGAAACGGTGCTTGCCGTGTTGTCGGCATTCAACAAGAACGTCAAGGGCAAGTCGGTGGACTTATCCAAGACATTCACCAGTGAGTTCGTCAGCGCTGCCAAGTAGCGTGTGCCATCTAGTGCGTGTCCAGCAATGGCGCTGGGCGCCAGCGGGCCAACCGGTTCTCCAGTACCGTCATCAAGTATTCGGCAGCTAATGCCACCACCATGATGATGACGATTGCGGCATACATGCCGGACGCATCAAACGAACCCTTGGCCACGTTGATGAGCAGGCCGATGCCATAGCGTGAGCCGACAAATTCACCAACGATTGCGCCAACTATGGCAAATCCGAAGCTCACATGCAACGAGGCAAAGATCCAGCTCATCGCCGAGGGGATAACCACCGAGCGCGTCAGTTGCCAGCCCTTGGCACCCAAGATCTGGGCGTTGGCCAGCAAGTTGCGGTCCGATTCGCGCACTCCCTGGAAGGCGTTGGAGAACACCACAAAAAAGACCATCACAAAAGACAGCGCTACCTTGGAAGAAAGCCCCAATCCAAAGATCATGATGAAAATCGGGGCAAGAACCACCCGCGGCACTGAGTTGATGACCTTGATGTAGACCGAAAAAATATCCGAAAGCATGCGCTTACGTCCCAGCGCGATGCCAACCACAATGCCAGCAACAGAGCCGGTGAAAAAGCCCAGAAGCGATTCTTCCATCGTTACCCACAGGTGATACCAGAGTGGGCCTTCTGATGTGCCGACAGTGGCCCATTCGTAGAGCCGCTCCCAAATGGTGGAAGGTCGAGAGTAGAAGAACTCGTCAATCAACTTGCTGCGGGAAAGCCATTCCCAACTCGCCAGGAACACAATCAAAATGGCGAATCGCCAAAAGTAGACGGTCTGAGTGCGGCGGCGCATTTTCTTTGCGGCGGCCATTTCAATCTCGACGTCCGAAGTGCCAGCTTGCAAAGCAATGCCGACTGTCAGGGAGGTATCAGTCATGAGCGGTTTATTTGGGGAGTTCTTTTATGCAATGGAGGCTTCTTCTCGGACCGCGCTACGTTGAACTTCATCACGCAAGTCTTCCCAGATGGTGTGGGAAATATCGATAAAGGCCCGCTCGTAGCGAATTTCGCTGACCACGCGCGGTCTGGGCAAGGAAACCGGGTAAACCGACTTCACCGTAGCGGGTCCGGCCGTCAAGACATAGACCTTGTCAGCCAAAGCAATGGCTTCCTCCAAGTCATGGGTGACAAATACCACCGATGCGCGGGCTTGTGACCAGAGTTTGAGCAACTCTTCATGCATCAGCACACGCGTCTGTACATCCAGCGCTGAGAACGGCTCGTCCATCAAAAGAATCTCGGGCTCGTTGATAAAGGTCTGCGCCAGAGATACACGCTTGCGCATACCGCCCGAAAGCTGGTGTGGAAACTTGGACTCGTGGCCGCCAAGGTTGACACGGTCCAGCCACAAGCGAGCCTTCTCATACGCTTGCTTCCTGGGCACACCGCGAAACAGCGGACCAGCCACCACGTTGTCAATCACGCTTCGCCAGGGAAACAGCGCATCGGTCTGAAATGCAAAACCAATGCTGGGGTCTATTCCGTTCACGGCTCTGCCATTGATGCGTACCTCACCACTGGACGGCGTGGCCAGCCCGGTGATGAGATTCAACGTGGTGGATTTGCCGCAGCCGGTGGGCCCCACCACCGCGACAAATTCCCCTCGGGCCACGGACATGTTGAAGTCACGCAGCGCCGTCATTGACTTGCCATCAGGCGTGACAAAGCGTCGACTGACATTGATCAATTGGATAGCTGGTTCACTTTGCATTTTTCACGAACTCGGTGGTGTAGGTCTTTTGCAAATCAACCGTTTTGCCTTTTACATTTTTGGAAAAAGACGACAACACCGACAATACGGTTTCGGGTCCACCCGTTGGCATGACACCATCACTGGTGAACATCCCTTTGCCATCGGCCAGTGCCTTGATATAACCATCACGGTCTGCAGCAACGAAGTCCTTGGGCATCTTGTCGGCGATTTCAGCCGCACTGTGGGTGCTGATGAATTTCAGGGTTTTGACAAAAGCGTTGGCCAGTTTCTGCACCGTGGGCTTGTTCTTCTCGACCCAGTCCGTGGCCATGTAAAGGGACGCAGCAGGGTAAGGGCCTCCCAATGCCTGCTTGGTTTTTTCCAATGTTCGCAGGTCAATCAGCACCCGGGCCTCGCCAGACTTGAGCATCCGAGAAATGGTCGGCTCAGTCGTCATGCCAGCCTGGATCTTGTCCTGCTGCATGGCGGCAATGAAGGTTGTACCTGCGCCCACCGGAAGGTTGCTGAATTCGCCCAGCGGTACGCCAGATTTGACCATCAGGAATTGGGTCAGGAAATTGGTGGAAGAGCCCAGGCCGGTAACGCCCAGGTTCTTGCCACGCAAATCTGCCATGCTTGCAACGTTCGGGTATCGTGAAGACACCAGCTCAACCTCGCCCGGTGCCTGGCTGAACTGAACGACCGATTCGACGAACTTGCCCTTGGTCTGCAAGTCCACGCAGTGGTCGTAGAAACCAACTACCCCCTGGACTGCACCCGCAAGCATTTCGTTTTCGGCGTCCACACCGGATGCTTCGTTGAGCAGCTCAACATTCAGACCTTCAGCCTGAAAGTAGCCCAGACCCTCTGCCAGCTTCGCCGGCAGATAGATTTGCTTTTCGTAGCCGCCAACAATGATGCTGATCTTGTCTGCTGCGAGCGCAGAAGTAGACATCACAATGGCTGCACACAAACCGGTCAGCCGGAATGCCTTCAAAATACCTTGAACAGATTGCATGGATGTTTCCAATCAGAATTTGAAACGCATGCCAACGCCGACTTCATCAGCAGATTTGGCTCCACCGGCTTGGGCAGCCAAGTAGGTATCGGTGGTGTTCAGATGGTCAAAGGCGGCATAGATTTCAGTGGCTGAATCCAAGTGGTAAAAGACCGATCCGTAAACCGTGCTGCGATTGCCACTGCCTACCGCCGTAACGCCACTTGCATCGGCGAATGCATTCAGCACATAACCGGAACCGTTCAATCCGGCGTTGTTGGCCGTCATGACCTGGTATCCCAATTCGTAGTCAAAGGCGCCTCCAGGAGTCAGTTTGGTGGAAAGGGTCCAGGCTGAGTCCTTGCGGTCACCAACTGCGCTGGCTTGTTGGGCCGTGTAGTTGTAGTAGCCGGCGTTCAACTTCACCAAAGGGTTGATCTGAATGGACCCGCCAACTGAATAGCTCTGGTGCGTAAGATTGGCCACATTGGCACTGGTGGCGAATCCGGCGACCGTGAACATATCGCCGTTATAGGCAAGCGAAGCGGTTCTGGAAGTTCCAGTGTTGAAACTATCCGGTACACCACCAAAGGAGTACTGCAAACCAGTCACGAATCCGTTGGAAAACGCCTTCTTCCAGGTAACGCCATTGTTGACACGTGTACCGTTGGCGCTACCCGCGTAAAAGATCAGCTGTTTGAAGTTGTTGTTGTTTGAATAACCGCCTTCTTCCAAGCTTGCCTTGGCCGGACCATACGCATCACCGTAAATGGCAGAAGCAGCTGGGTCGCGACCCAGCGCGTTTTGGCGACCAAAGGTGAGCTTGCCGAGCGACTTGCTTTCCAGACCGAGCCATGCGTCGCGGTTGAAGAGAACTCCCGGGGTATCCATATTGCCGGTTTCGGATTCGAATTCACTTTCCAAACGGAAGATGGCCTTCAGGTCGTTATCGCCGCCCAGTTGGCGTGCACCTGTAATACCCCAACGATTGCCGCTAAACCATGCCACGTCGGGTGATGTGGTGGTGTGTCCATTGGCGTTCTTGTTGAAGAGCGTTATATCAATCAAGCCGTACAGCGTTGCGCTGACAGGTCCGCTGTTGAAAGTCAGTGCACCGGATGTATTGGGCTTTGCCGCGGGTGCTGCCGCACTGTTGCTGGCTTTGGCGCTCTCAGCGGCAGCTTGTGCTTGTTCCAAGGCGGCTTGTGCCTGCTTGGCCGCGGCTTGCGCTTGGGCGGCTGCGGCCTGCGCCTGAGACAGCGCTTGCTGAAGTTGCTCGTTGCTTTGTGCATGCGTGGCCATGGATGCCATGCCCAGTGCTGCGCTCACCAAAATAAGACGTTGTGCTTTCATCAATCGGGTCTCCTATAAATCATTAAATGTCGTCAAAGCCAAAAGGGGTGACGCAACCAGTCAATGCGCGCAAGTGCTGTTGACACCTGTGCTGACCAATCGAAGGGCAATGTATTTGGGGCCTGCTTTCAGTCCGCTTTCAGTCTGTATCGACTAGGGAAAGTACTGAGGACATCTGTCATGTGTCATCTCGGCGATATCATGGAAGCCATGAGAATCCTGGTAGTTGAAGACAATGAAGACCTGGCGCAGTGGCTGATTCGTGCGCTACGTCAGCAACAGTACGCGGTGGACTGGATCAACAATG
Source organism: Rhodoferax sp. GW822-FHT04A08 (assembly GCF_058801025.1). Classification (NCBI taxonomy): domain Bacteria; kingdom Pseudomonadati; phylum Pseudomonadota; class Betaproteobacteria; order Burkholderiales; family Comamonadaceae; genus Rhodoferax; species Rhodoferax sp. GW822-FHT04A08. The sequence goes on from NZ_JBXAMW010000010.1 coordinate 29,876, forward strand.
GGCTTGATGCAGACTATGCGCTGAAGGCGGAAACCTACAACATCGTGATCCTGGATTTGGCCTTGCCCAAGCTGAGTGGTACCGAAGTGTTGCGCAGGCTCAGAAGCCGCAATGATTCCACCCCTGTGCTGATATTGACGGCCAATAACTCTATCCAGAGTCGTGTTGGGGAACTCGACCATGGTGCCGACGACTACGTGGCCAAGCCCTTTGAAATGGAAGAACTGGAGGCTCGAATCCGCATGCTTCTGCGGCGTAGCGCAGGTCACTCCAATCCGGCTATCGCCTGCGGAAATCTAAGCTATGACACCAATAGCCGTGAGTTTGCGATTGCACATCAGCCCTTGTCTCTTACGCCGCGTGAACGAGGTGTCTTGGAGATTCTGATGCGCAAAGAGGGCAGCACGGTATCGAAGGCGGCGCTGGCACAGAGCATTTTTTCCTTGAGCGATGAGACCTCGGTGGATGCCATTGAAATTTATGTGCACCGTCTGCGGAAGAAATTGGATTCCAGCAATGTGCGCATTGTCACGTTGCGCGGCCTTGGCTATTTGTTGCGCGCAACCGGTCATGACACGTAGTCTCAAAGGCAAGTTGCTAACGTGGGTGCTTTTCCCTTTGCTAGGGGCTGTGGGCCTGAACATGTGGGTCAACTATCGCAGCGCAGTACAAACTGCCACCGTAGTTCAGGATCGACTGTTACAGGGATCTGCGCGCATCATCGCAGAGCAGATTCGATTTGAAGACGGGTCATTTCAACACTTGATTCCGCCTGCCGCACTTGAACTGTTTCAGTCGGAAGATGTGGATCGGATTTTCTACAAGGTCACCGTTGAAGGCGGCCAATTGCTGTCTGGATACACCGATCTGGCGCGACCGGAAGTCACTGCTCCACAGGATACGCCCTTCTTTTTCAACAGCCAGATGCGTGGTAAGGACGTACGAGTCGTGGCACTTTGGCAGCCCGTCATTGGCAATCCGACTGCAGCGCCAGCGGTGGTAGAGGTTGCACAGACCACCAATGCAAGACAGCAACTGATTCACAAGCTTTGGCTTCAATCGGTAGTTCCACAGCTTTTCATTCTGGCAATGACCATGGTGCTCATCGTGTTTGGGTTGAACCGTGGATTGCTGCCTTTGCGCCGCCTGCGTGACGTGATTCATTCACGCAAGCCGGGTACCCTCGAGCCCGTGATTGCGCATGAATTACCCAACGAATTGACGCCGCTCGTGGACTCGCTGAACGACTACATTCGAAGATTGGAGGAGCACGTCAATACCCACGAAGTATTTATACAGAATGCGGCGCATCAACTACGGACTCCATTTGCAGTGTTAAGTACGCAATTGAGCTATGCCATGCGCAACAGCCAGGGCGTTGGACACACCGAATCCCTGGCCGCGGCCAGGCGCACTTTGAGCCGTGCCATTCGATTGGTAAATCAGCTGCTGTCGCTATCGTTGGCGCAGACGCTGGACCAAAACAAGGACGGAGCTAGTTCGGAAACTACCCAACTGACGGTAGTTGTGCAGGAGGTGCTTGAGAATCTCGCAGGGCTGTCACAGGAAAAGAACATCGATCTGGGATTCGAGGATCATGGAGATGGGGCGGTCGTGCAAGGGCGTTCCCTGGTGATCAGTGAAATGGTGATGAATCTGGTGGATAACGCCATTCGCTATACCCCAAGCGGTGGTCATGTAACGGTTCGTCTTCACTCGACGCAGGACACAAGCACATTGGTAGTGGAGGACAGTGGACCAGGAATTGCTCCTGAGCTACGGGAAAAGGTCTTCGAACGATTCTTCCGCATTGACAACCACGACTCGCAGGGAAGTGGCCTGGGATTGTCGATTGTTCGAGCCTTTGCCGAGCGCACTGGCGCCAAGGTTTCTCTAGATACCATTGCCAATGGAAGTGGGCTGAGAGCCTGTTTGCAGTTTTGCAATGCGCAGGTTTAATCACTGTGCCCAATAGGGCTGCGCTCATGGTCTGATACCTCCAACCAGATCCATATTTACGAGCTTTTGCCTTGGCGTGCGGCCGGAGTGACCAGCTTCATTTGCTCACGTTGCGTGCGGCGTCCAGCGGGTAAGTTCCACCAGGCGCTCCAATGCAAATCCTCCCAAGACGGAGTTTCCTTTTGCGTCGAGCTCCGGCGCCCAGACTGCGATCGTTCCGATGCCGGGTGCCACCGCCACGATGCCTCCACCCACTCCGGTTTTCACTGGAAGCCCGATGCGGTAGGCATAGTCTCCGGCCGCGTCGTAGGCACCGCAGGTGAGCAGCAGGGCGTTGACCCGGCGGGCATCATCTGCATTCAGGAACTGCGCATCTGCTTGCCCGCTCTGGCCCAGGTTGCGACCACTGTGGGCGAGGAACATGGTGGCTTGAGCGAGCTGAACGCAGTTCATCTCAACGGCACATTGCCGACAATAGTTGTCCAGCACCAGTTCCGGTGCGTTGTGGAAGTTCCCACAACTCTTCATGAAATAGGCCATGGCCATGTTGCGGTGTGAGGTGCCACGCTCTGATTTGGCAACCTCGGTGTTCCAGTTGAGCATGGGTGCATCGGCCAACTTGCGCAGTGCACCCAAAAGTGCGTAGTCCAGATGCGCGTAGTGGCTGGTCAAAATGTCCGTTATAACCAGTGCACCCGCATTGATGAATGGGTTACGCGGGATTCCATGCTCCGTCTCGAGTTGCACCATGGAATTGAAGGCAGCTCCAGAGGGTTCGCGGCCGACCCGCTTCCAGACATCATCGCCAATGGCCTTGAGTGCAAGCACAAACGTGAAGAGTTTGGAGATACTTTGCAAGGAGAATGGAACGTTGGCATCGCCCACCGAACAGGTTTGCCCATCAGTGAAGGCCACTGCGATGCCAAATTGACGGGGATTGACCTTGGCAAGGGCAGGTATGTAGCTTGCCACCTTGCCCTGGCCAAACAGGGCGCGTGCTTCATCGCTAATTTGTGCAAGTATGTCCTGCATGTGGGATGGCTCCGTCATGCGATTGTTCCTGCTGGATTTGTTCATCGCGCGGATTCTAAGATTGCCGCCGCACCATGTATGCACGAAACACATTGCGCAGATGCGCAATGTGCATTTGTGGAGTTGGTGATTTGCCTGTTCGACGCTAGCCCTCTGGCTAGTAAGCAGGAGCTAGATGATCGGCCATTGAATAGACAAAGGCTTGCTGCAGACTCGCAGCGATTGGTGCCCCTCTTGGGTTTGTGTCAAACACTCCGCCGTTTCGCAACCTTACGCTGCAACCGCAACCCTTGCAACGCGACGGCGCCCGTACAGCATGAAGACCGAGGCCAGACCGCAGGCTGCGGCAAAGGTCATCCAGTAGCCGGGCGCCGCCTTGTCGCCGCTGACCTCAATCAACCAGGTCGACAGCATGGGAGTGAATCCGCCAAATATGGCAGTCGCCAGACTGTAGGCCAGCGAAAAGCCTACGGTGCGCACATGGACCGGCATCACTTCCGTGAGTGCAACCACCGCTGCGCCGTTGTAGCTGGCGTACATGAAGGAGAGCCACAGTTCGGTCACCAGCAGGTTCTCAAAGCTGATGTTGGCTACCAGCCAGGACAGGATGGGATAGGCAGTCAATATGGGCAGCAGGGTAAAGGTCACCAGAATTTTCTTGCGTCCCACCTTGTCTGACAGCGCGCCCATGACGGGCAGCCAGAAAAAGTTCGACATACCGACACAAAATGTGGTGAGCAGGCTGTCGGCAGTACTGAGCTTGAGCACGCTCTTGCCAAAGGTGGGTGTGTAGACCGTGATCAGGTAGAACGACACGGTGGTCATCACCACCATCATCATGCCGGCCAGCACGATGCGCCAGTTGGCACCGATGGATTGCAGGATTTCCTTGAAGGTAGGATGGTGCTTTCGCGCCAGGAATTCATCGGTTTCCTGCAGTGAGCGACGGATTACAAATATCACCGGAACGATCATGCAGCCGATGAAGAATGGCACGCGCCAACCCCATGCGCCAATTTGGGCAGGAGTCAGCCATTGGCTCAGCAGGTATCCGATGATGGCTGAAGCCATGATGGCGACCTGCTGGCTCGCGGACTGCCAGCTGACATAGAAGCCTCGGTTGCCAGGGGTGGCCATTTCGGACAGGTAGACCGATACACCGCCGAGCTCCACGCCGGCAGAGAAGCCCTGCAGCAAGCGGCCAATCAGGACCAGAATGGGCGCAGCAATGCCTATGGTCGCGTAGCCGGGCACAAAGGCAATCAGCACGGTACCCAGAGCCATGATGCCCAGCGTGACGATGAGCCCCTTGCGGCGCCCAATCCGGTCTATATAGCTGCCCAGAATCACAGCTCCCAGAGGCCGCATCAGAAAGCCGGCCCCGAATGTGGCAAAGGTCAGGATGAGCGACGCATACTCGTCATTGCTGGGGAAAAAGGTTTTGGAGATGTAGGTGGCGTAAAAACCATACAGAAAGAAATCAAACATCTCCAGGAAGTTGCCGCTCGTCACCCGCAACACGGTTGACAGTCTGGATTGCGCAGGTTTTTGGATATCTGTCATGGTGACCTCATTCAGTGTGCTGTGGAAGCGGCGGGCGTGAGACCGGTCTTCCGGATGGTGGGGGCTGCCTCGTTGGATGTGAGGTAGTCGATCAAAGCCTGCGCTGGCGCGTGCTCTTTGGAATTGGCCACGATGCCGGCAGAGAATGGCGTGAGTTGCTGTGTTTCTTCGGGGATCTCACCGATGAAGTCAATTCCTGGAATCGGCAGCAGTTCGCTGACCTGCTGGAAGCCAAGATCCGCCTCGCCGCGTGCCACTACCTGTGCCACGGGTTCGGCCGGGATCATGCGACTTTTGCCCTTGATTTGGTCAGCAATACCCAGGCGTGGGAACAAGACTTTCGAGAGGTACTCGCCACTCGCGCTGTCGGAGTAGGCAATGGAGCGCGCATTCAGCAGAGCCTGTTTCAGACCCTCCACGGTACTCACGTTGGGCTTGGCTGATCCCGCAGGCACTGCGACGCCAATCTTTGAGTTGGCCAGCAGGCGGTGGCTGGTATCTTCGACGCGGCCTTGCTGGACAAGCTTGTCCAGGGCATCGCCCACCATGATGACCACGTCTATTGGCTCTCCGCGCTCCAGACGTTTGGGGATTGCGCCGCTGGTCTCACCCATCGATGGACCCCACACCGCGACCAGTTTGTGTCCCGTGCGCACTTCAAAGCCGGGAGCCAGTGCGCGATATGCAGCGGCAAATCCGCCGGAGCTTGCCACATGGATTTCGTCTGCAAAACCAAGTGACACCATTGCCGGTGCCATTGCCAGGAATAGAAGACGCGCCGTGCGTCCAGGCTTGAACCCAAGTTTCATGTCATCTCCTTTTGTGCTTGTATGTGGCTTGGGGGCGGATGATGCGTGGCCGCAATTGAAAACACAATTGCATTAATTTGATATATTGATGCTTCATGCGCATTAATACAGAAATCGGCGAACTTCAAGCCCTCCTAGCGGTTGCCCAGAAGTCCAGCTTCCGGGCGGCGTCAGAGAGTCTGTTTATTTCGCAGCCAGCCTTGAGTCGGCGTATTGACAAGTTGGAGAAGGACTTGAAATGCCAATTGCTGGAACGAACCACGCGCAGGGTGTCCCTGACCGATGCCGGGCGCCAGTTTTTGTCCCATGCGCAAGCGGTCATCGATGAACTGGAGCGTGCCTACCAGGGCTTGGAAGCCAGAGCGGTCGCGCGCACCGGCAAGGTGACCATCGCCTGCGTTCCCTCGGTGGCCAATCATTTGCTTCCATCGGTCCTAAAGGACTTCGCCAGGACCTATCCGTCTGTGCGTGTCAAAGTGATCGATGAAAGTGCGCAGACAGTGCTAGACAGCGTACGGGAAGGGCTGGCAGATTTTGGCTTGAGCTTTCTTGGAAGCCAGGAGGCTGAACTGGACTTTACGGCCATCCGGGCAGAGCGCTATGTTGTCGTAGTCCCCAAGGAGCATGCATTGGCGCGGCGCAAGACAGTCGCTTGGCGGCAGCTTGAAAAGGAGCCTTTGGTTTCCGTCTCCAGCACCAGCGGCAACCGTTTGCTCATTGACAGTGCTTTTGCAAAAACCAGCAAGAGACCGACCATCCAGTATGAAATCAACCATGTCACGGGGGCCATCAATCTGGTGGCTGCCGGACTGGGCATTGCCATCATTCCGGGCCTGGCGTTGGATGCCCAGCTTCACCCCGGACTCATGGGCGTGCCATTGGTCGACCCGGCCATCACGCGGACCCTGGGCCTGATCGTGCGCAAAGGGGACAAGATCCACGACATGGCGCGGGTATTGGCCGACACACTGTCAGCGGCCATCCGGGATTCTTAGCTCTTGGGTGACAGTCGTGAGAGGGCAAAGAAACCTTTCACTTCCACCAGCCCCAGAGGCACGACCAGCCCTTAGTGCTTCATCCCACAGAACTTCCCAAACGCAATGCCCTTGCATGCGGCCAGCAGTGCGCCTTCGCAAACCTCATCAGGCTTGCCGGATCGCAGGCACTTGGCAGCTTCGGTGTGGGCGGCGGCAATGCGTTCGTGCTTGGCAATGTCGTCCAGCGTCTCCTGGCTGAGTTCAGGCGTTGCCGCGAATGCGTGCGCCGACAGGGCCAACGAAGCGAAGATCAGAAGCCAGGATTTCATAGTTCACCTTGATTGAAGAAGTTCCAGAACACTTACACGGTAGGCGCCCACTGCCGGCAGGATGGCTGCGGCCAGTGATACGCCGCAAGCCATTGCGGGCACCCACAGCAATTCGATGGGCCAGACCATGCCACCAATCAGCAGCGAGTTGTCGAGCTGCAGCATCCAGCCGATCAGCGCGGTGAGCCCCTGACCGGCGGCCACGCCTATCACGGCCGACAGCACGCCCAGCCATAGCGCCTCGCCCATCAGCAACGCAGCAATCTTGGCCGGTGGTGCACCCAGCATGCGCAGCAGAGCCAGGTCTGAGCGGCGCTCACGCACGGCGCTCCACAATGCAATGAACACGCTCAGGCCCGCGGTCAGCAGCAGCACGCCGGCAAAGGCGCGCAGCACGTCGGTGCCAATGCCCAGCATGTTGAGTAGGCGCGATATTTCCACGGCGGGTGCGGCGGCCTGCATCTCGGTGGTGGTGTTGACCATGCGTGGGAAGCTCATGGCGGCCAGCGGTGTCTTGTACTGGATGAGGGCCATGGTGACTTCGCGCTCGTCTTCCATGATCTTGCGGTCTTCGTCGTCCACAGCGGTGTAGTCCTCGTGCACCTTCCACACCGATGCGGTGTCGGTCACGATCAGACGGTCGATCACGGTGCCGCTGGGCTGCAATATGCCGACTACGGTGTAGGGGTGGTCACCGTGCAAGTGGCCGCCAGCGCCCAGACCATGCGAGCCCACAAAGGTGTTGCCCACCTGGATGCCGAGCTTGCGGGCCACGATGGAGCCAACCACCACCTGCATGGGCGCGTCCCAGGTGCGCCCCTGTGCCAGCGTGGCACCGTAGTGGTCCACATATTCATGCGAGCTGCCCACGATGCGAAAGCCGCGCAGGTTGTCCCCCAGGCTGATGGGGATGACAGACGCCACCATCGGGTTCTGCTGCAGCGCCTTGACCGCCTTGAGCGGTATGTTGCCCGGTGGCACATCGATATGGAACACGCCGCACAGAATCAGCTGCATGGGGCTGCCCTTGGCACCCACCACCACGTCGATGCCGGCCAGGTCCTTGTCAAAGGCCTTGTTCAGTTGGAAGCTGACCAGCAGCAAGAAGGTGATGGAGGCCAGGCCCAGGCTGAGCAGCAGCACGTTGAGCGACGCGCCCAGTGGGCGGGACCAGAGGTAGCGCCAGGAGAGTGCAATGGTCTTCATGCTGCGGCACCTTCGGTCTGGCGGGTGAGCTTCAGGGCGGTAAAGCCGGGTTGTCCGTCGGGTGCGGGCTGGATCATGGGTGCAACGCGCCCGTCGTGGGTGGCAATCACCAGGGTGGCGCCGAATTGCCTTGCGGTCTGCACCAGCATCTCCACGGCAGATGTCGCCGCCTCATCGTCCAGGCTGGCAGTGGGTTCGTCGGCCAGTATCACCTTGGGTTGCAGAAGCACGGCGCGCGCCAGCGCCACGCGCTGCGCCTGGCCACCGGAGAGTTGCGAGGGTTTGCGTGCGCCAAGGTCTGCCACGCCCAGGGCTTGCAGCGTGGAGCGGATGCGGCTCGTGTCCTCTGCCTGACCGGCGGCCCACTGGGCCATGGCCAAGTTCTGCGCTACCGTGAGCGCTGCGCTCAGGTGCAGCTTTTGCGGCAGAAAGCCGATGGTGGTCGCGCGCCAGGCATCGGCGGCTACACCACTGAGATTGCCCAGCGCCTGACCAGCCACTGTGAGGCTGCCCGCGCTGGGTTTGACCAGCGCGGCGACCAGCGCGAGCCATGTGGATTTGCCGCAACCCGAGGGGCCGCTGAGCAACACGACTCTGCCTTGCGTCACGTCGATGTCGGGAAACTGGATAGGGCTGCTGCCCGGATAGCTGTATGTGAGGTTGGAGGTCTGTATCACGAGGCAGCTCCGGTGGCGCAGTCGGCACAGACGCCACGTACGGCAAAGTCCATGCTGTAGCCCTGGTAGCCCAGTGCGCGCAGGGCCTCCAGCGCGTTTTGCGCGGCGCGCTCCAGGTCGTTGGCACTGGCCTTGAGCGCTCCGGCCAGAGGGCTGTCGCGGTGGCAGCTCTGGCACTCGAAGTGGGGGATGGCATGCACGCTGGCGGGCATGGCCTGGAAGCGCCGCACGCGGTTCACATCCACGCGGCACAGCAGCAGGCCTACCTGCGTGAGGCGGTCGATCAGTCGGTACAGCGTGACGCGGTCCAGCTCGGTGGATACGTCTTCCGTCAAGGCCGCCAGCAACTGGGCATGCGTGTAGCTGGTATCCGGATGCGCCAGAAACCAGCCCAGCACCAGACGCCCAGTGGCGGTCTTTCGCAAGCCGTGGGCGCTGAGCAGGGCGTCGATGGGGTCTTCGGCTTTGGCGGGCGGCTTCAACTTGGTCATGGCGGGAATGTAAAGTAACGCAACAAAGTTGCGTAGAAAAATTAAAGCAACATATTTGCGTTAGACTTTAACGCAATTTGATTGCAATTCTATGAATCTGCCTCCGGATATTTATCAAGCCCTTGTAAAGATCGTCTCGTAATGAGCTCTAAACCCTTGTCTTTCTTTCTCCGTGCGCCTTCGTTTCTGGCCTGGCCAGCCTGGTTGCGCATCGCGGCGGTGGCGCCGCTGTTGATGCTGTTGTGGCTGGCCGTGAACTGGGCGAATGCGCCGCTTGCACCATGATCCGTCTGGACAACGTGTGTGTGGGCTACCGCCGTCAGACTGCCTTGCAGCAAGTCAGCGGTTTTTTTGCGGCGGGCTCGCTCACTGCGGTGATGGGCCCCAATGGGGCAGGCAAGAGCAGCTTGCTCAAGGCCCTGGTGGGCGCCTTGCCTCTGCGCTCGGGCATGCTGCAACTGAGCGTGCCGATCAGTCGAGTCGCTTATCTGCCGCAGCTGGCGGAGATAGACCGCAGCTTTCCCATCCATGTGCGCGACTGCGTCATGCTGGGCGCCTGGGGTGCCGCAGGCGCTGTGCGGCGTATCGATGCCGACCTGCGTGCGCGTGTGGACCAGGCTTTGCATACCGTGGGTCTGGAGGGGCTGGAGCAGCGCGCTATCGGAACGCTGTCAAGCGGGCAGTTGCAGCGGGCTTTGTTTGCGCGGTTGCTGGTGCAGGATGCGCCGCTGATCTTGCTGGATGAGCCCTTCAATGCGGTAGATGGTCGCACCACGCAGGCGCTTCTGCAGATCGTGGCGCACTGGCATGCGCAGCAGCGCACGGTGGTTGCCGTGATCCACGATGAATTGCAGGCACGCCTGCACTTTCCACAAACCCTGCTGCTGGCACGCGAGGTGGTGGCCTGGGGCGAGACTTCGGACGTTCTGCAGGATGTGCACCTGCAGCGTGTACGCCGCCTGGCTGAATCCTGGGAATCCGATGGCACAGGTGCAGCCCACGAGGGCGCCTGGGGAACGCCAAGGGCGGTGGGCGCATGACACCCCTGGTCCAAAGTCTGTGGGATTTGGCGGTCGCCCCGTTTGCCGAATTTGCCTTCATGCGCCGAGCGCTGGTGGCCAGCATGGCGCTCTCGATGAGTGCTGCGCCACTGGGCGTGTTCCTGACCTTGCGCCGCATGAGTCTGTTGGGGGACGCGCTCAGCCATGCGGTGTTGCCGGGCGTGGCCATGGGCTTCATGCTGTGCGGGCTGTCGCTGTCTGCCATGGCACTGGGGGGCGTGTTGGCTGGCATTGCCGTGGTGGCGGTGGCAGGCGTGGTCAGCAATGTCACCGCGCTCAAGGAAGACGCCAGTCTGGCGGCCGTTTACCTTGTCGCGCTGGCTCTGGGGGTGGTGTTGATTTCCCACCAGGGCAGCCAGCTGGATCTGCTGCACATCCTCTTTGGCAGTGCGCTGGGTGTGGATGGGGCGGGCTTGCAGTGGGTGGCTGGCGTTGCCAGCCTCAGCCTAGTGGCGCTGGCCGTGCTCTACCGGGGGCTGGTGCTGGAGAGCTTTGATCCGCTGTTTCTGGCGGCCTCGGGGCGCCGCGGCTGGCTATGGCAGCAAGGCTTTCTGATTCTGGTGGTGCTGAACCTGGTGGCAGGCTTCCAGACCCTGGGCACGTTAATGGCGGTCGGCCTGATGATGCTGCCCGCCGTGTCCGCCCGGCTCTGGCATGACAGCCTGCCAGCACAACTGGTCAACGCCAGTGCGCAAGCGATGGCTGCAGCAGCCAGTGGGTTGCTGCTTTCCTACCACTTCAACACGCCCACAGGCCCCACCATCATCGGCTGTTGCGGCGCCTTGTATGGGGTGTCGCTGGTCCTGGCGCCGGGTGGCTGGCTGCAACGCGCCGCACCGCTGCGGGCGCGACCGGTCTGAGCACGCTTTTCTTCTTTTTTCAACAATCTCTATTTGGGTGATATCCATGAAACGTCTTTCGCAATGGCTACTGGCGCTTGCTGCCTTTGTCTTTCTCAACGCCTCTGCCCTGGCGGCGGGCAAGGTGCAGGTCACCACCAGCTTCAGCATCCTGCAGGACCTGGTGCAGGTGGTGGGGGCAGACCGGGTGGAGGTGCATGCCCTGGTTGGACCGGATGAGGATGCTCACGTGTTCGAGCCCAAGCCCACACATGCCAAACGCATCCTGCAGTCGCAACTGGTGGTCACCAACGGCCTGGGCTTTGAGCCCTGGATGGCCAAGCTGGTGAAGTCTTCCGGCTACAAGGGGCTGGTGGTGCAAGCCTCGGACGGTGTGACTGCACGTACCATGCCGGCTGAAACGGGTGGTGGAGTGGAGACCGATCCGCATGCCTGGCAGGACCCCACCAATGTGATTCTGTACGTGCGCAACATTGCAGCGGGCCTGTCCAAGCTGGACCCGGATGGCGCTGCAACCTATCGCGCCAATGCGGAAAGCTATGTGGCTGAATTGCAGAAGCTCGACACCTGGGCACAAGAGCAGATTGCCACCATCCCGGCCAACAAACGCAAGGTGATCACCAGCCACGATGCGTTCGGCTACTTCGGTGCGCATTTTGGCGTCACCTTGCGGGCGCCCCAGGGCATTTCCACCGAAGCAGAGCCCAGTGCCAAGGGCGTGGCCAAGCTCATACGGCAAATCAAGCAGGAGCAGATCAAGGCCGTGTTTCTGGAGAACATGAGCAACTCCAAGCTGATCACTCAGATCGCCAAGGACACCGGCGTCATCCTGGGGCGTCCGCTGTTTGCCGATGCGCTATCCAAGTCCAACGCCGAAGGTGCCAGCTACCTCCAGCTAATGCGCTACAACGTCAAGGCCCTGGTGGAAGGCATGCAGATGAATTGAGCGTCAGCGCTGCATCGCGAACTCGACCGCATCAGCAACGCTCCAGAACATGCGCTGCTCCTGGCCCAAACCTGATGGGTCCCAGTTGGCCAGCAAGCTGCGCACGGTGGTCTTGGCTCGGGCGATGTAGAGCGTGGTGCCCAGGGACTTGAGTTGCTGATCCAGCTCCAGCAGGCAGTCCACCGCGGTGCTGTCGAGGTCGCCGCTTTCCTCCAGGCTGAGGATGACGGCTTTCACGCCTGGCCGGGCACGCAGCAACTTGCCGATCTCGGCGGTGACGCGCTCGGCGCTGGCAAAAAACAGGGGCTCCTCCGGGCGCAGAATGAGCAGCCCCGGTTTTGCGAGGGCACCTTGCTGCACATGGATATCGACAAAGTTGCGTGAATTGCCCAACTCCCCCAGCTCATGCACCACGGGCTGGCTGAAGCGGTTCAATGCAATCACGATGGACAGCCCCACCGATGCCAGCATGCCGTCCAGCACGCCCAGAAACAGCACGGCCAGTGCCGCACCCACCAGCAGCACCCGGTCGCGGTTCATACGCCAGAGGCTGATCAAGGGCTTGATGGACAGCGCATGCCACAGCGCGCTGATGACGGCCACGGCCAGCACGGGGCGGGGCAGGTAGTGCAGGGCGGGCAGGGCAAAGATCAGCGTGGCAAGCACAGCCACCAGCGCCACGGCGCCGGATTTTCTGGAAACTGCGCCGGCAGCCGCATTGGCCGAGGTCGCGGAAAAGCCGGCGCCCACTGGCATCCCATGCAGCAGTGCGGAGGCTGTATTGCACGCTCCCACCACCAGCAACTCGCGGTTGGCATCCAGCGTGTCGCCATGCGCAAGTGCCATGGGACGCATGCTGCCCCAGGACTCGGCAAACACCAGCATGACCAGCCCGAATGCCAGTTCACCAGCGCGCATCCACTGGGGCATGCTCAGATCAGGAAAGCCAAACTGTAGGGTAACCGCCTCTATGGCGCCGATTTCCTGCACCCCCAGCGCCTTCAGGTTCCCCAGATGGGCCGCCGCAATGGCCAGCACGATCACCAGCAGCGAAGCGGGAATCTGCGGTTTGCGATGCAAGGCAGCGATGAGCAGCGCAGCGGCCACGGCAATGGCCACGCTGGGGCCATGCCAGAGTTCCATGTGGCCCAGCGTGAAGTACAGGACATGGACCGGGTCCGTGACCAGTTGGGCCGGTAATGGAAAACCGAATGCGTCGGGCAGTTGCTTCACCGCAATGGAAATTGCCAGGGCAAAGGCAAAACCCTTGAGTACCGGGCGCGAGATGAAGGACGACAGTTGTCCCTGCTTGGCAAAGGCCAGCAGGATCAGCATCACACCACACAGCAGCACCAGTGCCAACACGGCCTGCACATAGGCCGCGCCATCTTGCAGTACTGTGCTCCCGCTTACGGACACGGCCGCCGCTGCAACCAGTGTGGCCGTGCTGGACGTCGGGGAAACAATGGCAAAGCGGCTACCGCCAAAAAGCGCATACAGCGCCAAACCCACCAGCACGGCCGTCAGGGCGTGCGTCACCGGAAGATGGGCCAGGCCTGCGTAGGCGACCGCTTCGGGCAGCAGCAGGCCGGCTACGCACAAGCCGGCAACCAGGTCGCGCCAGCGTGGTGCGGGCTGTGCCACCACCTCAGCTGGAGTGGACATCGAACTCCCCACGGTCGTAGGCCTGGTTGAACAGAACGGCGTCCTTGCGCACCTGCTGGGCACAGCGCTTGGCGCTTGCCAGCAGCGGCGAGCGCCATGCCTTGCGTTTACCAAAGGCGATCAATTCGTCCGCACCGGCAGAGCCTTGGCGGGCACAGGTGCGCAGGTGGGCCCAGGCAACCATCTGGCCCATGGCATGGATCAGATCTTCCTGCCCACCGGGTGCCAGTGTGGACTCCGAAATGCGGATGCGATCTTCCGAGGGTTGCAGGGCGCGCAACACGTAGGAGGCCTTTGCATCTTCAATGGAATTCAGGAAGGCCATGGGCACGGCCTGTATGCGCTGCTGCAGTGTCACCACCCTTTGCCCCTCACTGGGCCAGCGCGGCTGTTTTGTCTTCAGATACGGAGTGAGCGAGGACGGCACCGCGCGCTTGAGGTCCAGCAGGTAGTTGCCATCCACGCCGCCCTTGCCCTGCACCAGCACCATGTAGCGCTCCAGACCCAGGCTGCCGGTTCCCGCGATGCGTCGCGCCACGTCCAGCACGCGGTAGAAGCCTGGAGTGGACAGTGTTGATGCATACGAGGAGATGAGTGCCTTGACATGCTTGCGCTCCTGCGCGCTCGCTGGCAGGGCCTTCTTGCCGTCCAGCCGTATGGCGCGCTTGCCCCCACGGACATCGGTGCGCGTGTCCAGAAACGCGCTGCGTTTGCGCTCACGCAGATCGGATAACAAATGATGAATCGGGCCCGTGGCTGTCTCGCGTTCCAGCCAGTAGGACTTGCCCAGGCTGAGCGCCTCGGCATAGGCCTGCACAAAAGCCTGGCACAGCACTTGCGCCCGCTTGGACTTGAGGCCTGCGTCCATGGCGCCGATTTCAATGCTGGCCAACATGCGCACCAGATCCCAGTTGGCTGGCGCCAGTGCGGCTTCGTCGAAGTCGTTCAGGTCGAAATAGACTTGGCCGTTGCTGCCCTTGTAGCTGCCGAAGTTTTCCAGATGCAGATCGCCGCAAGCCCAGACCAGAGGCGCATCCTTCAGCCGCTCCTGCGTTGCAAACTGCTGGTAAAACAGGTGGCAGGTAGCGCGCAAAAAAGCGAAGGTGCTGGCGCGCATCTTCTGGTACTTCATCGCCAGGCGCTGCGGGTCGCGTCCTGCGTTGAAGCTCTTTATAAGGGTCGGGGCATCGACATCCATGGTCACGTGCAAGAGCGGACTCCGCTCACGGTGTGGGCTTGAGTGTTTCACCCATGCTTTGCAGCGGCCCCAGCGGGTTTGTGCGCAGGTCCGTCGTTTCGATCTTGGGCTGGCCGTCCCATTGCTTGTAGACGACCTTGTCGTCGATGACAACGATGAGGGCTGAAAATTTCCAGCCAGTGGTCACCGTGTTGCGTCTGAAATTCAGAAAGTCCAGCAGAAAGTTGCCTTGGCGCTTCTGGTCAATCTTGCTGGGCTCCATCAGATAGCCGACACATGCCTCCTGCACGCGCATGCAGTCCACAATGCCCTTGGGGATGGAAGCTGAATCCTGCAGAGGGGATGGCAGGACCGCGTTGACCACCTGCGCCTGGTTCAGCACCTTCATGTTGGCTGTCTTGTAAGGGTCGAATCCCAGCTCGCGCACCGTCTGCATGGTGGTGACAAAGGGCGTGATCTGGTCGTAGCTGCGCTTGGCACCTTCGAAATCCGACCAAGGCGTATTCACCGCCTGCTTGGCCGAGGGCAACATGCTCGAGCAGGCGCAGATCTGGAGTGACGTCAGTATCAGTAGAAGTTTCTTCATTAGCGCTGTTCGGTAACTGCCTTCACCGCAATCCACTTGCCACCCTTGAGCTCCAGATCGTATTTCTCCAGGGACTCCAGTCGATAAGACTGACCACTGCGTACGCCGCTCTCAATGGTGACAGCCTCCACATGAAGCTTGATGCAGCCACCCATGTCGCGCGCGCTGACTGCGGGGCGGCGGCTGCTGAACTGCTCCAGATCCGCCAACGCCTTGAACGTGCTTTCGGCCAGTTCGCTGCGATTGAAGCCCAACTCGGCCACACCACCGTCAGAGCGGCGGACGCGGGCGGTGATGGCGGCATCTTGGGCGAATTTCTGTACGAAATCATTGGCATTGCGAACCAGGATGGCACCATCCAGTTCGGCCAGCCATTGATCAGCGATCTGCCGGGCATGGCAACCCGAGCTGTCGGTGCTGGGCGCAAGGGTTGGGGCTGGTGTATTCGCCGGTGCGGGTGCGACCGGTTTGGGTGAGGGGGCCGGAGCCGCAGTCTTGTTTACTTTGGGTACGCGGCCACTTTTGACGGCCTCATCCATGCTCTGGCGGGCCAGTGCTTCCAACTGGTCATCAAATGCGCCCGGCACATAGAAGGCGGGCACGCGATCAAGAATCTTGGGCATCAGCACCGTAAGCAGGGCGCGTTCACGCAGCTTCTCAACGACGGGCGCAAAGCCGACCTTGCCGGGGTCCACCGCCACTTCGCCCACCGGGGACTGCAACACGGTGCCACCCGATACGACCTTGTCATACGTGCCTTCCGGTTGGTCCATGTCCACCGACATTTCGGTACTGATCACAAAGGGTTCATGGTCGGTCCCGCGAATACCTACGGTGGCCGACGGCGTGGTCAGCTTGTAATTTTCCTTGCTGGTGGAGCTCAGCCAGCCCGAAATCATGCGCAATGCGCCGCGCAGAATATGGATGGTCTGACCGTCCGCCGCGGAGCCCTTGGCGGCGAATTTTTCCACCACGAAGATGGCGTTGGGTCGGATCGCAATCACGCCGGCATCATCGGTCTTGAGCACGGCTTCACCGGTGCTGCTGGCCTGTACCCGCTCGCCCACGTACACGGCGTCACCCATCTTGAGCTCATGCGTGGTTGCGCTGCCCAGGCTCCTTGCCGTCACCACACCGCGAACCTGGAAGACGGTGGCGAAATGCTCCTGAGCATGTGCCGGCAGGTTCAGCAACAGACAGATCAGGGCCCATAGCGGGATTGAAATTTTGCGTAAATGGTGTTGCATGACATACCTCAAGAACCAAACACCCCGCAGTCGCTGCCTTCAATGCATGCCAGTCAGATAAAAAGCTGCCCAATAGTAGGGATGGGGAAACTTTTTGCGGGTCTCCAATTGTGCGCCTCGCAGAGCCTCATCTGGCGTGTTCTTTGCCAAATTACGGTACATCTGGGCCATGAGCTGTCCGGTGGACTCATCATCCACTTTCCATAGAGAGGTCACGACCGAGCTGGCGCCGGCATAGAGCAGGCCACGCGTCAGCCCGACCACATCGTCTCCGCTGCCCACCGCACCCAGGCCGGTCTCGCAGGCCGACAGGGTGACCAGCTCGGCATCCAGGCCCAGTTCATACATGTCGGAAACGGTGAGGCGGTTGTCCTGCCCTTGGGGTGCTGACAGCAGCAAGGCGGAGGCCAGCGGCTGTTGGGCGTCAAACTCGCCGTGGGATGCCACATGCACATATTTGGCAGCGGGCGCCAGACGGGTGAAAGCCTCCTTGGTGGCCCTGTCCCTGAGCAGCAGATTGGGTGTGGCCAGAAGGCTGGCGACCGTCTGTGCTTCATTTTGCGCACCGGGCAAATCCATGTCGGGGTTATGCAGGTCCGGGTTGCCCAGGACCAGGCTCTGGCCTGCGTCATTGGAGCGATGGGGTCGCAGGAACTGCAGCACGCTGGCACTGGGCAGCATGCGGATGGAATACCGGTCTACCAGGTACTGGTCACCATCCATCAGTGCGGCAAAGGGCAGGTAATGCAGCGCGCCATGGGCCACGATGGTCAGCTTGGGCGTACGGATGCGGCTGGCGACGGGCGCTATCAGCCGCTGGTACATGGCGTTCAACAGAGGTTGCACATCCAGTCGTTTGCTGATGCTGGCGCGCAACCTGCGGATGTCTTTTTCCAGGTCGGTGCTGTCAATCTTCTGGGCGGTAATACCTTCTCGTTGCACCACCAGTACGAACATGTCGCCGCCATGCGCAAAATAGGCCAGCAAGGTTTCATCCGCCGACAGCAAGGCCTGGATTTCCTCCGGCTTCAGGGCCTTGACCGATACTAGGCCGCGCAACTCGGCGGGCATGCGAACCGACTGCACACCGCGTTCGGCAGATTCGACACTGCGCACACGGGACAAGGACTGTTCGCGCAGCTGCACGTCTTTTTGGTTCACCTCGGCCAGCGCCTGCGCAATGTTGGCGTCCTGCTGCCGTTCGCCGGCAGGCGCGCCAAAGCGCTGCTTGCTGGCCAGCATGTCCACCAGTGCCCGTGACTTGCTGCGTTCCACCACTTCCAGCGCTTCGGGGTAGCGGCCTTGGCTGAAGAGCAGTGCCACCAGTTTGGCATACACATCCTGCTTGTCGCCGATGAAGCCGATCTTGTTAGCCTCGGTGTTGATGCTGGCACGTTGACTCTCGATGATGGTAAGTGCCTTGCGGTAGGCTTCTATGGCCTGATCGTAGGCCTTCTCCTTTTCGAGGATGTCGCCGTAGTCGGCCAGCACCATCCAGTGGATTTCGCTATTGGCCGCGATCTGAGGAATCTTCAGCATGGATTCAAACCCGCGCCTGGCACGTTCGCGCTCGCCCAATTCGAGCAAGGCCTTGTTTTCCATGTAGGCGCGCGGCAGCTCAATCCAGACCCAGTTGTTTTCATTGCGCAGGAAGGCGCCGGTGGCCAGGTTGTCCAGAAACTTGCGCAATGGCAGGGTCTTGTCCAATGCCAACGCATCCAGTGCTTCCGGCCAGTAACCCAGGGACATGCTCACCCGGGCCTGCGCCAGGGACTTGGCACCTATGGCTTCGTCATCGCCCAGCACGCTGACCGGGACTCTGCGGATTTCTCCCAGCAGACCATCGGCCTGGTAGCGCTTGTTCAGGTTCTTGAGCGCAATGGCTTGCACGGCCAATGCCTGGATGAGGATGTCCTTTTCACTTTCCCCATCCTGCTTGTACCAGTCGCGCGCGCGCTGTGCCTGCTGCACGGCGTTGTCGTACTGCCCGAGTTCAAGCGCCGTCTCGGCGCGCATCAGAAAGGCCGTAGGCGTGGCGTCGTCCAGACCGAACAAGCGGGTTCTCTTGTCCCGTGCCGTGGTGAGCGCGGCTTCGAGCGAGTCCAGGCATTTGTTGATCTGGTCGTAGCGCTTGAGTTTGAAGTAGCCATAACACAGCGCATGCCAATCCGCCACTTTCATGGGCCCGGCATTGGCCTGCGCCTGCAGGCCCTTCACCAGCTCGTCAAACGCGCCCCGTCCCGCCAGCGAGACCTGCTCGTTGCCACTGAGTGCCGCGTGGGCACCCGTGGCCCAGGTGGCCATGACCAGAAGGCCGCAGGCCAGAAGGCGTGTGATGGAGCGCATACAAAGACCGGCAGAAGCAGCGTGGCGTCAAACTGCCGTGCAGTCGTTTCTCCAGCTCGATCAGAACCAATAGCCGAAGTTCATCCGTGAGGCGGTGATGCCATTGTCGCCGGTGAGGTAGCTCAGGCCCGCGCGGAAATAGGTACGTGCCGTATTGGCGCCCTTGTTGGTTCCCAGCGTAATGCCGATCTCCTGGTATTGGTTGGAATACAGGGTGGAGCCGGTGTAGTTGGTAATGATGTAGGAGAACTCAAGCGCCTGC
The DNA here is from genome assembly GCF_058801025.1 of Rhodoferax sp. GW822-FHT04A08. Taxonomy (NCBI): domain Bacteria; kingdom Pseudomonadati; phylum Pseudomonadota; class Betaproteobacteria; order Burkholderiales; family Comamonadaceae; genus Rhodoferax; species Rhodoferax sp. GW822-FHT04A08. The sequence continues at coordinate 49,090 of NZ_JBXAMW010000010.1, forward strand.
TTGGGGCCGAACAGGGATGTGGGCATGGAGAACAGCACGCCATTGCGGAACACCGTGTTGGTGACCTTGGGGTCCACCGAGTAGTCACCCACGCTCAGCTGACTCGACTGCAGGTAACCCACCATGTTGCCGATGGCTAGGTCATAGCCGTCGAGCTTGAGGGTGTACTGGCTGGTGAGGGAGGCGGCCATCATGGCGGCCGCACTGCCCAGATCCACGCTGCCGGTCACGCCATAACCAATAGCCGGCATCAGCGCCCATTCGTCGGTGATCGGTGTGCGGTAAGACACACCGAGATTTACGCCATAGGCCTTGGCACCTGCCGAGTCGCTTTGCGAGATCGGCATGTAGAAAGTCCACTGCTTGCGCGGGTCCAGATCAGAACGGATGGTGTAGGACAGCGGCAGGGCCACGGTATCGGTTTTGACGTGTCCAGTGTCCGTTGACTGCAGGGACAGCCCTACACCGACCAGGTTGTTGCTTGAACTGCCTTGCTCGTCGGTGCTCTTGATGTTGGAGGCGAACTGCGTGAACCCGCGGTCAAAGTCATCCGCCACCATGCGACTCTGCAGGGAGCTCGGGTTGCCTGCAACCGGGCTGATGGGGGAATACTGCGTCAGCTTCTGCTGAATGCCGCTCAGAATGTCGCTGCCGTTGGCCTTGAGGTAGTCGAACAGATCACTCTTGTTGCCGTCCCGTGTGGACTGCGCGTTGAAGCTCTTGCTGATGTTCAACCCCGGAATGTTCAGGTCCACTTGCGTCGAGTTGGTGATGGTGCTGATGACGATGGGAAAGCCCAGATAGCCCGCACGAATCACGGCCGCAGAATTCGCGTTGTACTGCGAGTTGATGTTACTCAGTCCTGCTGTGGTCAGCTGATTCTTCAGATCTTCCAGTGTGGTTGCGCCAAAGGGGTTGGATACGGTGCCACCCGTGACCGTGACGTCGTTTCCTGAGACGGTGTATCCGCTGTTCACACCTACCACTAGATCAAATGCCTTGCCCGTAAGCAGAGGGTCTGCATGGCTTGCACACCAAGGTGCTGCGCCTAGGGTCAATACCAGTCCGAGACGGGCGGAGAAAGTGAAAGCCGAGTGGTTACGGGTCATCAGAATTACCTCCAAGCAACAAAATTTATCTAGTTGGAAGTTATTCTGCACCATGTTGCTCCGTTTGGAGCAAGCCTTACTTCAAGATTACTTTACGGAAGAAAATATGAACGCTCGTACTATTTCAATAGCCAGTCACGATGGCCGTAGTTTTGACGCCTATATGTCACTGCCACCCACCGGGCGCGGCCCGGGTCTGCTGATCCTGCAGGAAATCTGGGGCGTCAATGCGCACATTCGCGCAGTGGCAGATCAATACGCCATGGACGGCTACGTGGTGTTGGCACCCGATGTGTTCTGGCGCCAGCAACCCCGTGTGGACCTGGGCTATGACGAAGAGGGTTCCAAGCAGGCTCGCAACTACATGATGAATCTGGATGCGCCCAACACGGTGCTGGACCTGCAATCCGCTGCACAGGTCTTGCGGGGCTTGCCTGAGCTGGACGGTGCTGTCGGTGCGGTGGGGTATTGCATGGGTGGTCGCCTAGCCTATGCGCTGGCGGCCACCGGTGCCATCGATGCGGCGGTGTGCTACTACGGCGGACGCATCCAGGACAACCTCGGTATTGCGCCCTCCATCCAGGTGCCCATCCTGTTTCACTATGCCGAGCGCGATGCGCACATTCCTATGACCGCGGTGGAAGCAGTCAAGGCCGCCTTTGCCGGACGCAGCAATGCAGAGTTCCATGTCTACCCCGGAGTCGACCACGGTTTCAATTGCTGGGGCCGGCCCATGTATAACCAGCGCGCCTCGGCGCTGGCCCATGGACGCACGCTGCAATGGCTGGCTGAAAAACTGGTTTGAGCGCAGCCCCTGAGAGCTTCCGTTCCGACCTGGTGCGCTGGCGGCAATTGGTGAGCGTGCCATGGCTTGCCAGGCTGATTGCGGGGCGGCAAGTCGCTGCCGCGCCGGCGCGCAGTTGGAAACTTTTCGAAGTTGCCTGTGATGGACGAGCGGCATATCGGGAGGGCCACATTCCTGCTGCGGGCTATCTCGATACGTTGCAGTTTGAAAACGCTCCGCTTTGGAACAAGGTGGCGGATGCGGAGTTACTCCGCGTGATGGAAGAAGCGGGAATCGGCCCACACACCACCATGATCCTGTATGGACGCAATACACTGGCCGCGGCGCGCGTGGCGCATCTGTTGCTGTACGCCGGGGTGCAGGATGTGCGGCTGCTCGACGGCGGTTTTGATGCATGGTGCGCGACGGGGCAGCCTCTCCATCATGGAGACGAACAGCAGTCCATTGCTTCTGTATCACATGGCGTCTGGCCCGGCAGCTTCCCTGCGCGGCCCGAGCTCTTGGTGGACATGGATCAGGCCAAGAAACTGCTGGATGATCACCAAGGTACCCTGGTCAGCATACGCAGCCGTGCCGAGTTCATGGGTGAGACTTCGGGCTATGACTACATCGCTGCGCGGGGCGAAATACCCGGCGCCCTGTGGGGGCACGCGGGCCGCGATGGCGACGTCAACCACATGGGTAGTTTTCAATTGCCCGATGGGCGCATGAAGCCTGCGGCCGACATCGCTGCGGTCTGGGCCGAAGCGGGCATTCACCCGCACATGCACATCGCTTTTTACTGCGGCACCGGCTGGCGCGCATCGCTGGCCTTTTTCTATGCCTGGCTGATGGGTTGGGAGCACATTGGTTTGTACGACGGCGGTTGGCTGGAGTGGAGCAGTGACCCGGCCAATCCGGTGGTGTGCCGGTGCGATATGCCCTAGCGGCATTGGCTCCGTCATCACCGCCGCTGCTGGCCCCACGCTGGTGGAAATCTGCGTCTAAATTCGAGTCACCATGAATACCCGCGATCCACGTTTTGACATCCTCTTTGAGTCGGTCCAGATCGGCCCGGTAAAGACCAAGAACCGTTTCTACCAAGTGCCCCACTGCAACGGCATGGGACACGGCAAGCCGCAATCCCTGGCCGCCATGCGCGGCGTCAAGGCCGAGGGGGGCTGGGGTGTGGTGTGCACTGAGGAAATCGAAATCAGCCCGTACTCCGAGACCGCGCCCTACATGGAAGGTCGGCTGTGGGATGAGCGCGACATCCCGGCCTTGCGCCTGATGACCGACGCCTGCCATGCGCATGGCGCGCTGGCCGGTGCCGAGCTCTTCTTCAACGGCTATGCCACGGCCAACCGCTACAGCCGCGAGATTCCCATGGCACCCTCGCATACGCCGGTCCAGGCCAACGACCCCATCCAGGCGCGCACCATGGACAAGCGCGACATTGCCAACGTGCGGCGCTGGCATCGCAATGCCGCCCTGCGCGCGCGCGACGCTGGTTTTGATCTGGTGTATGTGTACGCTGGCCATGACTTAGGGCTGCCCATGCACTTCCTCTCACGCCGCACCAACCGGCGCACCGATGAATACGGCGGCAGCCTGGAGAACCGTGTGCGCTTTCTGCGCGAGCTCATCGAGGACACCAAGGACGCGGTGGGCGACCGCTGCGGCGTGGTGGTGCGTCTGGCGGTGGACCAGTTGCTGGGACCGCTGGGTATCACCTCCGCCAACGAAGGGCGCGATGCGATTGCGCTCTTGGCCGAGCTGCCGGACCTGTGGGACGTGAACATTGCCGACTGGTCCAACGATAGCCAGACTGCGCGCTTTTCGCAGGAGGGTTACCAGGAGCAGTACATCGCCCACGTCAAGCAGCTCACCACCAAGCCGGTGGTGGGGGTAGGGCGCTACACCTCGCCCGACGCCATGGTCTCGGCCATCAAGCGTGGCGTGATGGACCTCATAGGTGCGGCCCGGCCCAGCATTGCCGATCCATTTCTGCCTGCCAAGGTGGAGCAGGGGCGTGTGGATGAAATCCGCGAATGCATAGGCTGCAACATTTGCGTGACGGGCGACCAGTTGTGTGTGCCCATCCGCTGCACCCAGAACCCCACCATGGGGGAGGAATGGCGCAAAGGCTGGCATCCGGAACGCATTGCACCGGCACAGTCCAAGGACACCGTGCTGGTGGTGGGCGCCGGGCCGACGGGGCTGGAGCTGGCGCGGGCACTGGGTCAGCGGGGCTACGAAGTGGCTCTGGCCGATGCCGGCAAGCGCGTGGGTGGCCGGCTGCTGAACGACGCCGCGTTGCCCGGCCTTTCGACCTGGATGCGTGTGGCTGACTGGCGTATGCAGCGCATACAGACCATGTCCAACGTCAACCTGTATCTGGACAGCCGTCTGACAGCGGATGACGTGCTGGGCTTTGGCTTCAACCGCGTCTTCGTGGCCACGGGTTCCACCTGGCGCAAGGACGGGCTGGGGCGACAGCACCGCGCACCGTTGATCGACACCGCCGACGCTGCGTTGGCGCCGCGCATCTTCACCCCAGATGACGTATTTTCCGGCGCCGCCATTGCGTCGCCTGTAATGGTCTATGACGATGACCACTACTACATGGGTGGAGCCATTGCCGAGCAATTGCGCAGACGAGGGCTGGAAGTGCATCTGGTCACCCCCAGCGTCAAGGTGTCCGAGTTCACCGACATGACCATGGAGCAGCACCGCATCCAGAGCGGTCTGCACAAGCTGGGCGTGCAGATCCGTACCAACGCCGAGGTGGCCGCCATCCAGACCGACGGCGCCGGGTTGGCGGTGGAACTTTGCGACGTGTATTCGGATGCGCGCACCACCCTGCGCTGTGCCAGTGTGGTGATGGTCACCATGCGCGACCCGGCGGATGCCTTGTATGTGCAATTGCAGGCGCGTGAGGCCGACTGGCCCACAGCCGGCATACGCAGCGTGCAGGTGCTGGGTGACGCTTATGCGCCGGGTACCGTTGCCGCCGCCGTGTATGCAGGGCACCGTGCCGCACGGGAGCTGGATGCGCCAGCCTTGCCGCTGGACACGGTGCCCTTCCAGCGAGAATTCATCCGGATAGGAGAGGCGACGCGCTAGCGCGCCACCGGGTTCAGGCAGTCTGCAACTGCACCTTGGACTGCTTGCGCAGGCCCAGGGTAATCAGCAACATGGTTGCCATTAGGGCCGCGACCACATAGTAGGCCTTGGCAAAGCCTTCCACGCCACCACCGCTGAAGTCGGCCAATGCGCTGATGGTGGCGGCTGCGGTCAGCGTGCCCACCGCGGTGCAGATGTTGATCAGCCCCTGGGCTGCGGCGCGCACGTCCTGCGGTGCTTCGTCGATGGCGATGGAACGTAGCGCACCGCCTACCACGATGCCCACACCCAGACCGACCGGAACGGACGCGACCAGAAACAGCCACAGTCCGAAGGAGGTGATGGCGGTCAACCCGTAGCCCAGCGACAGCATGGCAAAGCCCAGCAGAATCATGGTGCGTGCGCCCAGGCGATTGAGCAGCCTGCCGCCGCCGCCAGAGCCCAGCATGGAACACACCACCATGGGCAGCAGCACAAAGCCGGCGTGCTGCGAGGTCACGCCATAGGCATGGGTGGCAATCGAGGTCAGGAAGATCACGCTGCCCATTCCGTAGCCCGCGCCCGCGGCCAACAGATAGGTTGTCGCAAGCTGGCGGTTTTCAAAAAGGAAAATGGGAATCAGAGGCTGGGTTGCGCGCCGCTCCACCACGACCAGAAGTGCCAGCAACAGCGCCACTGCCAGCAGCAGCCAATGCCACAGCGCCGTGCCCAATACCGGGTCCACCAACGGGTCCAGCACGCGGGTGATACCCAGTACCAGGGCGCTCAGCAGAACAAAGGTGACGGCAATGCCGCTGACGTCCAGTGGAGCCTGTGCAGCTCGGCTGCGGTGCTGAGGCAACACTTTGGCGCCCAGGTAGAGGATGACGGCGGCAATCGGCAGGTTCAGCAGAAAGATCCAGTGCCAGCTCAAAGCCACCATGAGGGCGGACGCCAGCGGGGGGCCGAGTACAAAGGCCATGCCATAGGTGGCCCCGATGAGGCCCAGCATCTTGCCGCGCTTCTCCGGCGCAAACATGTCGCCCACCACGGCACTGGCCGTGGGCGTGATGCCGCCTGCACCCATGCCTTGCACGGCGCGGCTGACAATCACCATCCAGAAACTGGGAGACAGGGCAATCAGCAGGGAGCCCAGGGCGAAAACCGACACGCTGAAAAGGTAGATCGGGCGGCGTCCGTAGCGGTCACTCAGGTTGGCCATGAGTGCCGTGCTGCACAGCGAGAACAGCACAAACACGCTCATCACCAGGCCGACCGCACGGTTGTCCACGCCAAAGGTTTCTCGCAGCACGGGAATCGCCGGCCCCACGATGGCGGTGTCCAGCGCGGCCATGAAGACCCCGGTGAAGAGTACGGCGATCAGCCCCTTGGGCGGCGCGTTTTCATCCGGCTTAGCAGTGACTGACATGGACTCCCACTCGTGAACATCGCTCAGCGGATGCGTGGCAGATTATAGGAGCGCCCAGATGGCAGGCGCTGCCCTGCGCGCGGGGCCGCCATGCGCAGTGTTACTTGCAGGACCATTGCTCCGACGTGATCCAGCGGCACTTGGGATCAAAGCCGGCATGGCCACCTGGGTCCAGCACGGGCGGAGGGGATTCCGTGGCGGGTTTGGGCTTTTCTACTTTGACGGATTCGATCAGGCGCCGCGTCTGCTCCTGTGTTTCCAGATCGCGCAGGGCGATCTCCAAAGCCTTGCCCCTGGAATACCCCTCCTTCACATGCTGGCGCGTACGCGACTCGACGAAGGCAATGAGGTCATCGCGGCGTCTTGCGCTTCTGGGATTGAGTTCGGGATGGTCCCGCTCTGCCTGTTGCAGGGCCTTCTGGTATTGCCGCGCCTCTTCGGATTTGGCGGTGTCAACCTTTGGGGGCGGGTTGGACGGTGGGGCACTGGCCGCCAATGCCGGTGGCGCCGGTTCCGAAGCTGGCACAAGCGGGGCCGATGCGGGCGCCTCAGATGCAAGTGCCACAGCGGGTTGCGCCATCGCCACGGGAGTGGCCGCCTTGAGTGCTTGCGTCGGGCGCATGAACCAGTAGCCACCAAAGCAGAGCAACACAAACAGCACGCTGCCAAGAACGGTCACTACGGCAATGGAGCGAGAGGCCGTCGTTGCTGATGCCGCAACCTGGGGTGCCGCAGACAAATCCTCTTGCGGCTGGGTATCCGCAAAATCAGTTCCGCCCGTTGCCTGCCGGGCGGCGAGTGGCCGAAAACGTGCCGCGGCCAACGCCTCAATGCGCGCCTGCTCCTCCTGGCGCTGCGCTTCTTCTGCTGCTTTCAATTCGGCAGCAATGGCGGCAGCTTCGCTGGCTTCCCGGGCCGTTTTGGCTGCATGTTCGGCCATCGCCTGCTCCTCCTTGAGCCGCCAGGCCAGCCGCCGTGCTTCTTCCGCGTCCAGATCGCGTTTGGTTGCCTGCCAGGCAACTTGCTCATCGTGCTTCTTCTTGCTCGCCGGATGGGTCAGTGTGCGATACGCCTCGTCCAGCAATTTGAGTTGTTCTGCCAGGGACCCTGCGCTGTCCACCCCTGGGTCGGATTGCAGTTTTTGCAACCGTGCCCTGTAGGCCTGCGCGATCTCCATCTCGGTGGCTGCACGCGTAAGACCCAGGATTTCGTAATAGTTCCGGAATCGTTCCATGACGGCTTGTTTCCCCCTTCAAGCCGTCAAGATTACTCCATCAAGGCGTCAGGTTCCCGAAAGCGACTGGGCGATGGAACGCTTGAACGGCGTGACCTTGTCGCTCACGCGCAGCAGCAGTTGGCGCGCCAGTTTGGCCGCCATGGATTCACGGGTATAGATCTCCACGATCAGACGTGTCATCCAGAACAGGGGCAAGGTGGCGCGCTTCTGGCGGCCCTCGTAGCGCTGCAGCAGGCTGGTGCCGCCAATATCGCCGCGCGTGTGCAATGCGGTGGCGATTTCCCGTGTCAACGCGTCCACGCTGAGCAGGCCGAAATTGAATCCGTGTGCGGTCACCGGATGCATGCCCACCGCCGCGTCCCCCACGGTGGCAAAGCGCTGTGCCACCAGCCGTTGGGGGTACACGGCTACCAGCGGGTAGTTGTGGCGGGTGCTGCACAGTTGCATGGCGCCCAGCCGGTTGCCAAAGCGTTGGGCCACCGCCGCATTGAATGCTTCGGGCTCCATGCGCATGAGCGCATCGATGGCGTGGCTGGCCAGCGTGATCACCACCGACGCACGGTGCTTGCCCGTCTCTGGATGCGGGTTCATGGGCAGCAGCGCCAACGTCTGGCCATAGCCAAACCATTCCCAGGCGGCAAAGTCGTGCGGCTTCTCGAAGGTCATGGCGCAGACCAGCATGTTCTTGCCGAAGTCGTGCATATGGGCGGCAATGCCCATCATGCGCCGCGTGCTGGAGAACCGGCTGTCGGCTGCCACCACCAGCTTGCTGCGCAGCACCTCGCCGCTGGCCAGGGTGACGGTGGCTTCGCTGGCGGAAGTGCGTACGTCGCTGACCTTTGCTCCGGTGAGTAGGGTGATGTCCTTGTTGGCATTGGCAGCATGCTGCATGCCTTGCCAGGCGGCGCGCCGTATCAGGTGGTTGGACACCAGCCAGCCCAGCTCTGTTCCTTTGCCCAGCTCGTGGCCAATCGTCATGGAGAAGATATTCGGTCCGTCAATGACCTTGGCGTCCTTGAGCGGTGCGATGTCCTTGCCGTCCATCAGGTCCCACAAGCCCAGCCCTTTGAGCAACGTGGCGGAGCGCTGGGTGAGTGCGATTTCCCGCCCGTCAAAAATGGGCGCCTCCAGCGCTTCGCGGTCTTGCTGCTCGATCAGCAGAATCTTGAGTTTGCGCCCGCTGAGCGACTTGGCCAGGCACAGGCCGGCCGGGCCAGCACCCACAATGATGACGTCTGCATCCATAAAGGGAAATTGGTTTTCTGATCCGAAGCCGCGAGGCTAGCGCTTTGCCGTGACCGGTCTTTGCTTTTGGTCAAGGGTTTTGCAATTGCAGGCGTTATCATCCGGCCATGTCACGCCTGCTCATCCTGTTTCTGATCGCCTTGCTGCCGTTGCGCGGCTGGACGGCGCAGCGCATGGTGATGGACATGGATGCGCCAGCAGCTGTTGTCAGCATGCAGCAGCAGACTGGCATGAGCGAAGACTGTGCACTGCATATGCAGATGGCGGCCGCGCTCCATGGCGATCAGGACCAAGACGCCAAGCAGCACGCGGGCTGCCAATCCTGCGATATCTGCATGCCTTTGGCGGCGTTGGATGAGGCCCCTGCGATGGCCTTGAAACCAATTCCCCACGCAGTACCGGTGCGCTTCCCAGGCACCTTCGAGAGCGCCGAACCCGCGCGCTACGCCAAGCCACCCATTTCCTGACTTCCACGCCCTAGGTGCGTCCGCAATCTGCGGCACGCGTGGTTCGGGTCGCCAAGACCCATCAAGTCAGGAGTTTTTTCATGAATCGCTGGATTGTTTCGCTGGCGCTGCTGTGCGCCACGTCCGTATGGTCTGCACCCGAGTGGGTGCGGGGAGAAGTCACCAAGATCGCGCCCGAAAAAGCGCAGGTCACCCTCAAGCACGAAGCCATCAAGAGCATGGGCATGGAGGGCATGACCATGCCCTACAAAGTCCGCGATGCGGCGCAGCTCAAAGGCTTCAAGCCTGGAGATGCGGTGCGCTTTACCGTGCAGATGCAGGGTGACCAGATGGTCATCGAAGCACTGGAGCACGCCAAGTGAAGCAGCCATTGCTGCGCGCGGTCGTCGCCACGGCGGCCGCGCTGGTCGTGGCTGGCGCCGCCGCGCAGTCTGATGCCAATCCGCCCGGCGCCACGGTGGAGTCGCTGCTGGAGATTGCGCGGCAGAACAACCCGGAGCTGGCCACCATGCGCCATGAGGCGGATGCCGCACAGGAGCGTGTGGCGCAGGCGGATGCGCTGCCCGACCCGCGCTTCAAGCTGGAGCTGCAGGACGTCACCCGCATGGGCGCGCAAAACCCCACGCTGTGGCCGTCCGACGTGGGCAGCACGCGCTACACCCTGTCGCAGGAACTGCCCTGGTTCGGCACGCGTGAGCTCAAGAGTGCACAGGCCCACTACACGGCACAGGGTGCGCAGACTGCGGCGCAGGGCGTGTGGGTGGATCTGGCCTCGCGCATCAAGCTGGCCTATGCCCAGCTCTACTTTCTGAGCCGCAGCCAGCGCCTGAGCCAGGAGATCCTGGGGTTGATGCAGACCTTGGAGCAGATGGCCCAGGTGCGCTACGCCGCCGGCCTGGCTCCCCAACAGGACGCCATACGCGCCCAGACCGAGCAGACCGCCATGAAGAGCGAGCTGATTGGCATGCAAAGCGAATTGCGCCAGGCGCGTGCCCGCTTGAACGGCTGGCTGGCGCGCCCCGCGCAGGCCGAACTGGCCGAGCCGCAGAGCCTGCGCGCATTGCCGCAGCCCGACCTGCTTGACGCTGAGGCGCTGGAGCAGCGTGCCCGTGCGCGCAATCCGCAGCTGGCGGCCGACGAGGCGCGTGTGAATGCAGCGGATGCGGGGCAGGCGCTGGCCATGAAAGGCCGCTATCCCACCCTGATCGTGGGCATCGCGCCGACCCAGTTCCAGAACGACTTCAAGACCTGGGACCTGATGCTGGAGATGAACATCCCGCTCTGGCAAGGCACACGCCGCGCGCAGGAGCGCGAATCGGTCGCCATGGCAGAGGCCGCGCGTGCGCGGCGTGACACCACGCGCAACCAGCTGCTGTCGGACCTGAATGAGAACCTCGCGGCATTGCAGAGCGCGCAGCAGACAGAAGGCCTGGTCGCCAGCAGTCTGTTGCCGCAAGCCGAGCTGACCCTGCAGGCTGCACTGGTGGGCTACGAGGCCGGCAAGGTGGACTTTGCCACCGTGCTGGACGCGCAGCGCCAGATCCGTCAGGCCAAGCAAACCCGCATCAAAGCCCAGGCCGAAGGCCAGGCGCGTCTGGCGCAAATCGAGCGCCTTCTGGGAGAAGACCTATGAACAAGAACATCACGGTACTGGTAGCTGCCCTGGCGCTGGCCGGCATCGCCGCAGGCGGCGGAGTTTGGTGGGGTACGCACCATGCACAGGCAACATCATCTGCCTCCGTCCAAGCCACATCCCCAGCTGTGCCCAAGGAGCGCAAGATCCGCTTCTACCGCAACCCCATGGGCCTGCCCGACACCTCGCCCACGCCCAAAAAGGACCCCATGGGCATGGACTACATTCCGGTCTATGAGGGAGAAGAAGAAAGTTCACCCGCTGCGACCAACCAGCTGCAGTTCAGCGCCGACAAGGTGCAGAAGATGGGCGTCCGCACCGAAGCGGCCGCCTTGCGCGTGTTGGACAAGGCGGTGCATGCAAGCGGCCGCGTCGAGCCCGATGAGCGGCGCAGCTACACCATTGCACCGCGCTTTGAAGGCTATGTGGAAAAGCTGCATGTCAATGCCACGGGGCAGTCCGTAGCCAAGGGGCAGCCGCTGTTTGAAGTTTATGCACCGGATCTGCTGGCCGCGCAGCGCGAATACGCCATTGCCGTGCAGGGTGTGCAGAACCTGGCCCAGGCTGGGCCCGATGCGCAAAAGAGCATGCAGCAACTGGCCGACGCCAGCCTTGCGCGCTTGCGCAACTGGGATGTGAGCGAGGAGCAGATCAAGGAACTCACGCGCTCAGGCGCTGCCAAGCGCACGCTGACCTTCCGCTCGCCGGTGAGCGGGTTTGTGTCGGAGAAAAAGGCCGTGCAAGGCATGCGCTTCATGCCCGGCGATGTGCTGTACCAAGTCAGTGACCTGTCGTCGGTATGGGTGGTGGCCGATGTGTTCGAGCAGGACATTGCCGCGGTGCGCACCGGTGCCCGGGCGCGGGTGACCATCGATGCCTACCCGGGCAAGACGCTGGATGCGGCGCTGACCTATGTCTACCCCACGTTGAACGCCGAGACGCGTACCGTGCCGGTGCGGCTGGAGCTGGCCAACCCGGGCGGCATGCTCAAGCCCGGCATGTTTGCGCAGGTGGAGCTGGCCGTGGGCGGCAAGGCGCGGGTGCTGACGGTGCCGTTGTCCGCAGTCATCGACAGCGGCAAGCGCCAGCTGGTGCTGGTGCAAATGGGTGAAGGGCGTTTTGAGCCGCGCGACGTCAAATTGGGCGCGCGCAGCGACAACTATCTGGAAGTGCTGGAGGGTGTGAAGGAAGGCGAGCAGGTGGTCGTCTCCGCCAACTTCCTGATCGATGCCGAGAGCAACCTGAAGGCCGCTGTGGCGGGTTTTGGTGCTGCTGAAGCCAGCGCGCCCGCTGCAAACACGGCCAGTCATGTGGGCGTGGGCAAGGTGGTCGAAGTCGATGCCAAGACGCAAAGCGTCACCATCAGCCACGGCGCCATTGCCAGCCTCAAATGGCCGGCCATGACCATGGACTTCCTGCTGGCCAACAGCGCGCTGCTCAAGGATCTGAAGCCCGATGCAGCCATCCGCTTCGAGTTCGTGGAACGTGGCAAGGGCGAGTGGGTCATCACCCACATCACTCCGCAACCCAGGTAGCCACCATGCTTGCAAACATCATTGACTGGTCCGGCCGCAACCGCGTGCTGGTGCTGCTGGCTACCCTGTTCGTAACGCTGGCGGGCGTGTATGCAGTGCTCAGGACACCGCTGGATGCGCTGCCCGATTTGTCGGACGTGCAGGTCATCGTCTATACCGAGTTCCCAGGTCAGGCACCGCAGGTGGTGGAGGACCAGGTGACGTATCCGCTGACCACGGCCATGCTCTCGGTCCCCAAGTCGCGCGTGGTGCGTGGCTTTTCGTTCTTCGGCGCCTCGTTTGTGTACGTGATTTTCGAGGATGGAACCGACATCTACTGGGCGCGTTCGCGGGTGCTGGAATACCTGAACTTTGCCGCTGGCCGCATGCCCCAGGGCGTGACGCCGTCCCTGGGGCCGGACGCCACCGGCGTGGGCTGGGTCTACCAGTACGCGCTGGTTGCCAAGAACAAGACCTTGGCCGAGCTGCGCACCATCCAGGACTGGTATTTGCGCTACCAGTTGGCCAAGGCCCACGGCGTGGCGGAAGTGGCGTCCATTGGCGGCTTTGTGCAGACCTACCAGGTCACGGTGGACCCCATCAAACTGCGGGCCTACGGCATCCCTTTGAACAAGGTGTCGCAGACCATACGCGACTCCAACCGCGACGTGGGCGGGCGCGCCATCGAGATGGCCGAGACCGAGTACATGGTGCGCGGCAAGGGCTATCTGCGCGGTGTGGGCGACATCGAGAACCTGGTGCTCAAGAGCGACAAGGGCACGCCCGTGCTGGTGCGTGACGTGGCGCGGGTGGAGCTGGTGCCGGATGAGCGGCGCGGCATCACCGAACTCAATGGCGAGGGTGAAGTGGTCTCGGGCATTGCCATGGCGCGCTACGGCCAGAATGCACTGGAGGTGATCTCCAACATCAAGGACAAGATTGCCGAGGTGTCTGCTGGCCTGCCCGAAGGGGTCAGCATCGTCCCCGTGTATGACCGCTCCGACCTGATCCACCGGGCCATCGAGACGCTCAAGCACACCCTGCTGGAAGAGAGCCTGATCGTGGCGGCGGTGTGCGTGGTCTTTCTGCTGCACGTGCGCTCGGCGCTGGTGGCCATCCTGATGCTGCCGGTGGGGGTGTTGATCGCCTTCATTGCCATGCACCTGCTGGGCATGAACTCCAACCTCATGAGCCTGGGCGGCATTGCCATCGCCATCGGCGCCATGGTGGATGCGGCTATCGTGATGATCGAGAACGCGCACAAGCACATCGAGCGGCTGCAGCCGGGCGAGTCGCGCGCCCAGGCCATTGTGGCGGCGTGCAAGGAGGTCGGGCCCGCGCTGTTCTTCTCGCTGCTGATCATCACCGTGTCGTTCCTGCCGGTGTTCACGCTCGAGTCACAGGAGGGGCGCCTGTTCTCGCCGCTGGCCTACACCAAGACGTTCTCCATGGCGGGCGCGGCCCTGCTGTCGGTGACGCTGGTGCCGGTGCTGATGATGCTGTTCATCCGCGGTCCGGTCATGCCAGAGGCCAGGAACCCGGTAAACCGTTTCCTGATCTGGATCTACCGGCCCATCATCGCTTGGGTCATGCGCTGGAAGAAGCTCACCATTGCGTTGGCGCTGGCCATTCTGGGTGTTTCGCTGGTTCCGGCGTCACGGCTGGGGTCGGAATTCATGCCCACCCTGAACGAGGGCACGCTGCTGTACATGCCGTCTTCGCTGCCGGCCATGTCCATCACCAAGGCCGCGCAATTGCTGCAGACGCAGGACAAGATCATCAAGAGCTTCCCTGAGGTGGAGTCGGTCTACGGCAAGGCCGGGCGTGCCAACACGGCGACCGACCCGGCGCCTACCGAGATGTTCGAGACGGTGATCAACCTCAAACCCGAATCGCAGTGGCGCGCGGGCATGACCACCGACAAGCTGATTGCCGAGCTGGACAAGGCGCTGCAGTTCCCCGGCGTGTCCAACGCCTGGACCATGCCGATCAAGGCGCGCATTGACATGCTGTCCACCGGCATCCGCACGCCCATAGGCATCAAGGTGTTTGGCAAGGATCTGGGCGAGATGGAGCGCCTGGCCAAGGAGATCGAGGCGGTGGTGAAGAAGGTGCCGGGAACGACCTCGGCCTTTGCCGAACGCATTACCGGTGGCTACTACATCAACATCGAGCCGGACCGCACGCAGCTGGCCCGCTACGGTCTGGCAGTCGGTGACTTACAGGACGTGATCGGAACCGCACTGGGCGGCGAGATGGTGACCACCACCGTGGAAGGGCGGGAGCGCTTTGGCGTGACGGTGCGCTATCCGCGCGACCTGCGTGCCAGTCCGCAGCAGATTGCCAGCGAGATCCTGGTGCCCACCATGGGCGGCGCCATGATTCCCCTGGGTCAGGTGGCCAAGGTGGAAATCGCCCGCGGCGCGCCGGGCATACGCACCGAGAACGCGCTGCTGTCGGCCTACATCTATGTGGACATCCGCGACCGGGACATTGGCAGCTACGTTAAAGAAGCGCGCCAGGCCGTCAATGCGCAGGTGAAGTTCCCCAGCGGCTACTACGCCACCTGGAGCGGGCAGTTCGAGTCCATGGAACGGGCCACGGAGAAGATGAAGATCGTGGTGCCCGTCACCCTGCTCATCATCTTCCTGTTGCTGTACCTGAACTTCCGGCGCCTGACCGAGACGCTGATCGTCATGCTCTCGGTACCGTTTGCGCTGGTGGGTGGGGTCTGGCTGATGTGGGCGCTGGGCTACAACCTGTCGGTGGCTGTGGCCGTGGGCTTCATTGCCCTGGCCGGGGTGGCCGCCGAAACCGGCGTGGTGATGCTGATCTACCTGGACCACGCCTGGGAGGCTGCACAGCAGCGGCGCCAGGCGGAAGATGCTGTCGCAGGTCCGCAGGACCTGTATGACGCCGTCATGGAGGGTGCCGTGGAACGCGTGCGGCCCAAGATGATGACTGTCGTGGCCATCATGGCCGGGCTTTTGCCCATCCTGTGGGGCACCGGTACGGGGTCCGAAGTGATGAGCCGCATTGCTGCGCCCATGGTGGGCGGCATGGTGTCTTCCACCGTGCTGACGTTGGCCGTGATTCCGGCCCTCTACGCCCTGGTCAAGCAGTGGCGCATGGCGCCACGCTGAAAGGCCGTTTTAGTGGACAGTGCGTGCTGCAGCGGCCGCTTCGATTTCGTGGCGGTCGGCAGCGGCAAACAGGTCTTGCGCGAAGTCGGGGTCCTTTTGCTGGATTTCGGCAGCGTAGGTACGCAGTTGTTCGGCTTCTTCGTAGGCAGTCAGAGGCTGGGCGGGAGCCACAGGCGCCACGGCGGTGCGGAAAACCGCAGTTGCCAGGTGCTTGAAGGCGACGCCGACTTCAGCCAAGGCGGTGCCGATGTTGCTGCCGCTGGTACGGGGCAGGGAATGTGCGCTAATTACGGTAGTGGACATGAGATCCTCCTAAGAAAAGTGATCGTGTTGCAGTGCAGTATAGGGTAAACCCTAGGGGTTTTCCTAGGGTTTACCCTAATCCCATGGTGTCTTAGGGGGAATTGGGTTGCATGCACGCAACACGCCGGGCGACGCCGGCTCAGGAGTGGTCGCTGTGCAGCCGGTCGCGCCGGGCCAGATCCGGGAAAAGCTTGAGCCAGGCTGCCGCTACCAGCATGGTGCCAATGCCACCGGACACGACGGAAAACACCGGTCCAAAGGCAGCGGCGACGGCGCCCGATTCAAATTCGCCCAATTGGTTGGAGGCTCCGATGAAGATGGAGTTCACGGCCGAAACGCGCCCGCGCATCTCATTGGGGGTTTCCAGCTGCACCAGGGTGCTGCGTGTGACCACGCTGATGCTGTCGGCAGCACCGGTCACCAGCAGCGCGACCAGAGACAGGCCGAAACTGTGCGACAGGCCAAACACCACGGTGGCCAAGCCGAATACGGCAACGGCAACCAACAGCTTTTTGCCAACCCAGCGTTGCAGAGGCCAGCGCACCAGTACCAGGGAAGTAGCCAGTGCCCCTACCGCCGGTGCTGAGCGCAGCATGCCCAGCCCCAACGGCCCGGTCTGCAACATGTCGCGCGCAAAAATGGGTAGCAGCGCCGTTGCACCGCCCAGGAGTACGGCAAACAGGTCCAGGCTGGTGGCGCCCAAAATGACTTTATGCCGCCAGACAAAACCCACACCGGCCAGCACGCTGCTCCAGCTGGCGGAGCCCTGTGCCGGCACGTGCTGGTACCGGACCATGAGCGCCAGTGCGGCTGCAACCACCAGCAAACCGGCGCTGCTGGCATAGACCGCAGCAGGCCCCGCACCGTACAACAAGCCACCGAGTGCGGGTCCGCAAATGATGGCCACCTGCATGGCACCCGAGCTCAGGGTGAGGGCACGCTGCAGCATGGCGGTCGGTACCAGTTGTGGGGTCAGAGCCTGTTGGGCCGGCATCTGGAAGGCGCGGGTCATGCCCAGCAGCACCGAAATGCCCAGGATCAGTTCCCGGTTGGCAAACTGGAAGTGAACGGCCAGTAGCAGCAGCAATGCAGCAACGGCTTGCATTGCCATGCAGACCGAGAAGATGTGGCCCCGGTGCACGCGGTCCGCCAAATGGCCGGCGGGCAAGGTGAGCAGCAGGGCCGGCACAAACTGGAACAGCCCCACCAGACCCAGATCCCAGGCGCTGGAGGTGATGTCGTACATGTGCCAGGCCAGCGCCACCATCAGCATCTGCAGCGAGGTGGTGCCAAACAGGCGTGCCAGCCAGAAGCGCACAAAGCTGCGCTGTGCAAACAGCTCCTTAAGACTCCCGTCCGACATGGCTTGCAAGGCCCGTCTTACAGGGGAGCGGCTTCGTCGGTTTCCTTGCCGCGCGGGCTGATGCTCAGGGTGGATTGGCGCACGGCGGCCTTTTCACCGGCGCTGGCAAACTTGCTGTGCTTGCCCAGTACGCCAACCATTTGCGCATACACGCGCGGGTTGCCGGCCAGGCATTCCTGCTGGTCCAGGAAGTCCGCTTCGCCCGAAAAATTGCCCACCAGGCCGCCCGCTTCGGTCACCAGCAGCGAACCCGCGGCCACGTCCCAGGCCTGCAGGCCCTTCTCAAAGAAGGCATCGGTGTAGCCTGCGGCCACGTAGGCCAGGTCCAGGGCGGCAGCGCCCGGGCGGCGCAGACCGGCGGTACGGCGCATGACCTCACCCATCATCACCAGATACTGGTCGAAGTCGTCACCCTGGCGGTAAG
Organism: Rhodoferax sp. GW822-FHT04A08; assembly: GCF_058801025.1. NCBI lineage: Bacteria > Pseudomonadati > Pseudomonadota > Betaproteobacteria > Burkholderiales > Comamonadaceae > Rhodoferax > Rhodoferax sp. GW822-FHT04A08. Next base: position 66,846 of record NZ_JBXAMW010000010.1, read on the forward strand.
GGAAACCGGTGGAAACCAGTGCTTCCTTGAGCTGGGTGCGCTTGGAGACGCGGATGCGGCGGTCGTTAAGGAAAGCACCACGGCCCTTGGTGGCGGTGAACAGGTCATTGCGGGTGGGGTCGTACACCACGGCTTGTTCCACTTTGCCACGCACGGCCAGGGCAATGCTCACGCAATAAGTGGGCAGGCCGTGGATGAAGTTGGTGGTGCCGTCCAGCGGATCGATGATCCAGACGAATTCGGAGTCCTGTGCGCCGTGTTCCTTGCCAGACTCTTCGGCCCAGATGCCGTGACCGGGGTAGGCGGTGAGCAGGGTTTCTATGATCGCGGCTTCTGCGGCCTGGTCCACTTCGGTGACAAAGTCATTGGCCTTTTTTTGCGACACACGCACGGACTCGATATCGAGAGCGGCGCGGTTGATGATGGAACCGGCGGTGCGGGCGGCCTTGATGGCCACATTGACCATGGGGTGCAGATTGAGCGACATAGATTGTGGGGGGAAGAACAGGTGATACCGCGGTGGCGATGCAGGCGGCGACAATAGCCGGATTTTACCGGTTTCCATGCAGACACGTTTTATCCTCATCCAGACCAGCCACGCCGGCAACGTGGGCGCAGCCGCCCGGGCCATGAAAACCATGGGTTTTGACGACCTGGTGCTGGTGGCGCCGCGCTGGGCCAATGTGCTGCGCCGGGAGGAAACTATCCAGCGCGCCAGCGGCGCCCTGGATGTGCTGGAAAAGTGCCGCATCGTGGAAACCCTGGACGAAGCGCTGGAGGGCATGACGCATCTGTGTGCCACCGCCATGACGCCACGCGACTTTGGTCCACCGACCACCACGCCGCGCGAGCACTTCAGCCAGCTGGTGGCGCGCATGGTGCAGGAGCGCAGCGAAACCGCAAAGCCGCAGCACGAAGGCATTGCCTTCCTGTTCGGCTCCGAGCGCTTTGGCATGCGCAATGAGGACGTGTACCGCTGCAACGTCTGCTTGAGCATCCCCAGCAACCCGAAATTTGGCTCGCTCAACATCGGAGCTGCCTTACAGGTGATTGCCTATGAGTGGCGCCTGGCGCTTGGCGGTTTTGCCGATGCACCCGCCCTGCCGCAAGGCGCGTCCAAGGTGGCCGATGCGGCGCAGGTCAGCGGCATGTTGGCGCATCTGGAGCAGGCGTTGGTGGCGCTGGAGTTTCTGGACCCGGCCGCACCCAAGAAGCTCATGCCCCGTCTCAATGCATTGTTCAACCGCGCCGAAGTGACGCAGGAGGAAATCCACATCCTGCGTGGAATAGCCAAGTCGATCTTGCAGCACACCGGTAATTCCACCCCGGTGGCGTTGTCAAACGAGGGCCCCCAGCCGACGCCCGAGCGCAGCGTTTAGACTCTTCCCATGTTTGCCCGCCTACGCTCCGACATCCAATGCATTCTTGACCGTGACCCTGCTGCGCGCAGTACCTGGGAGGTGCTGACCTGCTATCCGGGGCTGCATGCGGTGGTGCTGCATAGGCCGGCGCACTGGTTCTGGACGCATGGTTTTCTGTGGCTGGGCCGCTTTACCTCGCATGTGTCGCGTTTCCTCACTGGCATAGAAATCCACCCCGGCGCCAAGCTGGGTGAACGCGTATTCTTTGACCATGCCATGGGCACTGTGGTGGGTGAGACCGCAGAAATTGGCGACGGCTGCACCATCTACCAGGGTGTGACCCTGGGCGGTACCTCGCTCTACAAGGGTGCCAAGCGCCATCCCACGCTGGGCAAGGACGTGGTGGTGAGCGCTGGCGCCAAGGTGCTGGGTGGTTTTGAAGTCGGTGACGGCGCCAAGATTGGCAGCAACGCTGTGGTCATCAAACCCGTACCCGCCGGTGCAACCGCTGTGGGCATTCCCGCACGCATCATCCAATCCAAGGCCGGTGAAAGTGCCGATGTGGCACCCACCGACAGCAAGTTCTCGGCCTACGGCATTACCAAGGAAAACGATCCCTTGAGCCAGGCCCTGCATGGTCTGGTCAACAGCGCCGCATCGCAGGACCACCAGATTGCCTTGCTTTGGCAGGCGATCGAGACGCTCTCCAGCCGCAAGGACGTCAGCAGTGACTGTGTTCCGGCGGACGCCGCGCGCAAGGAATGCTTTGAGGCTGAAAAGCTCAACCAGCTGATTGCCGAGTAGGCCGCTGCGCCGATTTGGGCCGGAAGGCCTTGCAGACGGCGTCGTTGGTTTCCAGATACGGCCCACCAATCAGGTCAATGCAGTAGGGCACGGCGGCAAAAATGCCCTGCACCTTGCTGTTGCCCTCGGCATCTCTCAATCCTTCCAGCGTTTCGGCAATGGACTTGGGTTGGCCGGGCAGGTTGATGATCAGGGTCTTGCCACGGATCACCGCCACCTGGCGTGACAGGATGGCCGTAGGCACAAACTCCAGGCTGACACGGCGCATCTGCTCACCAAAGCCGGGCATTTCCTTGTCGGCAATGGCCAGCGTGGCTTCGGGTGTTACATCGCGCTGTGCCGGCCCGGTGCCGCCAGAGGTGAGCACCAGTGCGCAGCCGGCGTCCACCAGTTCCACCAGGGTCTTGCTGATCTCCTGCTGCTCGTCGGGGATCAGGCGCGCTTCGAAGTCGATCGGGTTGAGCAACGCGCGCGACAGCCAGTCCTTGAGCGCGGGCAGGCCTTTGTCTTCGTAAATGCCGCTGGAGGCGCGGTCACTGATGGAAACAATGCCGATCTTGACGGTGTCTGGGGGCGCACTAGCTTGGCTCATGGGATTACTCAGTCGTCGTGGTCGGTTTCACTGGCTTGCGCATCGGAAGCCTGGTCGCCTTGCGCGTGGGCACTGGTCAGTTGCTCGCGCACCAGCTGGAAAATTTCGCGGTAGGCGCGGCCATGGCGCGGCGCCATGCCGGGTTTCTCCGGTTTGGCATCCTTGCGCGCCTGGCGTACCAGGGCGCGCAGTTGCTGGCTGTCGGTGCCCGGGCTCAGGTTGATCCATTGGCCCACGGCATCGTCGTCTGCAACCAACCGGTCGCGCCATTGCTCGGCCTGGTGCAGTAGCAGGGTTTCCTTGGCCGACGGCATGTGCTGCTCTTCCAGTGCGGCGCGGATCTCTTCAATCTTGCTGGCTTCGAGTTTGCGCATGAGCTTGCCGATGAATTGCATCTGGCGGCGCAGGCCTTCGAAGTTGCTGATGCGCTTGGCCTCTGCGACGGCTTCCACCAGCTTTTCCGGCAGGTCCAGGCGGGTCATCAGTTCTGCACGCAGGGTCAGCAAATCTTCGCCGAGTTTCTGTTGCTCGTCGCTTTCGCGTTTGAGGTCGGTACGGCTGGGCTCGTCGGAACCTTTGAGCTCGCGCTTGTACTCCAGATCGAGTGCGCTGCCCTCGGCGACGAATTGGCCCTTGACGTAATAGCCTTTTTTAAGTTTGCGTGACATAGCCAAGTATCATAGCCTTCGCCATGAAGAAACACCCCACCTCGCGCCAAGCTGCGCCCTCCAAGCCCACCTCCACCGCCATCCGCTCCGCCAAACCGTCGGATTCCGGCTTTGCATACACGCTGCCATTCTTTGAGTCCCTGGCCGACAAAACGCTGGCAGAAGCCCGAAAAGCCGGTGCCACCGATGCCGGTGTGGAAGTGTCCGAAGGCTGTGGCCTGAGCGTATCGGTGCGCAATGGTGAGCTGGAGAATGTAGAGCGCAACCGCGACAAGTCGCTGGGCGTGACTGTCTACGTCGGACACCGCCGCGGCAACGCCAGCACCTCCGATTTTTCCGACGCAGCCATCGCGCAGACAGTGCGCGCGGCATACGACATCGCCCGCTTTACCGCCGAAGACCCGTTTGCCAGCCTTCCGGATGAGGCCGATATTTCGCCTGTGGCAGACCGCAAGCGTGACCTGGACCTGTTCCACCCCTGGGCGGTTACCAGTGAGCAGGCAGCCCAACTGGCACTGCAATGCGAAGCTGCCGCCTTGTCCGTGGACAAGCGCATCACCAACAGCGAAGGTGCTGCCGTGTCGGCCCAGCAATCGCAATTCTTCAGCGCTCATACGCATGGCTTTCGCGGTGGTTACGCCACCTCGCGCCATTCGCTGTCAGTCTCGCCCATTGCCGGCAAGGGCGACGACATGCAGCGCGATGCCTGGTACAGCTCGCAGCGCCGCGCCGAAGAGCTGGCGTCGCCTGAGGCCGTGGGGCGTTACGCGGCGGAGCGTGCCTTGAGCCGTCTCAAGGCACGCAAGATCGCGACCGTGGAATGCCCGGTGCTGTTCGAGTCCCCTTTGGCAGCGGGTTTGTTGGGTGCCTTTGTGCAAGCGGTGAGCGGCGGTGCGCTGTACCGCAAGAGCACCTTCCTGCTCGACAGCCTGGGCAAGCAGGTGTTTCCCAAGCACATCGACATTTTTGAAGACCCCTTCATCCTGGGCGGCAAGGGCAGCTCGCCCTTCGACGACGAGGGTGTGCGGGTGCAGGCGCGCCAGGTGGTGGAAGCCGGCAAGGTCGGCGGCTATTTCCTCAGCAGCTACTCCGCCCGCAAACTGGGCATGCGCACCACCGGCAACTCCGGCGGTTCCCACAATCTCACCTTCACCTCGCGCCTGACCCAGGCTGGCGACAACCTGGACGCCATGCTGCAGCGGCTGGGAACTGGCCTGTTCGTGACCGAGCTGATGGGGCAGGGCGTGAACTACGTCACCGGCGACTACTCCCGTGGTGCCAGTGGCTTCTGGGTCGAAAAAGGCCGCATCAAGTTCCCGGTCCACGAGATCACCATCGCTGGCAACATGAAAGCCATGTTCAAGGGCATCGAGGCGATTGGCGCGGATACCTACAACTATGGGGCCAAGACGGTGGGGTCCGTCTTGATCAACAAGATGAAGGTTGCCGGGAGCTGATTGAAAATCAGGCCAGCGCAGCCTTGACAGCTGAAGAAACAACAGCCATCTCCGCCTTCCCGGCCAGCCGCGTCTTCACCACAGCCATGACCTTGCCCATATCTCCAGGCCCCTTGGCGCCCAGTTCGGCAACGATGGCTTTGACTTCGACCAGCACCTCGTCGGCGGACATGCGCTGGGGCAGGTAGACCTGCAGTACCTTGATTTCGGCGGATTCCTTGTCGGCCAGGTCCTGGCGACCGGCGCCTTCGTAGGCGGCAACCGAGTCCTTGCGTTGCTTGATCAGTTTGTCCACCAGAGCGACTACGGCGGCATCGTCCAGCACGATGCGTTCATCCACTTCACGCTGCTTGCAGGCGGCCAGCAGCAGGCGGATGGTGCCCAGGCGCTCGCTGTCCTTGGCGCGCATGGCGGTCTTCATGTCTTCGGTGATTTGGTCTTTGAGGGACATTGCGGTTCTCCAGAAGTGAGCGGCTAAAAAAGAGGTCTCAGAATGAAAAATGCCCGCCGGAGCGTCCCCAGGCGAGCATTTTGTGTCCGGCAGATCCTTGTGAACCTGCGGGCGGGAAGCTCAAAACAGCTTCTGCAGCAGAAACTCAGTAGAGTTTCTTGGGCAATTGCATGCTGCGGATGCGCTTGTAGTTGCGCTTGACGGCAGCAGCCTTCTTGCGCTTGCGCTCGGCAGTGGGCTTTTCGTAGAACTCGCGTGCGCGCAAGTCAGTCAGCAGGCCCAGCTTTTCAATGGTGCGCTTGAAGCGACGCAGAGCGACGTCAAACGGCTCGTTTTCTTTTACACGGATCGTTGTCATTACGTAATGGGTTCCAAAAATTGTGCTGATCACGATGCAAGGGGGAAGATCGGGCCCCACTCGCCAGATTCAGCGGTATTTCCCGTCTTAACTAGTATTGGCCGACGGGGAACTGCCAAAGAGCCTGCGATTATAACCTTTGTCTTAGGCTACGTCCAAGCGCTTTCAACCAGGCTGTTGCAAACGGGCCGCCAGCCCCTGCGCGCAGGCGAAGGCGCTGGCCCAGGCCCACTGGAAGTTGTAGCCGCCCAGCCAGCCGGTCACATCCACCACTTCCCCAATGAAATACAGGCCGGGCTGCCGGCTTTCCATGGTTTGGCTGGAGAGTACCTTGGTATCCACGCCGCCCGCGGTGACCTCGGCCTTGCGATAACCCTCGGTGCCGGTGGGCGTGAGCTCCCAGCGGTTGATGCGTTCGGCCAGCAGGAGCAGGGCCTTGTCGGATACTTCGTTCACTGGGCGGTCCCAGTTCTGGCCCAGGGCCGCACCTTGCGCTACCCAGGTGTCGGCCAGCCGGGAAGGGAGCAGGGCGGCGAGTTCGTTCGCAATGCGTTTGCGCGATGTGGCCTTGGCCTGCTGCAGGTAATCGGCCAGGGCGGTGTCGGGCACCAGGTTCAGGCGGATGCTGCTGCCTTCCTTCCAGTAGCTGGAGATCTGCAGCACGCCGGGGCCGCTCAAGCCCCGGTGGGTGAACAGCAGATCTTCACGGAACTGCATGGCCTCCTTCTTGGCGCCGGTTGCAATTTCCACCGGCAAGGACAAACCGGAGAGTTGCGCAAACGGCGCCCAGGCAGCCTCGTCAAAAGTCAGTGGCACCAGCGCCGGCCGGGTGGCCACCACCGGCAAATCAAACTGTTTGGCGATACGGTAGCCCAGGTCACTGGCGCCGATCTTGGGTATGGACAGGCCGCCTGTGGCAATCACCACTGCCTTGCAGCCGACCTCACCCTGGCTGGTATCCAGGGTGTATGGAAGATCGGCATCGGCGTGGAAGCGTACCGCCTTGAGGCTGCAGGGCTGCCAGCGCTGTACGCCGCCCTGGGCGCATTCCGCCAGCAGCAGGTTGATGATGTCTTCGGCGGAACGGTCGCAGAAGAGCTGGCCCTTGTGCTTTTCGTGGACGGCAATCTGGTGCTTCTGCAGCAGCGTTATGAAGTCGCGCGGCGTGTAGCGCGACAGGGCAGACTTGGCAAAGCGCGGGTTCTCGCTCAGGAAGTTGGCCGCTGTCACATCCAAGTTGGTGAAGTTGCAGCGCCCGCCGCCCGAGATGCGGATTTTTTCCGCCACTTTCTCGCTGTGGTCCAGCACCAGCACTTTCAGGCCCAATTGCCCGGCCACACCGGCGCAAAACAAGCCGGCAGCCCCGGCACCCACGATCACCACATCAAACTTCTGCATGGTGGGGAGCTTACCCGCCTGCGCGCTTGGCGCTGAAGCCCTGGGCCTTGAGCAGTTCCACCACACGGTCTGCGTGATCGCCCTGGATTTCCAGCGTGCCATCTTTGACGGTGCCGCCCGAGCCGCAGGCGGTGCGCAACTGCTTGCCCAGTGCCGCAAGCTCGGCGGCGGCCAGGGGCAGGCCCTTGATAACTGTTACGCCTTTGCCGGCGCGGCCTTTGGTTTCACGGCTGACACGTACATTGCCGTTGCCCAACGGCGTGGCACTGGCGGCCTTGCAGATGCATTGCGCCACAGGCTTGCCGCAACCGGTGCAGATGCGGCCGCTGTCGGTGGAATAGACCAGCGTGCTGCTGGAGGCGTTTCTTGTCATGGTGGGGCTGATTTGTCAGGCAGGGCTAGGTTTGGGTGTTTAGTATCCGACACCCGGTGGGAGCGGCGCTATATTGTGCGGGTCTTCCTGCGAATGATTGGACCCTTGTGAACAACGACATCGCCAGCTTGCAACGCATTCTTCGCCAGTACCGCACCATCGCGGTGGTGGGGCTTTCTGCGGAATGGCACCGCCCCAGCTTCTTTGCGGCCAAGTACATGCAGGAGCACGGTTACCGCATCGTGCCGGTGAACCCGCGTTACGCGGCCAGCGGCACAGCCATTCTGGGTGAGACCTGCTATGCCACGTTGGCCGATATCCCCTTTGCTGTGGACATGGTGGATGTGTTTCGCAAGACCGAGGACGTGCTGCCCATTGCGCAGCAGGCCATAGACATTGGCGCCAAATGCCTGTGGCAGCAGCTCGGTGTCAACAATGTGGAAGCAGATGCGTTGGCGCGTGCTGCCGGACTGGATTCGGTCACCAACCGCTGCGTCAAGATCGAACACGCCCGCCTTATGGGCGGTCTGAACTGGGCCGGGGTGAATACCGGTGTCATCTCTGCCAAACGCCCGGGATAAGGGGAACCACATGGCTGATCGCATCTACCAACCTGAAACCCTGACCATCCACGCCGGACAGATTCCCGACGCCGCTACCGGCGCGCGCGCACTGCCCATCTACCAGACCACCAGCTTTGTGTTTGACAGCGCCGACCACGCAGCCAGCCTGTTCAATCTGCAGACCTTTGGCAATGTGTATTCGCGACTAAGCAACCCCACCGTGGCGGCGCTCGAAGAGCGCGTCGCCGCGCTGGAAGGCGGACGCGCCGGGCTGGCGTCGGCCAGTGGCATGGCAGCGGAAAGCATGGTGCTGATGACCCTGCTGCAGCAGGGTGACCATGTGGTGGCGGCCGGTGCGCTGTATGGCGGCAGCGTGTCTCTGCTGGCGGTGAACCTGGCCAAGATGGGCATCACCACCACCTTTGTGGATGCACGCAAGCCAGAGGCCTTTGCCGCCGCCATCCAGCCCAATACCCGCGCCGTGTTTGCCGAGAGCCTGGGCAACCCCAGCTTGGCGGTGCTGGACATTGCGGCAATAGCCGATGTGGCGCATGCCCATGGCCTGCCGCTGGTCATCGACAACACGGTGCCGTCGCCATTCCTGTGCCAGCCCATACGCTGGGGCGCGGACATCGTGGTGCATTCGGCCACCAAATACCTGGCCGGCCACGGCACCACGCTGGGCGGCGTGGTGGTGGAGAGCGGCAAGTTCCCCTGGGATAACGGCAAGTTCCCCGGCATGACAGAACCTTCCGCGGGCTACCACGGCGTGAAGTTCTTTGAGACCTTTGGCGACTTTGCCTTCACCATGCGTGCCCGCATGGAGACATTGCGGGTGTATGGCGCCGCACTGGCGCCCATGGCAGCGTGGCAGATATTGCAGGGCACCGAGACCTTGCATGTGCGCATGGAGCGCCATTGCAGCAATGCGCGCAAGGTGGCCGAGTTCCTCCAGGCCCACAAGCAGGTGGCCTGGGTCAGCTACCCCGGCCTTCCAGACCACCCCGACCACGCGCTGGTGCAGAAGCAGATGCGTTCCATAGACGGCGTGCCGGGCGCGTCAGGTCTGCTGGCGTTTGGCGTCAAGGGCGGGCTGCAAGCTGGTGTGCGTTTCATCGAGGCGGCGCGCTTCATGAGCCACCTGGCCAATATCGGCGACACGCGCACACTCATCATCCATCCCGCAAGCACCACGCACCGGCAGCTGGACGAACAACAGCAGATCGCCGCCGGCGTGTTACCAGACATGGTGCGCATGTCGGTGGGGCTGGAACACATTGACGACATTCTTTGGGACATAGACCAGGCACTGGAGAAAGCAGCAAAACAATGACTTCCATATTCGACCAACACCTTGACAAGAACCCCGCCAATTTCGTGGCGCTCTCGCCCGTGAGCTTTGTGGAGCGCACGGCGGAAATCTTTGGTGACCTCACCGCCGTCATCCATGGCAAGCGCCGCTATACCTGGGCGCAGACCCGTGAGCGTTCGGCGCGGCTGGCCGCAGCCCTCAAGGCGCATGGGGTCAAACGCGGCAGCACGGTGAGTGTGATGCTGCCCAACACACCCGAGATGGTGGAGGCGCACTACGCCGTGCCCGCACTCAACGCCGTGCTCAACACGCTCAACACCCGGCTTGACCCCTGGCTGCTGGCCTGGCAGATGAACCACTGCGAAGCCAGCGTGCTCATCACCGACACCGAGTTCTCGCACCTCATGAAGGACGCGCTGCGCATGCTCAAGGAAGAGCATGGGCGCGAGGTGCTGGTGATCGACGTGTGCGACAGCGAATTCACCGGCAATGGTGAGCGCGTGGGCACGCATGAATACGAAGCCCTTCTGGCGGCTCACGAACCCTTGGCCGTGCTGCAGGGCCCGCAGGACGAGTGGGACGCGATTGCCGTGAGCTACACCTCCGGCACCACGGGCGACCCCAAGGGCGTGGTCACCCACCACCGTGGCGCTTACCTCAACGCCACTTGCAACGCCGCGACCTGGACCATGCCGCACTTTCCCACCTACCTGTGGACGCTGCCCATGTTCCATTGCAATGGCTGGTGCTTCCCCTGGACCGTGGCCATGCTGGCCGGCACCCATGTGTGCCTGCGCCGTGTGGATGCGGCCCACATCCTCCCAGCCATTGCCGAGCATGGCGTGGACCACTACTGCGCAGCTCCCATCGTGCACAACCTGCTGATAGCCGCGCCGCCCGAGATGCGCGCCAACATCCGCCACAAGGTGCGCGGCATGGTGGCAGGCGCTGCGCCACCGGCCTCCATGATCGAAGGCATGGCCCAGATCGGCTTTGACATCACTCATGTGTACGGTCTGACCGAGGTCTACGGTCCAGCATCGGTGGCCGCCAAGCGCACGCAGTGGGCCAGCGAGTCCCTGTCCGAGCAGACCCGCCTGAATGGCCGCCAGGGCGTGCGCTACCCGCTGCAGGAAGGCATGACCGTGATGAACGCCGAAGAGATGACCGAAGTCCCGGCCGACGGCCAGACCATGGGCGAGATCATGTTCCGCGGCAACATCGTCATGAAGGGCTACCTCAAGAATCCCAAGGCCACGGCCGAGGCCTTCGCCGGGGGCTGGTTCCATACCGGTGACCTGGCGGTGTTGGAGAACGACCGTTACGTCAAGATCAAGGACCGCAGCAAGGACATCATCATCTCCGGCGGCGAGAACATCAGTTCGCTAGAGGTGGAAGACGCCCTCTATCGGCACCCCGCCGTGTTGTCCTGTGCGGTGGTCGCCAAGCCCGACCCCAAGTGGGGCGAAACGCCGGTGGCCTATGTGGAAGTCAAGGACGGCGCCCGCGTCACGGCGCAGGATCTGATAGATCACTGCAAGACTTTGCTGGCGGGCTACAAGGTGCCGCGCGACATCCGTTTTGAATCCATTCCCAAGACGTCCACCGGCAAGATCCAGAAGTTCGAGTTGCGCAAGCGTGCCGAAAAGGCCATTGCATCATGAGCGAAGCAGCAGCCCTGCTGCAGGTGGCGCGCGATGCGCGCGGCGTGGTCACGCTCACGCTCAACCGTCCGCAAGCCTTCAATGCATTGAGCGAGGCCATGCTGAGTGCGCTGCAGAAAGCCACCCAGGACATTGCCGCGGACGCCTCGGTGCGCGTGGTGGTCCTGGCGGCAGAGGGCAAAGCTTTTTGCGCCGGCCACGACCTCAAGGAAATGCGGGCAGCGCCTTCGCTGGCGTACTACCGCACGCTGTTTGCCCAGTGCAGTGAAGTGATGATGGGCCTCCAGCGCCTGCCGGTGCCGGTGATTGCCCGGGTGCAGGGCATTGCCACGGCAGCGGGGTGCCAACTGGTGGCCATGTGCGATCTGGCGGTGGCTGCCGACACGGCGCGCTTTGCCACCAGCGGCGTGAACTACGGCCTGTTCTGTTCCACGCCCAGCGTGGCCCTGAGCCGCAACGTGAGCCGCAAGGCCGCCTTCGAGATGCTGGTGACGGGCGAGTTCATCAGCGCGCAGGAGGCACAGGCGCAAGGCCTGATCAACCACGCTGTGCCGGCCGAACAGCTGGATGCCACCGTGCAGAAGCTGGTGGACAGCATCCTGAAGAAGCCGCGCGTGGCCATTGAAATGGGCAAGGGTCTTTTCTACCGGCAGCTGGAATCGGGCATGGAAGCGGCCTACCAGGACGCGTTGAACACCATGGCCTGTAACATGATGGACGCCGATGCACTGGAGGGGGTGCAGGCATTCATCGACAAACGTCCACCGCAGTTTTCCTGAGCCTGAAATGAGCGCGATACGAAGCCTACTGATCTGCACGCTGCTGGCGCTTTCCGGCGCGGCGTTTGCCCAGGCGACGATGCCGTCCACCGAACAGATGATTCAGCAACTCAGGACGCCGCCGCGTCTGCGCAGCCTGCGCAATCTCACAGTGGAAGCGGTACCTGCAGACGCGGGCGGTAGCGCGGCCCAGGCGACTGGCGTCGCACAGGCGCAGGAGCGCCCCTCGTTGTCGCTGAGCATCCAGTTTGACTTTGATTCTTCCCGCATCCGTGCAGAGAGCCTCACCGCTTTGTCCAACCTGGCCTCGGCGCTGTCCTCCGACGCCCTGCTGAACTCACGCTTTGTCATCGAAGGCCATACCGACGCCAAAGGCAACGCGGAATACAACCGCAAGCTGAGCGACCAGCGTGCTGCAGCCGTGCGGGACCTGCTGGTGTCCAAGGGCATTGCGGCAGATCGTCTGGTGGCCGTGGGCAAGGGCTCCAGCGAACCCGCCAATCCGCAGGCGCCGTTGGCGGCAGAAAACCGGCGCGTGAAGATCGTCAACCTGGATTGACCGTGATCGCCTGGCTGCGACGCGCCATCGGCCAGTGGGAGAAAAAGGCTGGTGCCTGGCCCGCCGCGCGGGTGATCTGGGGACTGGCCTGCATTTTTTGCGTCTGGATCGTGCTCGATGTGTTCGTGCTGCGGTTCACCACGGGCATCTCGCCCGCCACGTTCGATGCCATGGTGCGTGCCCGTGTGCTGGTGGCGGCAGCCGACCCGCGTGTGCTCATCATCGACATTGACGAGCCCTCGCTGCAGCGCATGGCTGGCGAGTTCGGGCGCTGGCCCTGGCCGCGGGACACGCTGGCCACGGTGCTGGACTATCTGGAGCGGCAAAAACCAGCCGCCATCGTCTGGGACATCCTGTTTTCGGATGCGGACCGCATCAGCCCCGGCGGCGACGCGGCCTTCAATGCGGCAGTGTCCCGCAGCAGCCACAGCCACTTTCCTGTGGTGCGACTGTCCCCGGAAACGGACGCAAAGAGCGCCATTTCCCGCGCAGTGCTGCCAACGCTCTGGGCCGCAGAGCCCGCGGCAAACGCCTCGGCACCTGGGGCCACTGTGGCCGTGATTCCACCCGCCTTGCCCGCCATTGCCGCCTCACGCCTGGGCTACAACAACGGCTATGTGGATTCCGATGGTGTGCTGCGCCACAACCGCGCACTGGAAACCCTGCCGGACCACAGTCGTATCCAGTCCCTTGCCCTGGCAACCCTGGCCACGGTGGACCCAGATGCCTACCGACAACGCCTTGCCCAGGCGCCTGCGGCAAACGAGCAGGCCGGTGAGCTGATCGCCTGGCGCAGCAAGCCTTCGGCCTATCCGCGCGTAGGGTTTGCAGACGTATTCCAGGCCGCTGATACCGGCAAAGTCGTGACCGGCTTACCGGACTTCGCCGGCAAGGTGATCGTGATCGGCTCCGCTGCGGCTTCCTTGCACGATGTACACCCCACGTCCCTGGCGGCCGACCATCCGGGCGTGGATGCCCTGGCCACCGTGCTGGACAACGAGCTCCACCGGCGCCACCTGCGCGAGTTGCCGCGCTGGCTGGATGCGCTGATCGCCGTGGCCCTGTGCCTGGGCACTGCGCTGTGGGTGCAACACAGAAAGCTGGCCACCTTGGCCATGCCTACCCTGGTGCTGCCGGCCGGACTGCTGTTCGTCAGCTACCTTTCGCTGAATGGTTCGCCGGTGTTCGTGGACCTCAAGCTATCGGCCGCGTTGGCGTTACTGTTCATGGCACTGCTGCGCTACTGGAACGGGCTGCGGCGCAACTATTGGTGTTCGCCGCTGCCTGGCAGAGCCCTGGGTCTGTGGCCGTTGCAACGCAACAGCCCCTGGCTGGAAGGTCCGTTGGACCACCTGATTGATCTGCTGGAAAAGCATGCGCCGGATTGCCGACTGATCGTCCCGGACCTGTCGGTGCATGTGTTGCAGAAATTGCGCTGGCCGGAGTTGGGCCAGCATGCGGCCATCATTGGGCCGCAGCATAGCTTGCAGGTATTGCAGCGCGCTCTCCTGCGGGATAGGCGTTTTTCCGGTTACGCCAGTGCGGCCATCCAGCCCTTGCCGGATGGGCTGGGGCGCGCAGCGCTGGCGCAGGCGGCCCAGCGAATCTGGTCTAAGCTCGAACCCGTAAAAAAGGAAGGAACCCCGTCATGACCTTGTTACGAAACCGCCTTGCCTTGGCTTGTTTCAGCTTCGCTCTGGGGGGCTCCGCCGCAGCGGGTGCGGCCGAGCAGGGGGTGCTGGGCCTGACCCGTGCCACGGAATTGCGCGCAGACAAGTTGGCCGATGCTGCCGTGGTGCAAAACCTGTCAGTCGCCGCCACCGTGCGCCTGCTCAGCGCCGAGGGCGGCTGGGCCTGGGTCTCGGTGGTGGAGCCGGGCAACAAGGCGGTAGCTAGCGGCTGGATTCGTGCCAGCGCGCTCAACTGGAAGACAAAGGCTTCGGCCGTGAGCACGGTGGCCAGTGGCCGCGAAGTGGCAGGCAACAGCGCCATGACTCTGGGCGTGCGCATGCTGCCACCGCGCAGCAACCGCCATGCGCTCATCATCGGCATCAGCCGCTACGCCGACCCTGGCATCCCCGAGCTGCCCGGCGTCAAGTTCGACCGCCAGTCGGCCACCCAGATGGCGCAGAGCATGCAGGTGCCTACGGAGAACATCCGCTACTTGCAGGACGATCAGGCCACTGGCGACGGTATTCGCAAGGCCTTGCAGGAACTCAATGACCGGGTGCAGGAAGGCGACCGTGTGTTCATTCACTACTCGGGCCATGGCACCCGCTATCTGGACCCGGCTGCCGGCGGTTGCGTGGAGGCGCTGCTGGCCTATGACGGCGGCACGCGCGGCCAGATTTCCAACCACGAGATGGCCAGCCTGCTCTCGGGCATCACCAACAAGACCGACAAGCTGTTCGTGATGTACGACGCCTGCCACTCTGGCGGCGTGGCCCAGGCCCAGTCCACCTTGCGCACGCGCGGCATCAGCGTGCCTGGCGACGAAGGCAATCTGCGTGGCAAGTTCGTCAGTACCAATGAGGAGTGCGGCCGACCTGTGAATGTGAAGACGCGCAACCTCATCGTCGAGGCCACTGCCAAGGGCATGCTGCCGCAGGACATCATCCACCTGAGCGCCTCGCGCGACAACGAGATCAGCTTCGACGACGAAGCCAAGGGCGGCCTGGCAACCCAGTACATGCGTGACTGCATGCTGCGCGATGCCAAGGACCTGGACAACTCGGGTTCCATCAGCATCGATGAAATACGCCAATGCGCGCAGGAAAAGATCAACCAGCGCATGGCCACCAGTACGGTCTTCAAGCCACACAACCTGGTACTCAACGGCAACACCGAGTTCGTTCCAGCCTGGTTCAGCCAGCCTGCGCTTGCGCCGGTGCTGGCCGCGCCTTCCCAGGCAACCGCACCGGCAGCCACGACTGCGGCCCAGCCGGCGCCAGTCGTGGTTGCAGCGCCGCCCTTGACCGGCGAGCAGGCACTGAAGCTCATGTATGCCCAGCGCGACGCCAAGCACGCGGTGCAAGCCAGCGTCGGCCAGAGCCGCCTGAAGATCGGCAAGGATGCCTTGGACCTGTCGGTGCAATCGGACAAGGCGGGCTATGTCTATCTGGCACTGGCAGGCTCGGACAACCAGTCGGTCTACCTGCTGTTTCCCAACGACCTGGATCAGAACAACCGCATCGAGGCAGGGCAGACGTTGCAGTTGCCGCGCCCGAACTGGCGCGTGAAGGCGGGCGGCCCTGAAGGCATGGACAATCTGCTGGTGGTGGTGGCGGATGCGCCGCGTGACATCAGCGCGCTGGCGGCTTCCAAGGCCGGGCCGTTCATGGTGTCGCTCAATGACGCCAAAGGCCGCGCCCAGTTGGGTGCCTTGCTTACCAGCGCCAAGGCCAATGCCGCCTGTGATGGGGCTATCCGGCGCAGCAATAGCGCGTTGTGTTCCGACGCCTACGGGGCAGCCCTTCTGGCCATCGAAGAAAAACAATAAGGTACACGGACGCCCCAATGCGCGGCGGAGCACTGGCAAACGCTAGTTGGTGCCCATGACGCGGTTGAGCGCCGCGGTGTAGACGTGGTAATTCTTGTTGGACGGGTTGAGCTGGCGCACCCGGTCCAGCAGTTCGCGCGCTTCTCCGGCGATCTGGTGGTTGCGGCCTTCCTTGCTGAGCAAGGCAATGAGCAGGCCGCACAGGTTGATCAGGATGACTTCGTTGTTCGGCAATTTCTCTGCCGCCGTGCGCAGCCGGTTGACCCCCGCCAGCAGGTCGCCCTGTTTGGCCAGCGTCACGCCTTCGTTGTTGATGCCCACCACCTCGCCGCGTGATTCGGCAATCAGTGCCTGACCTTCTGCGACTAGGCCATGTTCTTCGAAGATGGCGGCAATGCTGTTGGATAGCTCCTGGTTCTCGTGGTTGTTGCGCACCACGTCCTTGAGCAGGCTGCAGGCCTTGTCTTTCTTGCCCAGCCTGAACAGGGAGTCGGCCACTTCCAGTGCCACATCGGCGCCCACTTTGCCTGCGGCCTTGTCGATCAGTTTCTCCGTTTCCAGCAGGGCGGCCTGGGCCCGGTCTGCCTGCCCCATGTCCTGGTAGATCACGCTTTCCGCCGCGGCGGTCTGCAGTGCCGCTTCGGTGTTGTAGCGGAATTCCTTCTTGCTCTGGGCCAGCGTCTTGAGTGCGTCCTGCGGTGCGCCCTGCTCAGAAAGCACCCGGGCCAGACGCGTGTAGGCCGAGGCAGACTTGTGTGGAGAGAACTCGCTGATACGGATGGTCTTCTCGAAGGCGCTGCGGGCCACATCCAGAGCGCCGTTCTTGAGTGCCGTGTCACCCAGCAGCTTTTGCCGCGTGGGCGAGTTGGGGGAGAGCCGTGCCGCATCCTGCAACACCGTTTGCGCGGTCTGGTGGTCGCCTTGCATGATGCAGGTCTTTGCCAGCCAGTCCGACGCTTCCATGAACACTTCGTTTTGCTCCAGCACGCTCTGGAACATCTCCCTGGCCTGGGCGTATTTCTTGTCGTGAAAGTACACCTTGCCCAGTCCGGTCTGGGCCCAGGGCACTTCACGCGTGACCAGCACCGACTCAAACAGGGTGGTGGCCGCCGCGTAGTCGCCCATGGCCAATAGCAGTTCGCTCTTGATGCGCAGGATTTCGTGTGGGTTGATGGCGTTGGACCTGAGCTGCTGGTCACATTGCGCCAAGGCGTCGGCGTAGTTCAAGGCCTTGACCGAGGCTTCGATGGGCGCCAGGGACTGTTTGCGCGCCAGCAGCTTTTCCAGACGGTTTTCCAGCATGGCCTGGCTGATGGGCTTGAGCAGGTAATCGTCGGGACGAATTTCGGCGGCGCCCATCACCATCTCGGGGGTTTTTTCCGCAGTCACCATGACCCACACGGTGGAGACGCCCACATGGTTCTTGAGTTTGGCCTCTTCCAGGATGTGCTGGCCGTTGGCGCCTTCGCCCAGGTTGTAGTCACAGATGACGATATCAAAGCGGTTGGCCGCCAGCAGTTGCAGTGCGTCGCGGCCGTTGCTGGCGGTGTCAATCGCCGTGACGCCCATGGAGGAGAGGAACTCGCGCAGCATGGTACGCATGCCCTGGAAGTCATCGATGATCAGTATGCTGGCTTGTCGAAGTGCGAGGGACATGGTGCAAGTATCTTCGCAGGCGCTTCTATGGCAGAGTCAGCACGAAACATCCGCCGCCCAACGTGCCCCCGTTTTCAATGCGCAGTTGTCCGCGCGCACCTGCGTTCTTGTGCAGATGGGCGACTTGCCGGGAGAAATGCAGACCCAATCCGGTGCTGCCGGTTGAGAAGTTGACCCCCTGGTCACTGCCCGCGTCGCCGCTGTGCAGCATGCTGTCGGGGTAGCCCGTGCCGTTGTCTTCCACCCGCAATTCCAGATGTTGCGGATGCTGGCGTGCGGTGATGCGGATGGCGTCGCGGGTGTGCTGGTAGGCGTTGTTCAGCGCATTGAGCAGCACGCCCTTGACCAGTTCCTTGTCCAGATACCAGAAGCACTCGGGTGCGCAGTCCACCGACACGGCAATGCCTTTGCTGTGCATCATGAACTGGTTGTGCAGCACGGCCTCTTCGATGACATCGGATACGCGGTGCTGGGTGATGTCAAGCGGATAGCTGGCGTCGCCCAGTTTGTACAGACTGAGCAATTCCATCAGCCCCAGGCTCATGTGGTTGGTCTGGTAGATGACCTGTCCGAGCTTGTCGAAGGTGGCCGTGTCTCCCCGATCCTGGCAGTCGCGGGCAATCTGTTCCAGGGCGCTGACCTGAAGATTGAGGGCGTTCTTCATGTCGTGGATGGAAGATGCCATCAGGTCGGCAAAACGGAATTCGTCGGTCACCATGTTGTGGGTTGGTGCAGCGGGCGATGTCGCACATCGCTGCGGGCATTCTTTTTGTGCGAATGACATCCAGGTTTTATCAATGACTGATACTAAACCGGCAATGGCGCGCTGACCAGCGCCAGCGCCCGCTTGGCGCCATTTGCCGATCAAATGGCGCGTCGGCGTGGTGCCAATTGCACAGTAACATTCCCCACCCCGCAAATATTTGGCTGTGGGGACCATTTTTGAGACGACTTCCCATAACAACGAGAGCAGAGACTATGAACCCCGGTAGGCCTTTCACCCCTGGCGTCCTTCCCCTGAACCGTCGCACCTTGCTGGGAGCCGCCGCTGCAGGCGCCCTGGGTGCCGCCGGCCTGCCCGCCCGGGCTTCCGGCAAGGTTCTGCTGCGCATCTCCACCCCCGCCGTGCCCGATGACTGGCACGCCAAGATGTGGACTGTGTTCAAGGACACCCTGGAAAAAAGCGCGCCGGGTGAATTCGATGTGCAGATCAACCTGAACGCGTCCTTGTTCAAGCAGGGTGCCGAGCCTGCGGCCATGGCGCGCGGCAACCTGGAGCTGACCACCGTATCGGCGCAGGACATTGCTAAGCTGGTGCCGGAGTTTTCCATCTTCACTGCCGGCTACATCGTGCGCGACCCGGCGCAGCAGCAGAAAATTTTCAACGGCCCCATAGGCGCTGAGATGTTCAAGCTGGTGGCCGACAAAATGGACATCACCCCCTTGTCCACCTGCTACTACGGCACGCGCCAGCTCAACCTGCGCGAGGTACGCAACGTGCGCACACCGGCGGACCTCAAGGGGATCAAGCTGCGCATGCCAGGTTCCAAGGAGTGGCTGTTCCTGGGCGAGGCACTGGGCGCCACGCCCACGCCGCTGGCTTTTGGCGAGGTCTATCTGGGCCTCAAGAGCGGCACCATCGACGGCCAGGACAATCCCTTGCCCACGGTCAAGGCGGCCAAGTTCTACGAGGTGACCAAGCAGCTGGTGCTGACAGGCCATCTGGTGGATGCGCTGTTCATTTCCATCTCCAACAAGGTGCTGGCTGCTCTGTCGCCGGCCCAACGGCAGAAGGTGCAAGCTGCGGCTCAAGCCGCTGCCACCTACAACAACGACAACCGACTGAAGGAAGAGGCCGAGCTGGTGGCCTTCTTCAAGAAGGAAGGTTTGCAGGTCAGCACGCCCGATCTCGACGCATTCCACAAGACGGTGCAGTCGGCCTACCAGAACTCGGATTACGCCAAGATCTGGCCCAAGGGCCTGCTTGAGCGCATCAACGCGACCAAGTGAAGGCGCTGCGCATGCTGCAGGCTGCCGCCCGGGTTCTGGGCGGCGGTCTGTTCCTGATGTTGTTCGTGGTCTTCATTGCCCAGGTGGTTGCGCGCTTTGGCTTCAACAAACCGTTGCCCTGGACCGATGAGGCGGCGGTGGTGCTGTATGTGTGGGTCATTCTGTGGTCCGCCGCTACCGTGGTGCCCGAGCGCGAGCATGTGGTGTTTGACCTGGTCTGGAACATGGCGGGGCGCCGCACGCGCCTGGTCATGCGCATCCTGGGCAACCTGATGGTGGGTGGGCTGGCGGCAGCTGCCGTACCTGCCACCTGGGACTATGTGCATTTCATGCGGCGCGAGAGCACACCGGTACTGGGCATCAGCTTCATGTGGGTGTTCATGCCCTTTGTGATCCTGATGGTGGCGCTGGTGTTGCGCAGCGTCTGGGCCATCTTCAACGCGTTGCGCGGTCAGGGGCTGCACACGGAGTTGCACCTGTCATGAACCACGCATTGACTGCACTCGGCCTGGTGCTGGTGGGGGGCATGCTGCTGCGCATGCCGATTGGCTTTTCCATGCTGGCATCCGGCGTGGCGTATCTGCTGGTCAAGGGGCAGGACCTGGGCCTGGTGGCCGAGCAGGTGGGCAATGGCCTGTACAACAGCTATGTGCTGCTGGCAGTGCCGCTATTTGTGTTTGCCGCCAACATCATGAATGCTGGCACGGTGAGCGAGCGCATCTTTGATTTCTGCCGCATTCTGGTGGGGCGTATGCGGGGCGGGCTGGCGCAGGTGGATATTCTGGTCAGCGTCATCTTCTCCGGCATGAGTGGCAGTGCCATTGCCGACGCGGCCGGCCCGGGGCTGATCACCATCCGCCAGATGCTCAAGAAGCCGGAGTATTCCCCCGGCTTCGCAGGCGCCGTGGTGGTGGCCAGCGCGACCTTGGGGCCCATCATTCCGCCCAGCATTCCGATGGTGATCTATGCGCTGGTGTCGGGTGCCTCGGTGGGAGCGCTGTTTCTGGGGGGCGTGGTGCCCGGTGCCCTGATGGCCATCCTGATGATGCTGGTGGTGCACTGGATTGCCACCAAGCGCAACATGCCGCGTGAAGACAAGATACCGCTGCGTGAGTGGCCCGCCATTCTGTACCGCGGTGCCTTGCCGCTGTCCATGCCGGTGGTGCTGCTGGGCGGCATCTATTCCGGAGCCTTCACGCCCACCGAAGCGGCGGCCGTGGCAGCCCTGCACGCCTTGATCCTGGCCGGTGTGATCTACCGTGCGCTGAGCTGGCGAACGTTCTGGGGCGTGGTGATGGAGTCCACCCGCGGTAGCGCCGTCATCACGCTGATCCTGGCCGGCTCCTTCATGCTGAACTACGCCTTTACGTCTGAGGGCGTTCCCCAGGCCATGGCGACCTGGGTGGATGGCATGCACCTGTCCCAGCTGGGCTTCTTGCTGCTGGTCAATCTCATGTTTCTGGTGCTGGGGTGTTTTCTGGACGTGTCGGTGCTGTTGCTGGTGTTTGTGCCTATGCTGCTGCCTGCAGCCAAGTTGCTGGGGGTGGATCTGGTGCACTTCGGGGTGCTGGTGGTGCTCAACATGATGATTGGCCTGATCCATCCGCCATTTGGCATGCTTTTGTTCGTCACCAAAGCGCTTACCGGCATCCCGATTGGCGAGATGATGAAGGAAGGCTGGCCGTTCCTGGTCATGCTGCTGTTGTTGTTGCTGGCCATGACGGTGTTTCCGCAGATCGTGCTGTGGCTGCCGCAGACCATGGGCTACGCCACGCACTGATGAATAGGCTGTTGGCCGACGCTGAAAGGATGGGGACGATGAAGATTCTTGTTGCCATGGTGTTGCTTGTTACGGCCCTGACGAGCCAAGTGGCGCTGGCGGCAGAGGCTGCATTGCCCAAGCGCGATCTCACGGTGGAGCTGCGCCAGATCGAGGAGGGCAATGAGGGCGGTTCCCACTATTCAGCCGGTGGCTCCGATGCCGCGGCCTGGGAGCCGCAGATGGTGCAGGTGCGCAATGGTGAGAAGGCTCAGTTGCGCATGCAGGACGCCATCCCCATGCAATGGACGCAGTCGGTCAGCACCGCGACGCTGCCCTTGAGCAACACCAATGCATCCAGTTCCAATTCGAACGGCGGCGCCAACGCCGTCAGCGTCAACAACGCACTGACCTGGTTCGACGCCGGTCAGAGCATCACCGTGCAGCCCAAATGGCCGGGTGGCAACAAGCCCGCGACGGTGGAGATCGAAGTGCAGCGCACTTCCGTTGGCCAGCGCATGGGGGCGGACCTGCCCACGCAAACCCGCAACAGCATGTCCACCACGGTCACGCTGCCCCTGGCCGAGTGGGTCACCATTGCTGCGACGGGCCGGGCGCCCAAGCTGGGCACCTACAGCAGCGAGTCGGGGCTGCAGGTGCGCCGCTTGTTGCAGGTGCGCGTGATGGCGCCGTAACCACTAAGCCCTCAGGTTTACGAGTGAAGAAGTACCTATAATTTCGGTTCTAGTCGCCAATTTGGCGATAACTTTTTGGTCTCTAAGGGCATCAAAAAGTTCAGGGAGTTTGCCGCGGCTAGCCCGTGCGCACCAACATACAGCCTGAAGGTCGTTCTGATCTTCATCTTCCAATATTCGTCTTTGCTGAACGGCGCGTGTGCGACGTCTGGCTCAACCTATGGAGTTCGTATGTCTGGATTGCTCACCGCCGCCCGGCCGCTCACCATCAAA
This sequence comes from Rhodoferax sp. GW822-FHT04A08, assembly GCF_058801025.1. NCBI lineage: Bacteria > Pseudomonadati > Pseudomonadota > Betaproteobacteria > Burkholderiales > Comamonadaceae > Rhodoferax > Rhodoferax sp. GW822-FHT04A08. Next base: position 89,077 of record NZ_JBXAMW010000010.1, read on the forward strand.
AGCCCCGCCATCCCAGATTTGGCAGGTACACCCGCGCAGGTCCCCTTGAAGCTCGAAGGTGTTGAAGGCATCAACAGCCTCTTTGACTACAAACTCAGCTGCGCATACTGGTCCTGCGCCTGTTCGAGCCGTTGGGTGGTCTCCCCCATGTCCTTGGCGTGTCCCTGGGCGCCTTGTCTGGCTTCGGTGCTGATAAGCATGCCATCCTTGGCTCTGACAACACCGTGACCATCCGTCCTGAGCTCAAAGCCTTCTCCCCGTGGGTCCTTTCTTCCTTGGTTGTCCTCCATGCGGGTGATGTGGCCCAGGCTCAGACTGCTGTGCTGGTGGTCACTCTTGAGCTGGGCCTGGATCTTCTGCTCTGTGTCATCCAGGATCAGGTGGTTGCTGCGCCCGGCTGCGCTGTTGCCTCCGCCTGGGGTGAGTTCACGGCTTCTGAAGCCGGACAGGGCTTGTTGGTCTGGCATGCTCCAGGGCGGCATGTTGGCTGCGTTGTGCAGGCTGCCGGTGACGATGGGCAGGTCCGGGTCACCGCCCAGGAAGTCCACGATGACTTCCTGCCCTATGCGCGGGGTGTTCATCGCTCCCAGTTGGTTGCCAGCCCAAGGGTGAGAAACCCGTAACCAGCAGGAGCTGTTCTGGTTTCTGGCGCCATAGCGGTCCCAGGGGAACTGCACCTTGATACGGCCCAGGGCGTCGGTGTAGAGGTTGGACTCTGCGGTATCCGAGCCGGGGCCTACGACCAGGGCGGTTTCGGGGCCGCCGGTCTTGGGTTTGCGCTGAGTCACCGCCGGGCGCAGGGCTTCTGTTGTGGGTTGTACCTCGAATTGCACTTGCACGCGCCACTGCCCCGAGAGACGCTGTGCGTCGGAGAGTGCAGATATAGCATCCCCCGCAAGGGCAGCGGCACCGCCCAGGGGGCTAGCCGATTTTGCGGTACCACGCATGAGGCCAGCCCCCTGGGCGGTGCCGCTGCCCGGGGTACGCTGCGAGTCCTCCCCCACGTTCTCGATGACCAACCGGGTATCGAGCACGATGTATTCAGTGTTGGCCGATTCTTTGGGGTGTTCTGTGAGATGAAAGGTGCAGCCCGGCACGATGCCACGCACATGGCCCACACCGCGCACAGACCCGGATGCTGAGTACGACCTCTACAAGGAAGCCAACACCCGCCACAACAGCCTAGGCGCCACCGACAAGGCCACCAGCAGCCCCAGCGGCTGGTACGAACTGCTGCGCTTTGGCCGCAACCTGGGACGCAGCGCCACGGACAAAGACCCCTTGCCCACAAACGCCGTCCACTGGCGCAGAATAGTGACGCCCACGGGGGAACTGTGGGCAGACCTGAACGCAGACGGCACTTACAAGTTCAGCGATGCAGACTTCCCCGCCATCATGGGTTGGAACTGCTTTGGTGATGATGAAAAGCCCCAAGACCAACGCTGCGACAGCGCCAAGCTCAAAAGGCTGCTGATCAGTGACATCCAAGGCATGGACGAGCGGGCCAAGGCACTCCAAGACCCCTTGTTCCTCTTCCGCCAAACACGCCTAGAAAGCATTGCCGCCAAGCTACACAAAGCCATTTGCAGATTCCCCAGCGAGTTTGACCAGGAAACGATGGACGCTCGCTACGGGCACATCAAGGAGGAGGGGTACTTCAAGAGTGATGCGTCAGGAAAGAACTGGAAGGCGCTGAGCGAGCACATCAAGGCACTGACTGTCACGGACCTGCCTGACGAATACAAGAATGCACAGTGGCATTTGCATCCATTGGCGTTTATTGAGCAGATGAGGAAGTGTGGGTGGTTGAGTAAAAATGAGCTAAAGCAGATGGTGCCAGTCAAAGTCATTCGGCATCAGAAATACAGAATCAATCAATCCAGCCCGTTGGAGCTCCGCTATCACTGGGAGGGAGTGAACTTCACTGCAGCAAGCGCTTTGATCGATGTACAGTGCCTGCCGCTCAACCGCATGATGCGCAAGTTTGGCATCACGACGCCTAAGCGTCAGGCATCGTTCTTGGGCAATGCGATACAAGAAACCGCATGGCTGAGGGCCTTGGAAGAAGGTAGCCCAACTGGCTACTGGTATGCGCCATGGTTTGGGCGTGGCTTCTTGCAGCTAACGCACGCGAGCAACTACATTGAATACTGGCGCTGGATCGGTCGTACTGTGCCTGAAACACTCAAAACCGCTCTGCAGAACGCCGCCACTCAGGCCCACAGTGTCAACAGCAATGCTGGTTTGCAAGACCAGCACTTCCCGGCGCTCACTCAGGAAATGAGAAGGTGGCGTGACCATGTTGCGGATAGAACATTCAACGATGCAGCCAACAGCGCGGGCTTCTACTGGGCAATGAATGACGCCAATCGCAATGCTGACGGTACGCATGTGTTGGAACGTCAAACCGTAACTCAGTACGCGACACCTCACGCTACGTTGAGCTATTACCGCAGCGTGTCATTCTGGGAGGCGTGTGCCAAGGTCAATCTACCGGGAGCCGTCAATTCGCTGTGGAGTTTAAGCTTGAATGGCTTTGTGGACAGGTGTTGTGCTTATACGCAGGCGCTGATGGTGCTCAGCGAGATGCAATTCCCCACCGCAAGTGGCACCTCGTTTCTGCCCGAAACCATGACGCCACAGAGGGTTTGAATATGCGTTTAGCAGTTTTTATTGCCATTGCCATTGCCATTGCCTTCGGCCTGCTTTGCACAAATTTCGGCTGGGCGGGAGTAGGTGTTTCGCAGACCTCCGTACCAATCGTGCAAGCAAAAGTGGGGGAGTGCCATTTCACGTACGAGGATTTGTACATGGGGTTTCTTGAGGACCATCATTCAAGTTACTACGGCAAGCATCCTTTCTATTCCAGTGGCACCATGATGCTGAACTTTGATTGCCGCCCCTTTGAAGAATCAGACAAAGGCCAACCCGCAGCATCGTATGCCTACATAGACATCGACAAAGATGTGAACAACGGCGCCATGCGTGATCCTGTGTCAGGCAAATGGGAGATTCATCCCATTGAGGTTGGCCCTGCAGACAAAGAGTTCATCCAAAACTCCGTACAGGCCAAGTTGCTTGCAAAGTCGCGCTTTGGTGGACAACTCGACCCAGTCAATTCAACTGGCTATTACCGCGTCGAGAAGCCAACTTATGGTGACGAGGCGCGGCGTGAGTACAGATTTTCAGCATGCCTGATGCATCCGCCAGTGGTGCTCTGCGCATTGTCAACCAATGCCGGATCGTTAAATGAACCTAAAAGGAGTTTGGTTCCGTATCTCATCAAGTTACTACGAACAGTGGAATTCGCAGATTGACTTCGCCATTGATCGACGGGGGCGAATGAATTGAGAAGTGTGACCTACCCCCTGCCAGCCGTACCAATCAAAATTTCGTACGTCCGTCAGCGCCTCGCAGCATCTCTATTTTTGCTATTGATTAGCTACTTGCTTTCATTGCTTCGAGCGCACTTCTTGTCGCATCCAAGTCCGCAATCTCTTCAAACTGATCCCTCAAAACTTCCAGCGCCGCTGCGCCTTGCTGCTGCAGCAGCGCAATGCTCTTGCCCGCCGTCTGCGGTGACTCCAGTCCCAGGCTTTGCAGCAGCACGTTGCCTTTTGCGTCGGTCAGCTTGAAGTAGAACTTGCCGTCCTTCTCGCGGTATTGCTTGAAGCTGGCGGCAGCGTTTTTTGCTGCCTTGGTCTTGGTCTTCTCCACGCCCGCGCTCAGGGTGCGCAAGCCGACGGCATGGCGCAGACGGGTCATGAAGGGCGTGGCGATGGCGCGGGCCTTGGCGGCACCGGCCAGCAGCATGGCTTCGACTTCGCCCGGGTTCTCCATCAGGTACTGGTAGCGCTCGCGCATGGGGGCGATTTCGCGGTCAATGCGCTCGAACAGCGTCTGCTTCGCATCGCCCCAGGAAATGCCCTCGGCATAGGCCTTACGCAGGCTCTCGGTTTCTTCGGCGCTGGCAAATGCCTGGTAGATCTGGAACAGGGCCGAGCCCTCGGTTTCCTTGGGCTCGCCCGGTGCGCGCGAGTCGGTGACGATGCCGGCAATGAGTTTCTTGAGCTGCTCGCGGCTGGCAAACAGCGGGATGGTGTTGTCGTAGCTCTTGCTCATCTTGCGGCCGTCCAGTCCCGGCAGGGTGGCCACGGACTCTTCGATCTCGGCCTGCGGTGGCACGAAGTGCTCGCCGTAGCGGTGGTTGAAGCTATGGGCCATGTCGCGCGCCATCTCGATGTGCTGGATCTGGTCGCGGCCTACCGGCACCTTATGGGCGTTGAACATCAGGATGTCCGCACCCATCAGCACCGGATACATGAACAGGCCGGCAGTCACGTCACTGTCCGGGTCCACGCCGGTGGCTGTGTTCTTATCCACGGAGGCCTTGTAGGCGTGGGCGCGGTTGAGCACGCCTTTGCCGGTGACGCAGGTCAGGAACCAGGTCAGCTCGGGAATCTCGGGAATATCGGACTGGCGGTAGAAGGTCACGCGCTCCGGGTCCAGGCCCGCAGCCAGCCAGCTGGCGGCGATTTCCAGGGTGGAGCGCTGGATGCGCGCCGGTTCATCGATCTTGATCAGCGCGTGGTAGTCGGCCAGAAAGTAGAAGCTCTCCACGCCAGGCGTGAAGCTGGCCCGCACAGCCGGGCGGATGGAGCCCACGTAGTTGCCCAGGTGCGGTGTACCGCTGGTGGTGATGCCGGTGAGAAAACGGGTAATGGTCATAGCGCGCGCAAACAAGGAATCAAATCAGGAGGCCAGCATGGCAAAGGGCGTGAGCAGCACATTGAGCAGCATGCGTGTCAGTGCCGAGAGCGGGCCCATCCAGAGGGTGTCGAGTATCCGCAGGTAGATCAGAGCAATCACGATGAAGAAGCCGTAGGGCTCCAGCTTGGAGAATGCCAGTGCCTGCTTCAGGGGCAGCAGACCCACCATGATGCGGCCCCCGTCCATGGGAGGGAGCGGGAACAGGTTGAACACAAACAGCCCTACGTTCATGGAGATACCTGCCTTGCACATGGCGTAGAAGAACACTTCTTCGGTGCCCAGGCCTTGCAACAGATAGAACAGAATGCCCCACAGCAGCGCCTGCACCAGATTGGCGGCTGGTCCGGCCAGGGCCACCCAGATCATGTCGCGCTTGGGGTTGCGCAGATTGCCAAAGCGCACCGGCACCGGCTTGGCATAGCCAAACAAAAAGGCGCCGGAGGTGGCGAAATACAGCAGCAAGGGCATCACGATGGTGCCCAGGGGGTCGATGTGCTTGGCCGGGTTGAGCGTGACACGTCCCATCTTCCAGGCCGTGTTGTCGCCAAAGTACCGCGCCGCGTAACCGTGCGCCGCCTCGTGCACTGTGATGGCAAACAGCACGGGCAGGGCGTAGATGGCGACGGTTTGAATGAGTTGAGCTATATCCATGCGGGGATTGTCTCAGACAGAGGCGTATCCCTTTTTCTAGAGCCCCAGCACCGAAGCGTCCCCGCGCCCCTGGCGCATGATCTCGGGCACCTCCCCGGTCAGGTCTACCACGGTGGTGGGCTCCTGCGGGCAGGCGCCGGCGTCCAGCACACCGGCAATCAGCTTTTCAAAGCGGGCACGGATTTCCTGGGCGTCGTTGAGCGGGTGCGTGTCACCGGGCGGTATCAGTGTGGTGGCCAGCAATGCGGAGCCATGCAGGGCCAGCAGCTCCTGCAGCACCTTGTGTTCCGGTACGCGCAGACCAATGGTCTTGCGGGCCGGGTGGCTGACGCGACGCGGCACTTCCTTGCTGGCTTCCAGGATGAAGGTGAAAGGGCCCGGCGTTGCCGCCTTGAGCAGGCGGTACTGGCGGTTGTCCACTCGGGCGTAGTTGGCCAGTTCGCTCAGGTCGCGGCAGAGCAGGGTGAGCTGGTGCTTGTCGTCCACGCCACGTACGCGGCGCAACTGGTCCACCGCGCTCTTGTCGTCCAGATGGCAGACAAAGGCATAGCTGGAGTCGGTGGGGACGGCGAGGATGCCGCCTTTTTCCAGCAAGGCCACAGCTTGCTTGAGCAGTCTGGTTTGCGGGTTTTCGGGGTGGACTTCGAAGTACTGGGCCATGAAAAGGTTACTGGATGCGGTTGCCCAGAAGTTCCCACACCGGTGTGAGCTCCCTATTCAGAAAAGGCAGCGTTCCCAATTCGGTGTGGCTCTCGCCGGGGCTGTGAAAATCGCTGCCGCGGGAGGCGGCCAGACTGAACTCCTTGGCGGTCTCGGCGTAGCTGGCGAACTCAGCCGTACTGTGGCTGCCGGTGACCACTTCCACGCCGCGGCCACCCAGCGCCTTGAATTCGGTGAACAAGGCGTACTCTTCGTTGGGGGTGAACTTGTAGCGTGCCGGGTGGGCGATGACTGCCATGCCACCGGCCTCGGTGATCCAGGTGACTGCATCCTTGAGCGTGGCCCAGCGGTGCGGCACGAAGCCGGGCTTACCCTCGGTCAGGTATTTGCGGAACACCTCGTTGGTGTCCTTGCACACCCCCGTCTCCACCAGAAAGCGGGCGAAGTGGGTGCGCGAGATCAGTTCCGGGTTGCCAGCGTAGGGCAGGGCGCCTTCGTAGGCGCCGTGGATGCCAACCTTTGCCAGGCCCTCGGACATTTCCAGGGCACGCTGTCTGCGCCCGCCCCGGGTATCGCGCAGGCCCTGGGCCAGCGCAGCGTTGTCTGCATCAAATCCCAAGCCGACGATGTGCACCGTCTGCCCGATGAAGGTGACCGAAATTTCCACCCCGGTGAGGTAGCGCATGCCCTGTGCATGCGCAGCAGCCAGGGCACGTTGCTGTCCACCGATTTCATCGTGGTCGGTCAGCGCCCACAGCTCCACGCCATGGGCCTTGGCACGCTCTGCCAGTTCTTCGGGGGTGAGTGTGCCGTCGGATACCACGGAGTGGCAGTGCAGGTCGGCGTTGAGGATGGTAGTCACGCCCCCATTCTAGGGCCAGGCTCCAAATGCATCCGGGGCGTGGAAGCTTACCCATGCATGCGTCTGGGGATGCGCAAAGGCCAGTGCCGTGGCGTGCAACAGCAGGCGTTCACTGGCGGCGGCCACTTCGGCGGGCGCATACAGTGTGTCACCCAGTATCGGATGCCCGATGGCCTGCAAATGCACCCGCAACTGGTGGCTGCGCCCGGTGACGGGCTCCAGTTCCAGACGGCTGGTGTTGCGCTGCGCGTCGTAGTGGACGCTGCGCCAGCGGGTCTGGCTGGGTTTGCCGCTTTGCAGGTCTATCTTGCGCAAAGGGCGGTTGGGCCAGTCCACGATGATGGGCAGGTCAATCAGCTGCCAGCCATCGTCGGTATCCGCACTCGACGGTGTGCCACACGCGCCCTGCACGATGGCCACGTAGCGTTTGTGCACGCGGCGCTCCGAAAAGCTCTGGTTGAGCGCGCGTTGCATGGCGATGCCACGCGCCATCACCATCAGGCCGGAGGTGGCCATGTCCAGCCGGTGCACGATGAGCGCATCGGCATACTGCTGCTGTACTTGCAGGCTCAGGCATTCATTGGAGGTCTTGCCCGGCACGGCCAGCAGGCCGGAGGGTTTGTTGAGCACCACCAGTGCGTCATCCGCGTAGACGACTTCCAGCGGTTTCAAGAGGCAGCGCCACCCAGGATCAGGCGCTGCACGGTTTCGCACAGCTCGTTTACGTCGTTGGGTTTGTAGACCAGGGCGCTGGCGCCTGCGGCAAAGGCGTCTTTTTCGAGCTCGGCCGTCACGTAGCCGGAAGCCAGCGCCACCGGCAGGTCGGGGCGTATGGCCTTGACCGCGCGCAGCAGGTCCAGGCCGCTGTAGCCGGGCATGTTGTAGTCGGTGACCAGCAGGTCAAAGTCCTGCGCCCGTTCGGCCAACGCGGCCTGGGCTTCCTGCGGGTCGTTGAAGGAGGTGACGGTAAAGCCCTTGCGTCGCAGCACGCGCTCCACCAGGAACACCAGCGACTGGTCGTCGTCCACATACATCACGTGGCGGCCCTGGCCGTGCACCGCGACCTGCGCCGTTGCCGGCTCCGCGGTTGCAGAGGCGGTATCGTTGCAGGCCGGAAAGTACAGGTGAAACACGCTGCCTTGGCCCGGTGTGCTTTGCACATCGATGCCGCCCTGGTGGGTCTGCATGATGCCATGCACCACCGACAGGCCCAGACCGGTGCCCTGGCCCACCTGGCGGGTGGTGAAGAAGGGCTCAAAAATACGCAGCAGGGTCGCCGCATCGATGCCGTTGCCGGTGTCGCTGACCGATAGGTCCACGTAGCGTCCCGGCGGTATGCCGATGCGACTGGCCTGGGGCAAGTCCAGTGTGGTGTTGCGCGACTCGATGGTCACACAACCCTTGTTGGGACCTACGGCCAGGATGGCGTTGGTGCACAGGTTGAGCAGGGCCTGCTCCACCTGCGTGGCGTCGGCCAGCACGCTGCTGCAGTCGGCGGCTTCCACCACCTTGAGCTCCACGCCGGGCGGCAGGGTCACCCGCACCAGGCGCACGGTTTCTTCCACCACCTCGCGCAGACGCATGGGGCTGCGTTTGGGCTGCTCGTTGCGGCTGAAGGTCAGGATCTGGCGCACCAGGTCGCGCGCGCGGCGTCCGGCCTTGTCGATCTCGTCCAGGCTGGTCAGTGATGCCGAGCCGGATGCGGTGTCCTGCTTGGCCAGTTCCACATTGCCCAGGATGGCGCTCAGAATGTTGTTGAAGTCGTGCGCAATGCCGCCGGCCATGGTGCCCACGGCCTGCATTTTTTGCGATTCACGCAGCTGGGTCTCGAGTGCCAGCCGCTGCGCTTCGGCCTTCTTGCGGGCGGTCAGGTCGCGCGCAAACAGGGTGGTGATGGCGGTGCCGGCACTGTGCTGCGGGCTCTGGCCGCGCTCCAGCGAGATGCTGATTTCCACAAAGATTTCGGCACCCTTGAGCGTGACGGCACGGAACTCGCCCAGCACGGCCTGGTCGGGCAGTGCGGTTTCCTTGAGCAGCTTTTCCACATCGGGCAGGAAGCGCCCCAGCGGGCTGCCAAAGGCGGAAGGTGCCGGGCATTCAAACAGCTGCGTGGCGGCCGGGTTGAAGACCACGATGCGCTGGTTTTCGTCCAGGCACAGGATGGCATCCAGCGACGAGTTGATGATGGCCGCCATGCGGGTTTCGCTGAGCAGCAGGTCCTCATTGCGTTGCAACAGCACGGCAGCACTTTCCTGCAGCGCCAGCCGCTGGGCTAGGAGCGGCCCTTGGTCGATGATGGCGCAGATGAAGTGCGCAAGCTCGTCCTGCGGATTCTCGATGCGCGCAATGTGCAGGTCGCCGGTGAAGCTGCCATCGGTACCGCTGCGAAACACCACTTCGCTCACCTCGCTGGCGCCACTGGCCTTGGCACTGAGGAAGGACACCGCCACTTCGTCGGTATGGTCTGGCCCCACAAAGGGCAGCAGGAAGTTCAGCGGCGGGTCGCTCTCCTGCGGTTGGAACAGGCGCAGCGCCATGGCATTGCTGGCCATGACCAGGCCTTCTTCATCCACCACCATCAGCGCCAGCGGCACGCTGGAAAACAGGGTGGCAAACCGCTCGGATGCGCCCTCGGCCTCCTGCTGGCTGTAGCGCAGGGCCTTGTTCTGTATCTCCAGTTCGGCCTGGTACTTGCGCAGGTCCGCAATCATCTGCGCCGGACGATACCCCTCGATGATGAGATCTTGCGCGGCGTCATGCGTTGACGGTGCACGCAACGCAGCGCGGCTGGGCACGCGCAGCCGGGGGCGTCTATGCAGACTAGCCACGCACCACCACCTGCGGCGCGGCGTTGGCGCTTGGGGAACTGGGCAGTGAACGGGTGGGGGCGCTGGGCATTAAGGCACTTGGGAGCGGCGTAGCTGGTTTATATCAAACTCGCTTACGGGCGCGGCCTGGTTGCCCCAGGCGCTGCGGATGTGGCTTAGCACTGCCGCCACTTCAGAGTCACTGAGCAGCAGCATGAAAGGCGGCATGCCATAGGGCTGCGGATTGCCCGCCGTGGCAGGCGCAAAGCCGCCACCCAGCACCGCATGGATCAGGTTCTGTGTTTGCGCCATGGTGACCGCCCGGTTGCCCGCCAGGGCCGGATAGGCACCCGCGCGGCCTTCACCTTGCAGGCCGTGGCAGTCCGCACAATGGGTCTCATACAGCTTGGCGCCTTTGGACGCTACTGCAGGGCTTGGCCCATTTACCTTGTCCCGCGACGCGGCTGCGTCGGTGTGGGGTAGCGCCCGCAGATAGGTGGCCATGGCCTGGGCGTCCGCGTCCGTGAGGTACTGCGTGCCATGCAATACCACTTCGGCCATGGGGCCGCTGGCCTGCGCTGTGGCATGGCTGCCGGTCTGCAGAAAGTGTTGGATGGCTTCCGGCGACCAGGCTGCTACCGACGCCTGTGCCGCGTCCGTCAGCGATGGCGCATACCACTGGCTGCCTGGCAGCAGATAGCCACCCTTGCCACGGGATGACAGGGCGCCCAGCGCATTGCGCGTGCCATGGCACTCCATGCAGTGGCCCAGACCGTTTACCAGGTATTCGCCGCGCGCAACCGGGGTGCTCGCAACTTCCGCTTCGCGGGCGGGCTGGAAGTACAAGGCGCGCCAGACCCGCAGCGCCAATTGGGTGTTGTAAGGCCAGCGCAGCGTGTGTGCGGTCTTGGGTACGGCTGCTGGTGTGAGCGTTTGCAGGTAGGCAAACAGCGCATCCGAGTCATCGCGGCTGATGCGGGTGTAGCTGGTATAGGGAAAAGCGGGGTACAGCGCGTGCCCGTCTTTGGAGAGGCCCAGGTGCATGGCGCGCCAGAAGTCCTGCGCGCTCCAGTTGCCCAGCCCGTGCACCGGGTCGGGTGTCAGGTTGCTGGACACCACTGCGCCAAAGGGTGTATCTATGGCGCGGCCCCCGGCATACGGGATGCCGCCCCGCGTGGTATGGCACAGCGCGCAGTTGCCTATGCGCGCCAGATAGCTGCCGCGGGCAACGCGTGCAGCCTGGTCTGTCGATGCCACGGAAGGCGCAGCCGTGCCCTCCGATAAGTCGGCCATGCCAGCGCCGCCCAGAAACCAGAGCGATGCCAGCACCGCCAATGCCACAAACGCCAGCATGCCCAGCCAACGCAAGGCAGAGCGAGCAGGCGTGCGTGCTGGTGTGCGCATCTCAGGGCGCGCTTCCACAACGCAACTCCGCGCTCAACGCGGTAGGCGCGGGCTTTTGGTCGGCCGGGTGGCCATTGGCTGGCACCGGCTGTGCCGACAGCCAGCGTGCGATGGCGTTGGTATCGGTGGCGCTCAGCCGCTTGGCAATCTGGGCCATGCAGTCCGGTGCATGGGCGCGGCGCTGGCCGGTCTGCCAGCCACCCAGTTGCGCATTCAGGTAGTCACTGGGCAGACCCAGCAGGCCGGGGATATCTGGGTTCACACCGGTCAGCAAGGTGCCATGGCATTGGGTGCAGGCGGGCAGCCCTTGTGCGGCATCGCCTTCCTGCACCAGCTTGTGCCCGCGTTCCAGTTCGGCTGCAGTGGCATTGCCTTTTACCGGTGGAGGGTAGGCGACGTTCTGTGCGGCAAAGTGATTGGCTATCGCGCGCAGATAGGGTTCGTCCAGGGTGTCCAAGAGGCCCTGCATCAGCGCATAGTGGCGCCGGCCGTCACGGAAGTTCTGCAACTGGTGCAACAGATAGCCTGCGGGTTTGCCCGCCAAGCGCGGGTAGTAGCCGTCGGGGCCGGCACGTCCTTGGTCCCCGTGGCAGGCGGTACATGCCAGGGTGCGCTGTGCCATGCTGTCTTCAAAGACGCGCCCCGCCCACGCCCAGGAGTTCAGGCCCAGGACTATGCAGCACCATAGAAACAGACGGAGCAAACGCGGCATGTGCATCAGCCTAGTGGGTCTGATGCGCATCAATGGGATGGGCCCATACCACGGGGCGCCTGTGGTCCAGCCAGCGCGTGTAGCGCACCGCGTAGGTTTCCTCGATGCGCGCGCGCTTGACCTTGAGCGTAGGCGTGACCATGCCGTTTTCGGCGGTCCAGGTATCGGCCACCACGACCAGCATGTCCAGGCGCTCATGGGCGTCCAGTTGGGCATTCACGGTCTGCAACAGGGTCAGCAGGGAGGCCTCCAGCACTTTGTGTCCGGCGTCGGACCGGCTACGCCCCATGGCGGCAGCGCTGAGCAGCAGCAGTGCAAACGGTTGCGAGAAGTTGGCGCCGGTGACCACGCAGGCTTCCACATCCGGGTGCTGCGTCAGCAGGTCTTCAATCGGTGCGGGTGCAACGTACTTGCCCTTGCTAGTCTTGAACAGGTCCTTGACTCGCCCGGTGATGCGCAGGCGGCCTGTGGCATCGATCTGCCCCTTGTCGCCGGTGCGCATCCAGCCGTCCTCGGTCATCATGGCGGCGGTGAGCTCGGGCTGCTTGAAGTAGCCGCTGGTGAGGCAGGGCGCACGCACCTGGATCTCGCCGTTGTCCGGCGCAATGCGGCATGCAAAACCGTCTGCGACCAGGCCCACGGAGCCGACTTCAAAGGCGCCCGGCATGGTGGAGTGGGAGGCGCCGCACATCTCGGTCATGCCATACACCTCGATCAAGTCCAGGCCCAGTCGGTGGTACCAGCCCAGCAACTCGGTCGGCATGGGCGCGGCGCCACCAGCCGCCAGCCTGCATTGGTCCAGTCCCAGACCCTGCAGCACCTTGCGCCGCACCAGCGAGCCCAGCAGCGGCAGGTGTACCAAGACTTTGAGCAGCGGCGGAGGCAGCTTGGCATGCACGCCCTGCTGGAACTTGAGCCACAGCCGCGGCACCGAGAAGAACACCGTGGGCCGTGCACGCTGGACATCCAGAATGAAGGTGTCCTGCGATTCGGCAAAGAACAGGTGGGCACCAATGCGCAGCGCCGCCTGTTCGATCAGGATGCGTTCGGCAATATGGGCCAGCGGCAGGTAGGACAGCATGCGGTCGGTGCCGAACATGGGAACGCGCAGCAGGGCGCTGCTGACCGAAAACGCCAGGGCGCCAAAGCTGTGCATCACGCCCTTGGGTTGGCCGGTGGTGCCAGAGGTGTACATCACCGTAGCCAGTGTCTCCGCAGCGGGGCAGATGTCACCTTGCAGCGGCGCGGTGGCGCCCACCAGGTCGGTCCATTGCAGTGCTGGCAGTGTGGGCGCCAAGGGCAGTGTGATCAGGGGCAGGCCACTGGCCAGGCAACCTTTCAGACTGCCAATGCCGTCGAGCTTGCCGATGAAGGCGGCCTTGGCCTCGCTGTGCGCCAGGATGAAGTCCAGGGCTTCGGCATGGAAGGTTGGGTAGACCGGCACCGACACATGACCCGCCATGAAGATGGCCAGATCGGCCAGTAGCCAGTGGGCACTGTTCTTGCCGATGATGGCCACACGGCTGCCCGCGGGCCAGCCCTGCGCCTGCAGCCAGGTGGCCATGCGCCGCACTTGGTCTGCGGCTTGGCCCCAGGTGATATCCAGTATTTCGCCCTCGCCCATGGGTTGGCTCAGGTAGACCTGGTCTGCACGTTCGCGCTCCCAGCGGTACAGACAAGCCAGAGGGAGATCTTGCGGGGTGACGGTCAAGGAAGTGGTCATGGGCGGGTCAGGAGGATACACGGGAAGCGGGGGTCTGTATCGGGGCATTGGAGGGCCGTAAGGAGCCCGGGGGCATTTCCGGCGACAATTGCACTTTTGTCATTTCGCTTTCGTTTACGTAACTACATGTCCAGTACGACAACCTATAAAGTGCGTCCCGCCACCTTGCGCGATGCCAAACAAATCGCCGAACTCCACAACGCCACCGTTCGCGACGCTTTCAAGACCATCACCATTGATGCACCCATTCCCGTGGTGCCCCTGGACAAACGTCAGGCCTACTGGCGCGAAGCCATTGAATACGCTGAACCCCAGGTGCTGGTGGCCATCGACGAAGACAAAATCGTCGGCTTTGTCGGTTTTGACCGCTCGCGCGACAAGGGCACGCCGCCCACCATGGGCGAGATCTGGGCTATCTACGTGGCTGCCAGCCACTGGTCCAAAGGTGTAGGCCTGGCATTGTGGGACGCCGCCCGTGAAGGCTTGCAGGACGAGGGCTGTACCCACGTCAGCATCTGGCTGCCTATTGCCAATGACCGCGCCATGCGCTTTTTTGAATTGGCCGGCCTCAAGCGAGAGTTGCCCAGTGCCAAGACCGTCGCCATCGGCGGCGTCAAGGTCGAGGAAATCCGCCTCAAGCGCCCCCTGGCTTAGCCAACTGATCGGCCATCCACTGGTCTATCAGCAGTGGATCGGTAACGGTCCGCAGGGCCTGGTAGACCCCCTCGGCTTGCGCGTAGCGGTGGCGCAGAAAGTTCAGCCACTGCTTGAGACGACCGCACTGTTTCTTGCGGTCCAGCCGGGTACGCACCAGCATCCAGAAGTCCGCCATCAAAGGCAGCAGGGACGGCCAGGCAATCAGGGCCGGGTGTTCCTGCGCCAGATCGGCGTAGGGCGCCATGCCGCTGTCGTGGGCACGAATGGCCAGCGCCAGGCCGGGGTCGGTCACCATGCCTCGCCCCAGCATGAGGCGGTGGCAGCCGGATAGTGCGCGGCAGCGCAGCGCGTCCTGCACGTTCCAGATTTCTCCATTGGCAATCACCGGGATGCGGACCACCGCGCAGATATCCGCTATGCGCGCCCAGTAGGCCGGTGGCCGGTAGGCGTCGGCCTTGGTGCGGGCGTGCACCACCAGTTCTTCGGCACCGCCGGTTTGCAGCGCCAGGGCGCATTCTTCGGCGCGGCTGTCGTCGCGCACGCCCAGGCGCATCTTGGCGGATACCGGCATGTGCGCCGGAACGGCGCGGCGCACCGCCGCGACGATGCGGTAGAGCAGCTCCGGCTCATCCAACAGGGCTGCACCGCCGCCATGGCGGTTCACCACCTTGGCCGGGCAGCCGAAGTTCAGGTCAATGCCGTGCGGGCCCAGTGCCGCCAATTGCGCCGCGTTTTCGGCCAGGCACGCCGGGTCTGAGCCGAGCAACTGGGCACGTACCGGAACGCCCGCAAAAGTGCGTCCGCCGTTGTGCAACTCGGGGATGATGCGCTCGAAAGTGCGGGTGGGCAGCAAGGTGTTGGTGACGCGGATGAACTCGGACACACAGCGGTCTATGCCGCCGCTGCGGGTCAGGATGTCGCGCAGCACGAAGTCCAGCAACCCTTCCATGGGCGCCAGCAACAGCGTGTCGGCAGCTTGCTCCAAGACGGCGTTTCAGTGGGCTGCGCTGCGCAAGCGCTGAAAGGTCAGCTGCAGCAGACGCGCGTCCGAGCTGGCGCGATGGCGTTGCGCACCACGCTCGGAACTGACCTCGGCCTTGACCATGTGCCACTGGTCGGCTTCGGTCTCGGTCAGCAGCTTGCGCAGGTTCTCCAGTCGAAAACTCGGGCTCATCTCGGCCTCGTCATACAGGGCACCCAGCCAGCTGTAGTCGTTGGCCCAACCGTCGGAATACACCGTCAGGCCGCGCAAATCAGCGTTCAGGCGCGCGGCCACTTCTTCTACGGGTAGCCCCCGTTCAGTGAGCAGGTGGCGCGGAATATGGTGCGTGTGCGCGGCCTGCTCATCCCAATGGGTCCAGTGGGGTTGCGGGCGTATCAGGGAACAAAAGGTATGGCCGTTGGGCAGCACAAAACCGACTTCAATGGGGTAGCTGTTGCGCCCGAAGCCTGAGGCCTCGATGTCCAGCACGGTCGGTGCCTCTAGCAATTCAAATGCAGGCGTGGAAGCGGTTTGTGGCATAGGCGGTCTTTTTTTGGCCCATTGTGCTACAGGACCCACGGGGTCTGGGCGAAGCCTGTGCCATTTTCACAACCGCCCCAGGGCGCGTGGGGCCATGGGCTCACTGCCGGGATTTGCTATGCTGCCCCGTTCCACTACTTGAACGGCACCTGGTGTGCTTCCCCCTATGGCCAGCAGCCTCTTTGCCCTGATCGATGACATTGCCACCGTACTGGATGATGTGGCGCTGTTGACCAAAGTGGCGGCGCGCAAGACGGCTGGTGTGCTGGGTGACGATCTGGCGCTCAATGCCCAGCAGGTCAGCGGCGTGGCCGCCGATCGGGAACTGCCCGTGGTGTGGGCCGTGGGCAAAGGTTCGCTGGTCAACAAGGCGATCCTAGTGCCCCTGGCCCTGATCCTGAGCGTGACGCTGCCCTGGCTGATCACGCCGCTACTGATGCTGGGCGGTGCGTATTTGTGCTTTGAAGGGTTCGAGAAAATCGCCCACAGCTGGATGCACAGGGCGGACCACCCGGACGATCTGGATGAAGAACTGATGCAGGCGCTGGCCGACCCGTCGGTGGATCTGGTGGCACTGGAGAAGGACAAGATCACTGGGGCGATCCGGACCGACTTTGTGCTGTCTGCCGAAATCATTGCCATCACCCTGGGCACGGTACAGGGTAGCCCTTGGACCACCCAGCTGGCAGTGCTGGCGGGCGTGTCGATTGTGATGACGGTGGGTGTCTACGGGCTGGTGGCCGGCATCGTGAAGATAGACGACTTGGGCTTGTACCTCAGCCGCCGGCCCGCGGCCGTGGCGGGCACGGGCTGGAAGCACGCCGTGGGATTGTGGCTGCTCGATGCGGCGCCCTGGCTGATGAAGACCTTGTCGGTGGTGGGTACTGCCGCCATGTTCCTGGTGGGCGGCGGCATCCTGTCCCATGGATTGCCCTTGCTGCACCATGCGGCGCAGTCCGTGCAGGAGCAGGTGACAAGCGGAGTCGCCGCGGTGGATGCCATGCTGAAGCCGGCTGTCTCTCTGGGCTTTGACATGTTGGTCGGTGTGCTGGCGGGCGCCCTGGTGTTGGCGCTTGTGCTGGCTGCGCAAAAGCTGTGGCAATTGATCAAAGGGCGTTGAAGTGAACGCGCCACAACCGAGGTCGCCATCCATGGCCACCGGGCTGATACTGGCCGTGGTCGGTGCCATCGCTTTCAGCGCCAAGGCCATCATCGTCAAGCTGGCCTATCGCCATGGGGTGGACGCCATCACGCTCATCATGCTGCGCATGCTGTTTGCGCTGCCATTCTTCCTGCTGATTGCCTGGTGGACCGGACTGCCGCGCAATGGCGTCTCGCCCCCGGCGCTCAGCACAGCCGACAAGCTTGGTGTGCTGGGCCTGGGCGTGACGGGCTACTACCTGGCCAGCTTTCTGGACTTTGCCGGGCTGGCGTACATCAGCGCCTCTCTGGAGCGCCTGATCCTGTACCTCAACCCCACGCTGGTACTGGTGCTGGGCCGAGTGCTCTATGGCAAGCCCATACAACGCAACCAGGCACTGGGCATGGCCATCAGCTATGCCGGTGTGATGGTGGTGTTTGGCCACGAGGTGAATCTGGCCGGCACCGATGTGGCACTGGGAACCGTGCTGGTTTTTTTGAGCGCGGTGAGCTACGCCATTTACCTGTCCTACAGCGGCGAACTGGTCAAACGGCTGGGCTCGCTGCGCCTGGTCGGGCTGGCCACCAGCGTGGCCTGTGTCTGCTGCATTGCGCAGTTCGTGATCATGCGCCCCTTGGATGCGGCATTGTCAGTGGCGCCCGAGGTGATCTGGCTTTCGTTGCTCAACGCCGTGGGCTGTACCGTGATACCGGTGCTGCTGGTGATGATGGCCATTGAACGCATAGGCTCCGGGCTGGCTTCCCAGGTAGGCATGGTGGGGCCGATGTCCACCATCACCATGGGTGTGCTGCTGTTGGGCGAACCTTTTACCGGTTGGGTGGTGGTGGGAACGGTGCTGGTGTTGGCGGGCATTTATGTGTGCAGCCGGCCCCGGTTTACCGCCTAAGGAATTTTCAGGAGCGGAACATGGATTTGGGAATTGCAGGCAAATGGGCTCTGGTGTGCGGAGCCAGCAAGGGGCTGGGCTTTGGCTGCGCGCAGGCACTGGTGCGTGAAGGCGTCAACGTGTTGATCGTGGCGCGTGGCAGCGAGGCACTGCAGGCGGCAGCCGACACGCTGACGGCTGATGCGGCGGCGAGTGGCGCAAAGGTAGTGCAGTGCGCCCGCGACATCACCAGCGCTGCCGGTCGCGCTGATGTGCTGGCCCTGCGCGCGGACTTCGACATCGTGGTCACCAATGCGGGTGGACCGCCCACGGGCGATTTCCGCGATTGGGACCGCGATGCCTGGCTGCGCGCCGTCGACGCGAACATGCTCACACCGATCGAGCTCATCAAGGCTACGGTCGACGGCATGGCCAGTCGCGGTTTTGGGCGCATCGTCAACATCACCTCCAGCGCCGTGAAGGCGCCTATCGACAGCCTGGGCCTGTCCAATGGCGCGCGCAGTGGCCTCACGGGCTTTGTCGCGGGTCTGGCACGCAGTGGTGTAGCAGCGCACGGGGTGACCATCAACAACCTGTTGCCCGGCGCGTTTGACACCGATCGGTTGAAGTCCAACTACCAGGCTGCGGCGGCCAAGACGGGCGATAGCCTGGAGTCCGTCACCCAGCGCCGGATTGCCGCCATTCCAGCCAAGCGTCTGGGGCAGGCGGCCGAGTTCGGTGCAGTCTGTGCCTTCTTGTGCAGCCAGCATGCGGCGTATATCAACGGCCAGAACATCCTGGCCGATGGCGGCGCCTTTCCGGGCACGTTTTAACCGGCTGGCGTGCATCGGTCTTCGGGCCCTGCACTACGCCGAAATTGGTTTCGTGGCACCATCGTGCAGTCCTTTTCCTTCTGTACTGCATAACCCGTTCGAATAGACCATGACGCAACACAGCTCCAGAGCCATCCACATCGCCGAACACGGCGGCCCCGAAAAACTTCAGCTGGTCCAAGTCCAGGTGGGTGACCCCGGCCCGGGTGAAATCCGCATCCGCCACAAGGCCGTGGGGCTGAATTTCATTGACGTGTACCAGCGCAGCGGCCTGTACCCCATGCCGATGCCCTTGCAGTTGGGCATGGAGGCCTCCGGTGTGATCGAAGCCGTGGGCGAGGGCGTGACGCACCTGCAGGTCGGCGACCGTGCCGCCTACGCCAGCCAGCCTCCGGGCAGCTACTGCGATCTGCGGGTGATGCCCGCTAAATGCGTGTGCAAGCTGCCGGACGGCATCGATTTCGATACCGGTGCGGCCATGATGCTCAAGGGGCTCACTGCGCAGTACCTGCTCAAGCGTACCCTGCCGCAGGGCGGCTTGAACAAGGGCGACTTTGTGCTGTTCCACGCGGCTGCGGGCGGCGTGGGCCTGATAGCCTGCCAGTGGGCCAAGGCGCTGGGCCTGCAACTGATTGGCACCGCCGGCTCTGACGCCAAATGCGCATTGGCCAAGGCCAACGGCGCGGCCCACGTCATCAATTACGCCAAGGAAGACTTTCTGGCACGTGTCAAGGAAATCACCGGCGGCAAGGGCGTCAAGGTGGTGTACGACTCGGTGGGCAAGGACACCTGGGACAAATCGCTGGACTGCCTGGCACCGTTTGGCCTGATGGCCAGCTTTGGCAACGCGTCGGGCCCGGTGGCGCCGTTTGCCCCCGGCATCCTGGGTGGCAAGGGGTCTATCTACGTGACGCGCCAGACCCTGTTCACCCACATTGCCACGCGCGAAAGCACTCAGGCCATGGCCGATGATCTGTTTGCCGTGGTGTTGTCGGGGGATGTGAAGATTCGCATTGACCAGCGCTTTGCGCTGGAAGATGTGCAGTCCGCCCACCGCGCGCTGGAGGCACGCCAGACGACGGGTTGCACGATCCTGACGCTGTAAGCGGAGGATGGCAGGCCCTGTGGCGGGGTGCCTGCCGCTGCCGCCTTAGGCCTTAGAACAGGAAGCCGGTCGACAGAACCTGCTCTGTCATGATGAGCGTCTGGTCGGCCGAGCCTTGGTACACCGGCACGCCGCGCAGTTGACCATAGGCCCACTTGGAAGTCAGTTCCAGGTAGATCGTCTTGTAGATGGTGTAGCGCAGGCCCACCTCAGCGCCGGCCGTCCATCCGTTGACTTGCCACCAGTCGCCCTTGTTGAAGCAGCAGATGTTGTCGTTCTTGGGGCCCACCTGGACGGAGTTGCCAAGGATGGTGTTCTCGGCGTGCGGCAGAAGGATGCCGGCGCCCACGCGGCTCACCAGCTGCAGGTCACCCGGTTTCTGCTCAGGTCCGGCCAGGTGCTTGAACCACACCGCATTGACCATCAGGTGGTTCAGGCCGTTGTGCAGCGCGTAGTCGAACTGGCCCGGCGTGGCCAGGGTAGCCGGAGCCGGTGCATTGGCAATCGTGCCGGTCACCGGCACATTCTGGTTGTGGTCGATGTTGTATTTGCTGTGGTCCAGCGAGAACTCGATGGCAAACGTCTTCTCGGGGTTCATGAACTTGCCGATGCGGATGTTTTCCTGTGGATTGGTCAGGTCCAGTTCGGTGAGGGACTTGAGCGTATCGCTTGTGCTGGTGGGGAAGTCCGAGCCCTTCACGCCATGTACCGTGAAGTCATTGCCCAAGCCTGGCTGCGAGACGTGGATGTCCGAGTCCTGGTACTGCTGGCGGCTGTAACCCCACGAGAAATACCAGTTGTTTTCCTCGCTGAGCGCGCGCTCCATGCTGGACTTGCTGCCGGCAGCCTGGGTGTTGACCGCAGGTGTGGCCGGCACCTCCGGGGCGCCCTGCGCCAGCACCACAGAACAGGGCAGGAGCGACATGGCGGCGGTGCACAGCAGGTGCTTGGTGGCGGCGGGAATTTTCATGGAATGCTTCTCGGGGCAGGAGTTGAGATGGGGAGGGCGATCAGGGAAAGCCCTTATTTTATCGGGGACCGTCGGGCGGCCCCGTTGACTGTAGTCAACGTCCACGCCGCACGCGCAGCAATTCATCCAGAATCAGACAGGCCGCGCCCAGCGTGATGGCGCTGTCAGCGAGATTGAACGCAGGAAAGTGGATGCCACGGGCGTGGAAGTCCAGAAAGTCCACCACGTAGCCGTGCAACAGGCGGTCAATGACGTTGCCGATGGCGCCTCCCAGCACGCAGGCCAGCGCAAAGCTGAACAGGCGCTGCGCCGCATGCGACTTGAGCATCCACATGATCACGCCTGCGGCAATGCAGCCCAGGGCGGTGAAGAACCAGCGCTGCCAGCCGGATGCATCGGCCAGAAAGGAAAAGGCCGCACCCTGGTTGTGCACGCGCACCACGTTGAAGAAGCTGGTCACATAGGTGCTATCACCCAGGCGGTAGTAGCCCAGGATCAGCACCTTGGTGAACTGGTCGGCCAGCACGATGCAGAAGGCCAGACCGAGCCAGTGCAGCATGCCGATGCCGCCGGATGATTTGGAGCCGCGTGCCATCAGGCGTAGGTCCTGACTTCGCCGGCGCCATACAGGTTGCTGACGCAACGTGCACACAGGGTGGGATGCTCTGCCACGCTGCCCACGTCCAGCTTGTAATGCCAGCAGCGCTCGCACTTGACCGCTTCCGAGGCCTTGGGAGCAATCGCCAGGGCTTCGCCCGCGACCAGAGTGAAAGCCGAGGTGATGAACACGTACTTGAGGTCTTCGCCCAGACTGGCCAGCAACGCGTAGTCTGCCGGGTTCACCGTCAGGGTCACTTCGGCCTGCAGGGACGCGCCCACCTGACCGGCCGCACGCAGCGTCTCGATGTCTTTGTTCACCGCTTCGCGGATTTCGCGAATGCGCGCCCACTTGGTCAGCAAGGCGTTGTCGGCAGGGGCCAGATCCAGATAGGTCTCCAGGAAGATGGATTCCTTCTTGTCGGCGGACACCTTGCCGGCATCGCCCAGAACGGCCCATGCTTCTTCAGCCGTGAAACTCAGGAAAGGCGCCATCCAGCGCAGCATGGCCTGGGTGATCTGCCACAGGGCTGTCTGCGCCGAGCGGCGGGCCAGCGAATGGGCACCGGTGGTGTAGAGACGATCCTTGAGCACGTCCAGATAGAAGGCACCCAGGTCTTCACTGCAGTACACCTGCAGCTTGGCAACCACCGGATGGAACTCGTATTTGCTGTAGTGCTGCAGGATGTCTTCCTGCAACTGGGCCAGACGGCTCAAGGCGTAGCGGTCGATTTCCAGCAACTGGTCTGCAGGCACCGTGTCCTTGGCCGGGTCAAAGTCACTCACATTGGCCAGCAGGAACTTCAGGGTGTTGCGCACACGGCGGTAGGTGTCCACCACACGGGCCAGGATCTTGTCATCACCCGCGATGTCGCCGGAGTAATCGCTGGCGGCAACCCACAAGCGGATGATCTCGGCGCCGAACTTCTTGTTGATGTCCTGCGGGTCGATGCCGTTGCCCAGCGACTTGCTCATCTTTCGGCCCTGGCTATCCACGGTAAAGCCATGGGTCAGCAGGTTGCGATAGGGTGCGCGGTCAAACAGTGCGCAAGCCAACAGCAGCGAGCTGTGGAACCAGCCGCGATGCTGATCGTGGCCTTCGAGGTAGAGGTCGGCTTCGGGGCCTTCACTGTGGAAACCACCCGGATGCTGGCCCCGCAGCACGTGCCAGAAGGTCGATCCTGAGTCGAACCAGACTTCCAGGATGTCACTGCTCTTGGTGTAGTGCGGCGCGTCTTCGGCGCCGAGAATTTGCTCGGCGGTGACGCGGCTCCAGGCCTCGACGCCGCCCTTCTGCACGATATCCGCTGCCTGGTCGAGAATTTCCATGGTGTGCGGATGCAGCTCACCGCTGTCCTTGTGCAGGAAGAAGGGGATAGGCACTCCCCAGGAGCGCTGGCGGCTGATGCACCAGTCGGGCCGGTTGGCGATCATGTCGTGCAATCGTGCGCGGCCGTTCTCCGGGAAGAAGCCGGTTTTGTCGATCGCGTCCAGCGCGAGCTGACGCAGTGTGCGTGGTGCCTTGTCCTTGGTGAAGACGCCTTCGCCCTCGTCCATGCGGATGAACCACTGTGCCGCAGCGCGGTAGATCACCGGTGTCTTGTGGCGCCAGCAGTGCGGGTAGCTGTGGGTAATGGGCTGCGTGGCCATCAGGCGGTCGCTCTGTCCCAGCACTTCGATGATCCGGGCACAGGCCTTCCAGATGTTCATGCCACCAAACAGGGGCAGGTCTTCGGCATAGCTGCCGTTGCCCTGTACGGGGTTGAGGATGTCGTCGTACTTCAGTCCATGCGCCACGCAGCTGTTGAAGTCGTCCACGCCATATGCCGGTGCGGAGTGCACGATGCCGGTACCGTCGCTGTCGCTCACGTAGTCGGCGAGGTACAGGGGAGACAGGCGCTTGTAGCTGTAGGTGCCGGTGCCGCTGTCGGTGTCATACAGCGGATGGCGGAACACCAGGCCGCGCAGGGCTTCGCCCTTGGCCTTGGCAACCACCGTGCCGTCGAGCTTGTAACGCTCCAGACACTTGTCCACCAGGGAGGCGCCCAGCAGCAACACGCCGCGCGGCGTGTCCACCAGCGCATATTCCAACTCGGGGTGGGCATTGAGCGCCTGGTTGGCGGGAATGGTCCATGCGGTAGTGGTCCAGATGACCGCAAAGGCCTTCTTGTTGCCGTCGCCGGGCAGCGCCTGCAGTCCGAAGGCCTTGGCCAGCGCAACCGGGTCATTGGACTCGAAGGCCACGTCCAGCGTGTCGCTCTTCTTGTCAGCGTATTCAATTTCGAACTCGGCCAGCGAGGAACCGCAGTCGAAGCACCAGTACACGGGCTTCAGGCCGCGGTACACAAAGCCACGCTCTATCACGCGCTTGAAGGCGCGGATCTCGCCCGCCTCATTGGCCGGGTCCATGGTCGCATAGCGATGTTCCCAATCACCCAATACGCCCAGGCGTTTGAAGTCAGCCATCTGCAGTGCGATCTGTTCTGTGGCGTAGGCGCGGCTCTTGGCCTGCATATCGTCACGGCTGAGCTGGCGGCCATGTTTCTTCTCAATGGCGTTTTCGATGGGTAGGCCGTGGCAATCCCAGCCGGGAACGTATTGCGCATCAAAGCCGGCGAGCTGCTTGCTCTTGACGATCATGTCCTTGAGCACCTTGTTGACGGCGTGACCCATGTGGATTTGTCCATTGGCATACGGTGGGCCATCGTGCAGCACGAACAGGGGCGCGCCGGCGCGGGCGTCGCGCAGCTTCTTGTAGATGCCTTTGTCGCTCCAGCCGCTGGCCCAGGCGGGTTCGCGCTTGGGCAGGTCACCGCGCATGGGGAAGGCGGTGTCGGGCAGGTTCAGGGTGCTGCGGTAATCAACTTTTTCGGTCATGGCCACTTCTCAGGTTGGGGGCGCAAAAATCGGGAAACGGGGCAGGGCGCAAAGCGCCAGGGGAGGGCTGCCGCCTGGGCGGTTCAGGACATACGCGGGGCTAGGTGCGTAAAGCGAGGCCCCGTCAAATTCGGCTGGCGAGCCAGGCACGCGCGTCGTCACAGTCCTTGCGTATGCCTTGGGTCAAGGCATCCAGACCATCGTATTTGAGCTCGTCGTGCAGTTTGTGCAAAAGTTCCACGCGGATGATTTTACCGTAGGCACCCTCAGGCCCCAGTTCCGCGGGCCAATCCAGGCAATGGGTTTCCAGCAACACGCGGCCGCCGTTCACATCGTTGGGGTCCAGTGAAGGTCGCACGCCCAGATTTGCCACGCCTTGCAAGGGCTTGTCGGACAGGCCATGCACCAGCACCACAAAGATGCCGCTGGCAGCCGGCTTCCAGTGGGCAAAGCGCAGGTTCAGGGTCTTGAAGCCCAGCGTGCGGCCCAGTTTGCGGCCATGCACCACATGGCCGGAAATGCAATACGGGCGACCCAGCAGCCGGGCGGCGTCCAGCATGCGTCCCTCGCCCAGGGCCTCGCGCACAGCAGAACTGGACACGCGCAATCCGTGGTGGGCGTCCGAGCCATGGGCAGAGCCGCCGTGGCGGTAGGAAATTTCGTAGCTGTTCATGCGCGCCACGTCAAAGCCCATGGCCTCACCGGCATCGCTCAGCGTGGCGTAGTCGCCCGAGCGCTTGGCACCAAAGCGGAAGTCGTCGCCCACCAGCACATAGCGTGCGCCCATGCCTTGCACCAGCACATCCCGTATGAATGCCTCAGGCGACAGACCGGCTAGTCTGGCATCGAATGGCAGAACGATGGTCTGGTCGACGCCACACTGCGCCAGATCTTCCAGCTTGTCACGCAGGGTGCCAACGCGCGCCGGGGCCAGGTCAGGCTTGTGGTGTACCGAGGCAAAGAAATCACGCGGATGCGGCTCAAAGGTCAGCACGCAACTGGGCACGCCGCGTTGCGCGGCTTCGCCCCGCAGCAGTGACAGCATTGCCTGGTGGCCCCGGTGCACGCCGTCAAAGTTGCCAATGGTCAGTGCGCAGGCCTGCGCCACGCCCGGGTGTTTGAAACCACGAAAAACCTTCATGAGCCTAGTATCTTTTTGATAGCAGACGGTGCTTGTCCGCCGTGCGTGTGAAGCAAATATGTCATCGAAACCCTGTATATTGTCACCTAGCGCGACATTCCTTCCGTTTAGGGCTTGGCGCGGCAGACATTTGCAGTCCGGGTTAGTGGTTTTTCAACCGTTGATGGAGGTCTTTTGTGAAAGTCTTGAAGTTGTCGGCCCAGGGGCTTCCCCAGTCCTGGATCACGCTGGAGCAGGCGGTGATCCACTACGCAGCAGGTGAAGTGCGCTGGGAGTCCGGGGGGGAGGTGGCTGTGTTTCATGGCGGGCACAATGCGCGCACGGGCAGGCAGTCCATCATCCGTGTCAACAGCATCATCGGTACCCGTGGTGTTCCCAACATCAATCCTTTCAACCTGCGCCCCGGCCTGACCAACAGCAAATTGTTCGCGCGGGACCGCAACGTGTGCGCCTACTGTGGCGGCTTGTTCCACGAAAGCGATCTGACCCGCGAGCACATCATTCCCTTTGCACAGAACGGTATCGATACCTGGATGAATGTGGTCACCGCCTGCAAGCCGTGCAACCACCGCAAGAGCAGCCGCACCCCCGAGCAGGCGCATATGCCCTTGCTGTACACCCCCTATGTGCCCAGCCTGTGGGAAGACTTCATTTTGCGCAACCGCCGCATCCTGGCGGACCAGATGGAATTCCTCATGGCCCACGTGCCGCGGTCCTCCAGACTGCTGACCTAGCCGTCTTCATGACGTGGCTGCGGTGGCATTGCACCGTTGCCACTGTTTTCCAGGGAGCCCATTGCCTTGTTGAAAGGAGTGCTCCCAACCATGCAGTTTCCCCATTCGTTCGATGACCGCCGCCGCAGTTTGCTCGTGGCGGGCATTTCCCTCCCCAGTGCGGGCCTGTTTACGGCCATTCCCTTTGCAGCAAATGCGGCCGGAACATCCGTCCAGGCCATGCTTGCCAAACCCTGGCAGGAAAACCTCGATCCTGCAGACTATCTGGTGAGCGAAAAGCTCGACGGCGTGCGGGCGCTGTGGGATGGCAAGGTACTGCGTTTTCGCAGCGGCAGGCCCATTGCTGCACCCGCCTGGTTTGTGAAGGACCTTCCCGCGACGTTTTTGGATGGGGAGTTGTGGGGCGGCCGCCACCGCTTTGACCAGGTGTCAGGCACGGTGCGCGCAAGCGAGCCCTTGGATGGGCAATGGCATGCTGTGCGCTACATGCTGTTTGACCTGCCGCAGAGTTCCGATCCATTTGCGCAGCGCGCAGCGCATATGCAGGAGCTGGTTGCGCAATCGCGCCTGCCTTGGCTTCAGGCCGTCGAACAAGGTGACGTGGCGGATTCGGCTGCGTTGCATCAGCGTCTGCGAGGCGTAGTGGCTGCCGGTGGCGAGGGTTTGGTGCTGCATAGGCGGGATGGCTTGTGGACCCCGGGACGCAGCGATGCCTTGCGCAAGCTCAAGCCGCTACCAGACGGGGAGGGGCTGGTGCTGGCCCATCTGCCGGGAACCGGCAAGTACCAGGGAAAGATGGGCGCCTTGCTGTTGCAGACGCCCGAAGGCCAGCGCTTTGCGCTGGGCAGCGGGTTTACCGATGCAATGCGCGCCCAGCCGCCCGCCGTGGGCTCGCTGGTCACCTACCGTTACCGGGATCGCACGGCCACGGGTCTGCCCAAGTTCGCCAGCTTTTTGAGGGTGCGCGATGCGGAGTAACGGTCCTCCTTCATCCGTTTGAATGACGTGTTCGGCGCCCCATGGGTTACACGTGACAAAATCCGCGGCACATGAAAAACATCGTCATTCTGATTTCCGGCGGCGGCTCCAACATGGCAGCCATTGTGCGTACGGCTGAGCGCGAGCACTGGGAGCAACGGCTGGGGGCACGCGTGGCGGCAGTCGTCAGCAACCGTGCGGATGCCAAGGGGCTGGAGTTCGCCAAAGCGCAGGGTATTGCCACCCAGGTGCTGGACCACAAGGCATTTCCCAGCCGCGAAGCGTTTGATCGGGCACTGGGCGATGCCATCAGCCGTTATGACACACCCGAGCAGCCTGTGCTGGTGGTGTTGGCGGGTTTCATGCGCATCCTGACGCCGGCCTTTGTCGAGCGATTTGCCGGACGCCTGACCAACATCCATCCATCACTGCTGCCCGCATTCACCGGGCTGCACACGCATCAGCGGGCGATTGACGCGGGGTGCAAGTTTGCCGGGGTCACCGTGCATCTGGTCACTGCGGAGCTGGACCACGGCCCCATCCTCGATCAGGCGGTTGTACCGGTTCTGCCGGATGACACGGCAGACACCCTGGCAGCGCGTGTGCTGACCCAGGAGCACCTGATCTATCCGCGGGCCATTGCCAGACTACTGGCCGTCTGACAGCTTGGCAAAACGGGGCTGCCTGACGCCCTGGAATTCGATCTCCTCCAGAAACATGGCTGCCGGGCGCACCCAGAGCCCGTGCTCGCCGTAGAGCGCGCGGTACAAGGTCATGGGCTCGCAGGTCTCGCTGTGCCGCACCGTGTCCAGCACTTCGTACAAATTGCCCTTGTAATGGCGGTACTTGCCGGGCGGTGTGGTGATCAGTGGGGGGAGGTTTTCGTCGCTCATGGGACAATCCTAGCCTATGCATCCAAAAGCTCTGCTGGACGCCTGCGCCGAATTGGTCAGGCTTACCCTCAAATTCGACCACCCGGCGGACGCCATCGTGGCCCGCTTCTTTCGCGACCACCGAGGCTTCGGGCCGCGCGAGCGCGCCACCATGGCGGAGACGGTCTACACCGTCTTGCGCAAGAAACAGTTGTTCGACCATCTGGCACCCTCGGGCAGTGGCCCCAAGGAGCGTCGTCTGGCCATCCTGGGCTTTTATGGCCCGGGTGACTTTCTGCGCAGCGCACTGACCGATCAGGAAAAGAACTGGCTGGACGCGTGCGAAAAGGTCAAGCCCGAAGACCTGATGGAGCGCCACCGCCACAATCTGCCGGAATGGCTGGTGCAACCCCTCAAGGACCAGCTCGGAGACGGCTTCTGGCCTCTGGTGGAAAGCCTCAACAAGGGCGCCGGATTGGACCTGCGCGTCAACGACTTCAAGGCCAAACGCGCAGATGTACAGAAGGAGCTGGCCGCTGCAGGCATCAAGGCCGTGCCCACACCATATTCCCCTTGGGGTCTGCGCATTGCTGGGCGACCATCGCTCAACAAGATGGATGCCTTTGTCCGTGGTGATTTCGAAGTGCAAGACGAAGGTTCGCAACTGCTGGCCATGCTGGTGGACGCCAAGCGTGGCGAGATGGTGGTTGATTTCTGTGCCGGTGCTGGTGGCAAGACGCTGGCACTGGGAGCAGCTATGCGCAGCACGGGGCGCCTGTATGCGTTTGACACCTCGGCCCACCGTCTGGATTCTTTCAAGCCGCGCATGGCCCGTAGCGGTTTGTCCAATGTGCATCCGGCTGCGATCGCCCACGAACGCGATGACCGCGTCAAGCGCCTGGCAGGCAAGATCGACCGCGTGCTGGTGGATGCACCTTGCACCGGCATGGGAACGTTGCGCCGCAATCCGGACCTGAAATGGCGTCAGAACCTGCAGACCGTGGAAGAGATGACGGTCAAGCAGACGGCCATTCTGCAAAGTGCGGCGCGGCTGGTGAAGTCCGGTGGGCGACTGGTGTACGCCACCTGCAGCGTGCTCCCGCAGGAAAACGAGGCCATAGCCCAGATTTTCAGTGAGGCCAATCCGGACTTTGTACCCTTGCCGGTAGGCCAGGTTTTGACCCAGCTGAAAGTAGCGGATGCCGCCAAGCTCTGCAGCGGTGGTGAGGATGGGCAGCTCTACCTGCGCCTGTGGCCCCACCTGCACGAGACAGACGGTTTCTTTGCTGCAGTGTGGCAAAGAAAATAGTGGCTGCAGAATAGCCTTGGCACGTAAAATCCAAGGCTTAATCGATAAAAGTGCACATGCCTGCACTTTTCTTTCCCTAAATTATTGGTTTCTTTATGTTGTTACCTGACTGGGCTGTGCTGAACGCAGCAATTGAGTGGCTTGCGAACGGCGCGTGGGCTTTGACTTGGTGGCAGATCGTTCTGTTCACTTTGGCTCTGACGCACATCACCATGATCAGCGTCACCGTCTTTCTGCACCGCCACCAGGCGCATCGCGCGCTGGACCTGCACCCGCTGGCTTCGCACTTCTTCCGTTTCTGGCTGTGGTTGACCACCGGCCAGGTTACCAAGGAGTGGGCATCGATTCACCGCAAGCACCACGCCAAATGCGAACAGACCGAAGACCCGCATAGCCCGCATGTGTACGGCATCAAGAAGGTGCTGACGCAAGGGGCCGAGCTGTACCGCGCCGAATCCAAGAATCTGGAAACCCTGGCCCGTTACGGCCACGGCACGCCGAATGACTGGATTGAGCGCAACCTGTACACCCGCTATTCCTGGCAGGGTGTGGGTCTGATGATGATCATCGACCTGTTCCTGTTTGGTGCGGCAGGCTTGGCAGTCTGGGCCGTGCAGATGGCTTGGACGCCCATCATGGCGGCGGGCATCATCAATGGTGCAGCGCATTACTGGGGCTATCGCAATTTCGAAGCACCTGACGCCAGCACCAATATCTCTCCCTGGGGCATCCTCATTGCCGGGGAAGAACTGCATAACAACCACCACACCTATCCCACTTCCGCCAAACTATCGGTCAAGCCCTATGAGTTCGATATTGGCTGGATGTACATCAGCCTGATGCAGATGGTGGGGCTGGCCAAGGTCAAGAAGACACCGCCCAAGGCTGCCTATGGCGACATCCGTCCTGTGGCCGACGAGAAGACTCTGGAAGCACTGATTGCCAATCGCTACGAGCTGATGGCCACTTATGCCAAGGGCATGCGCCAAACGGCCAAGAACGAGTTTGAAGCCATGAAGGCCCGCAGCGCCGATGCCGCGGTCATCAAGGCAGCCAAGCGCTGGCTGCACCGCGATGAAGAAAAGGTGCCCGCGTCCGCTGCGCCCGAGCTGGCCAAGGCCCGTGCGGCTTCGCCTGTGCTGGACAAGATGGTCACCATGCGGGAAGAGCTGCGCCAGATGTGGTTGAACACACATGTCTCTCGCGATCAGTTGGCTCTGGAATTGCAGGCCTGGTGCCGCCGTGCGGAAGAGAGCGGGATCGCTGTTCTGCACGAGTTCTCCATGAAGCTGCGGGCTGCGCACGTTTAAGGTGCTTGCGCTCGGTTAATCAGGCCCGCTTTTGAGCGGGCTTTTTTATTGTGCGGCCGGTTGGAGTCTTTGCTGATGCTCCAGACCCGTCGGGCCATGCGTTTTGCTCCGTGTCCCTCGCGCCCGTTGGGCGCTCCTCCTTTACCTGCGCAAAACGCATGGCCCGACGGATCTTGCGAGAAGTGGGGCGTCAACTGCTTTGGAGATCGCTTTTTGGTGCGCCGACCACTCCAGCGCTTGGCAAGGGACAGGCCTTTTGCGCAGGTAAAGGAGGAGGGCGAAGCCCGGGGGACACGGAGCAAAAGGCCTGTCCCTTGCCAAGCGCGGGCGAGATACAAAAGACATCACATGCAAAAGGTTCAGACGCAAAAAAGCCCGCATGAGAGCGGGCTTTTGGGATTCAAGGGAAGCCTGAATTACTTCAGCTTCATTTCCTTGTATTCCACATGCTTGCGAGCCTTGGGATCAAATTTCTTGATCAGCATCTTCTCGGGCATGGTCTTCTTGTTCTTGCTGGTGGTGTAGAAGTGACCGGTGCCAGCTGTAGATTCCAGCTTGATTTTTTCGCGTCCGCCTTTGGTTGCCATGGTGCTCTACTCCTTAAGCTTGGCCACGTGCGCGCAAATCGGCGAGCACAGAGTCGATACCGTTCTTGTCGATCAGACGAAGGCCGGCGTTGGAAATGCGCAGGCGAACCCAGCGATTTTCAGACTCCACCCAGAAACGGCGGTATTGCAGGTTCGGCAGGAACCGGCGCTTGGTTTTGTTGTTGGCGTGGGAAACGTTGTTTCCGACCATCGGGCCTTTACCCGTTACTTCGCATACGCGTGCCATGAGGACACTCCGATTGAAACGGTCTTAACTCACGATCCGCGCATGCCATACAGGCACACCGATCTCGCCAAGACCTCACCTCGCCAAGAAAAAGGGTGGCGGTAACCCTGTGCTGTTTCCAGCAAAGCCGCTGATTATAGCCGACTATTCCTGTTCCAGGAAGCGCTGGGCGTCCAGGGCGGCCATGCAGCCGGTTCCGGCACTGGTAATGGCCTGGCGGTACACGTGGTCGGCCACGTCACCGGCGGCAAACACACCGGGCACGCTGGTCATGGTGGCAAAGCCATTCAGACCGCCCTTGGTGACCACATAGCCGCCATTCATTTCTAGCTGGCCATTGAATATCTCGGAGTTCGGCGCGTGGCCGATGGCAATGAAGCAGCCCTTGAGCGTCAGGTCTTCGGTTGAGCCGTCCACGGTGCTCTTCAGGCGGATGCCGGTGACGCCGGAAGCATCACCCAGCACTTCGTCCAGGGTGCGGAAGGTCTTGAGCTCGATCTTGCCCGCGGCGACTTTTTCCATCAGCTTGTCGATCAGGATGGCTTCGGCCTTGAACTTGTCACGGCGGTGCACCAGGTACACCTTCTGGGCGATGTTGGACAGGTAGAGCGCTTCTTCGACAGCCGTATTGCCGCCGCCGACTACGCAGCACACTTCATTGCGGTAGAAGAAGCCGTCGCAGGTGGCGCAGCCCGACACACCTTTGCCCATGAAGGCCGTCTCGGATGGCAGGCCCAGGTACTTGGCAGAGGCGCCGGTAGCGACGATCAACGAGTCGCAGGTGTATTCGCCGCTGTCACCTTTCAGGGTGAAAGGGCGCTTGCTCAGGTCGACCGCACTGATGTGGTCGAAAACGATTTCAGTCTTGAAGCGTTCTGCGTGCTCCAGGAAACGTTGCATCAGTTCGGGGCCCTGCACGCCGTTGACGTCGGCGGGCCAGTTGTCTACTTCGGTGGTGGTCATCAGTTGGCCGCCCTGGGCGATACCGGTCACCAGCATGGGGCTGAGGTTGGCACGTGCGGCGTAGATGGCAGCGGTATAGCCCGCGGGGCCGGATCCCAGGACCAGGACCTTGGCGTGTTTGGAGGAGGACATGCAATGCTTTCTGAGAGTGTGGGCCTACGCACTGGTTGCGTCTGATGGCTCGTAAGTGCCATTGTAAATAGTCGCCTGTAGGCCCCGCTGCGCTGGGGATTTGCCAAACCGAACCCATACCGGGCTGGAACGGGTTCGAGTTTACGGGCATGGGGTAAGCTTGCAGTCTCGGTTTTGCACATGACATATTCGCTACACACTCTTCAGTCTTCCGGCCCACGGCCAACACCGACTCCTACCGGTTTGGCACGTTTTGCCAACGAACTGGCCCTGGTGGCCGGATTCATCGTGATTGCCGTCTGGCTGATCGCCATGTTGAGCTATTCACCGCAGGACGCGGCCTGGTCCACCTCAGGGACAGGGCTGGCGGTTATGAACCGCGCTGGCCGCCTGGGTGCCTGGATGGCGGATATGAGTTACTTTTTGCTGGGCTTTTCGGCCTGGTGGGGGCTGGCCGTCTGCTTGCGTCAATGGTTGGCCATGCTTGCCCAGCGGCTGCGCGGGGACGGGCTGCAGCCGGAAGGTCACACCGCTGCATCAGCCCAATCACCTGCTTTCAGCCACCGCTGGACATTCTGGCTCGGGCTGGTCCTGCTTCTTTTCAGCAGCACCACGTTGGAGTGGACACGTTTGTACCGATTCGAAAGTCTGCTGCCGGGTCACAGCGGAGGCGTGCTGGGTTATGTGCTGGGCGCGTGGAGTGTGCGCTGGCTGGGTTTTGCTGGCTCAGGCCTGGTGGCCATCGTTCTGGGCCTGGCCGGTTGCTCGCTGGTGTTCCGCTTCTCCTGGCTGCAAGTGGCGGAGCGCTTGGGTGCCTGGATCTATTCCTTTGTGGAATCCCAGCGGGAAAAGCGCGAAATGGCGCAGGACTTTGAGATCGGCCAGCAGGCCATGCGTGAGCGTGAGGAAGTGGTGATCGAGGAGCGCGAGGAAATCGTGCAGCACCATCCGCAGCCAGTCATTATTGAGCCGCCGCTGCACGTGGATGTGCCGCAAAGTACCCGCGTAGCCAAGGAACGCCAGAAACCGCTTTTCAGCGAGATGCCGGATTCCAAGCTGCCACAGGTGGCTTTGCTCGACGAAGCATTGCAACGGCAGGAAACCGTTTCGCCCGAGACGCTGGAAATGACCAGCCGCATGATCGAGAAGCGTCTGAAGGACTTTGGCGTGGAAGTGCGCGTAGTGTTGGCCCAGCCCGGTCCGGTGATTACCCGTTACGAGATCGAGCCGGCCACGGGGGTCAAGGGCTCGCAGATCGTGGGACTGGCCAAGGACCTCGCGCGCTCGCTCAGTCTGGTGTCCATCCGTGTGGTGGAGACCATCCCTGGCAAGAACTACATGGCGCTGGAGTTGCCCAATGCCAAACGCCAGAGCATTCGCTTGTCCGAGATTCTGGGCTCGCAGGTCTACAACGAAGCCAAGTCCATGCTCAGCATGGGCCTGGGCAAGGACATCATCGGCAACCCCATCGTGGCCGATCTGGCCAAGATGCCGCACGTGCTGGTGGCCGGTACCACCGGCTCCGGCAAATCGGTGGGTATCAATGCCATGATTTTGAGCCTACTCTACAAGGCCGAGGCACGCGATGTGCGGCTGCTGATGATCGATCCCAAGATGCTGGAAATGTCGGTGTATGAAGGCATTCCCCATCTGCTGTGTCCGGTCGTGACCGACATGAAGCAGGCCTCCAATGGGCTGAACTGGTGCGTGGCCGAAATGGAAAAGCGTTACAAGCTCATGAGCAAGATGGGCGTTCGCAATCTGGCTGGCTTCAATGCCAAGATTGACGAAGCCAAGGCCAAGGGCGAGTTCGTCTACAACCCGTTCAGCCTGACGCCCGAAAGCCCCGAGCCACTGGAGCGTCTGCCCCACATCGTGGTGGTGATCGATGAGCTGGCTGACCTGATGATGGTGGTTGGCAAGAAGATTGAAGAGCTCATTGCACGGCTGGCGCAGAAAGCCCGCGCTGCAGGTATCCACCTGATCCTTGCTACACAGCGCCCCAGCGTGGATGTGATCACCGGCCTGATCAAGGCCAACATCCCCACACGCATCGCATTCCAGGTCAGCAGCAAGATCGACAGCCGCACCATCCTGGACCAGATGGGGGCCGAGGCCTTGCTGGGCATGGGTGACATGCTCTACATGCCCAGTGGTACGGGCTTGCCGATACGGGTGCATGGCGCGTTTGTGAGTGACGATGAGGTGCACCGCGTGGTGAGCTACCTCAAGGAGCAGGGCGGTGAGCCCAACTACATCGAAGGCATTCTGGAAGGCGGCACTGTCGATGGGGAAGAGGGCGGCATGCTGGGCGAAGCAGGCGGTGAAAAAGACCCGATGTACGACCAGGCGGTGGAGGTGGTGCTGAAGAATCGCAAGGCCAGTATCTCCCTGGTGCAACGCCACCTCAAGATCGGCTACAACCGCGCGGCTCGACTGGTGGAAGACATGGAAAAGGCCGGCTTGGTGAGCTCCATGAGCAGCAGCGGCCAGCGCGACATCCTGGTGCCCGCGCGCAACGAATAATCATGCTGAAAAAACTATTTGCCTTCGGGCTGCTGGCCGCCACGGCCATCACTGCAAACGCCTCCGGGCTGGATAGCCTGGAGCAATTTGTCAAAACGGCCAAGACCGGGCGTGCCGACTTCACACAGACGGTGACCGCACCGGCCAAAGAGGGGCAGCCGGCGCGTACCAAGACTTCCAGTGGTGTCTTTGAGTTTGCACGCCCCAGCCGCTTTCGCTTCAACTATCGCAAGCCGTTTGAGCAGACCATAGTTGCCGACGGACAGACGCTGTGGCTGTATGACGTGGACCTGAATCAGGTGACGTCGCGCAAGCAATCGACGGCGCTGGCTTCCAGCCCTGCGGCAGTCATTGCCTCGGCTCCCGATCTCAAGGCACTGCAGGCAGACTTTGTGCTGACGTCCGCGCCCGACAAGGACGGTCTTGAATGGGTGCTGGCGAGTCCCAAGGCCAAGGACGGCTTGCTGCAGTCCGTGCGCGTCGGTTTTCAAGGGGTGGAGCTGTCGGTGTTGGAAATTGTGGACAGTTTTGGACAGCGCTCGGTCATGCGGTTCAGCAATCTGCGCGTCAACGCACCCTTGGATGCTGCAGCGTTTCAATTCAAGCCGCCTGCGGGCGCTGACGTGATCCAGCAATAGCCACCGTATGGCCAAGCCAGCGTCGAATCACCAGCCATTGGCCGAACGCCTGCGCCCCAAGAGTTTGGGCGAGGTCATTGGCCAACAGCATCTGCTGGGTCCCGGCATGGCCCTGCGTCTGGCCTTTGAATCCGGGCAGCCGCACAGCTGCATCCTGTGGGGTCCGCCGGGTACCGGCAAGACCACCATTGCACGACTGATGGCAGACGCCTTTGATGCGCAGTTCATCACCATCAGTGCGGTGCTGGGCGGCGTGAAAGACATCCGGGAAGCGGTTGAACAGGCAGAAGCCGCGCGCGATGGTTTGGAGCAGCGGCGCACCATCGTGTTCGTGGACGAGGTGCATCGCTTCAACAAGAGCCAACAGGATGCCTTTCTGCCGCATGTGGAAAGCGGTTTGTTCACGTTCATTGGTGCGACCACGGAGAACCCTTCTTTCGAAGTGAATTCGGCGCTGCTGTCGCGTGCTGCTGTCTATGTGTTGCAGTCCCTGGGGCCGCAGGACATGCAGCAGATCGTGGAGCGGGCCATTGCCGAGAGCACGCTGCCGGCGATTGAAGCGGCTGCAGTGGATCGCCTGATTGCATATGCTGATGGCGATGCGCGACGCCTGCTCAATACGCTGGAGACACTGGCCATTGCCGCCATGCAGGAGAAGATTGCCGAGATTTCCGACGTCTGGCTGCTCAAGGTGCTGGGCGAACGCATGCGCCGCTATGACAAAGGGGGCGAGCAGTTTTATGACACCATCTCGGCGCTGCATAAAAGTGTGCGTGGATCGGACCCGGATGCCTCGCTGTATTGGTTTGTACGCATGCTCGATGGTGGTGCCGACCCGCGCTACATGGCGCGCCGACTGATTCGCATGGCCAGTGAAGACATCGGTCTGGCGGACCCACGAGCCCTGCGACTGGCACTGGATGCCGCCGACGTATATGAGCGCCTGGGCACCCCGGAAGGTGAGCTGGCGTTGGCCGAATGCGTGGTCTATCTGGCTGTGGCTCCCAAGTCCAACGCGGTCTACAAGGCTTACAACGCTGCCAAGTCATTCATCAAGAAGGACGGCACACGCCCGGTGCCCATGCACCTGCGCAATGCACCGACCAAGCTCATGAAGGAACTGGACTACGGCAAGGGCTACCGATACGCCCATGATGAAGAGGATGGATTCGCCGCGGGCGAGCAATACCTGCCCGATGGCTTGCAGGATCAACGTTTTTACCAGCCTGTGGAGCGCGGGCTGGAAATTCGCATTGCCGAGAAAATGCGAACCTTGCATGCGCTCAACCAAAAAAAACATAAGAGCGACTAATGGGCCATGATTCGCGACCGCGCGAGGGTAAACCCCCGCCGCGCTGCGACTGAAACACCGCCCCCTTTCGCTACAATCCCCCCCACTCAAGCGCCACCAAACCCAATGTGGCGAGTTTCTTGCTAGGAACTGGTAGAGCCCACAAGGCCGAACCGCTTGTCAACAAAATGCAAACACAGCTTGTTGGTTCAGGCGCCGGCCACAAATCGGAGATAAGTTTATGGATATATTGGTACAGCAGATCATCAACGGTCTGGTGTTAGGTAGCATGTATGCGCTCATCGCGCTCGGCTACACGATGGTGTACGGCATCATCAACCTCATCAACTTCGCCCATGGTGAGGTCATGATGGTGGGGGCATTGACCAGTTGGACCGTCATTGGCTGGCTGCAGCCCGCGATGCCCGGCATCCCAGGGTTTGTGCTCCTCTTCATTGCACTCGTCATAGCGTGCGTGGTGGCAGCCACTCTCAACTTCCTGATTGAGAAGATCGCCTACCGCCCCTTGCGCAACAGTCCCAAGCTGGCCCCCTTGATCACCGCCATCGGCATGTCCATCCTCTTGCAGACGCTGGCCATGATCATCTGGAAGCCCAACTACAAGTCCTATCCCACGCTGCTGCCCAGCACGCCCATTGATATTGCCGGGGCAGTGATCACGCCGACCCAGGTGATGATCCTGGGCGTGACTGCCGTTTCGTTGGCACTGCTGATGTGGCTGGTCAATTACACCAAGCTCGGTCGCGCCATGCGCGCCACCGCCGAGAACCCCCGTGTGGCGGGTTTGATGGGTGTCAAGCCCGATATGGTGATTTCTGCGACCTTCATCATCGGTGCCGTGCTGGCTGCCATTGCCGGTGTGATGTATGCCTCCAATTACGGTACGGCACAACATGCCATGGGCTTCCTGCCTGGCCTCAAGGCCTTCACTGCGGCTGTGTTCGGTGGCATCGGCAATCTGGCTGGCGCCGTGGTCGGCGCGATCCTGCTGGGCCTGATCGAGTCCATCGGTGCGGGCTACATCGGCGACTTGACCGGTGGTGTGCTGGGAAGCAACTACTCCGACATCTTTGCCTTCATCGTGCTGATCATTGTGTTGACCTTGCGTCCTTCGGGCTTGCTGGGTGAGCGTGTTGCTGACCGTGCGTGAGGAGAACATCAACATGACACAACAAAAGAAAATCGTCACTTTCCTTGCTGCGGGTATTGCGCTGATCGTGCTGCCGCTGTTTCTGCAAAGCTTTGGCAATGCCTGGGTGCGTATTGCCGACGTGGCCTTGCTCTATGTGCTGCTCTCGCTGGGCCTGAACATTGTGGTGGGTTACGCCGGTCTGCTGGACTTGGGCTATGTGGCTTTCTTTGCCATTGGCGCTTACATGTATGGCCTGCTGTCTTCGCCGCACTTGTCGGAATCCTTCGAGTTCATTGCGCAGACCTTTCCCAATGGACTGCACCAGCCGCTGTGGGTGATCATCCCCGCCGGTGCCGGTCTGGCAGGTCTGTTTGGCGTGCTGCTGGGTGCACCTACCTTGCGATTGCGTGGTGACTACCTTGCCATTGTGACACTGGGCTTCGGCGAAATCATCCGCGTGTTCATGAACAACCTGGACGCGCCCATCAACATCACCAACGGCCCCAAGGGCATCAGCTCGATCGACTCGCTGCACTTCTTCGGGCTGGATCTGGGCAAGAAGGTATCGGTCGGTGGCTTTGAAATCGCCTCCGTCTCGCTGTATTACTA
The DNA here is from genome assembly GCF_058801025.1 of Rhodoferax sp. GW822-FHT04A08. Classification (NCBI taxonomy): domain Bacteria; kingdom Pseudomonadati; phylum Pseudomonadota; class Betaproteobacteria; order Burkholderiales; family Comamonadaceae; genus Rhodoferax; species Rhodoferax sp. GW822-FHT04A08. Next base: position 127,744 of record NZ_JBXAMW010000010.1, read on the forward strand.
CCTGTTCCTGGTGCTGGTGCTCTTCAGTATCGTCATCTGCCACCGCCTGGAACTCTCGCGCGTGGGACGTGCCTGGATGGCCATCCGCGAAGACGAAATTGCGGCCAAGGCCATGGGCATCAACACCCGCAACATGAAGCTGCTGGCTTTCGGCATGGGCGCCACCTTTGGTGGTGTGTCGGGTGTGATGTTCGGTGCCTTCCAGGGCTTCATTTCGCCAGAGTCTTTCACCCTGATGGAGTCGGTGATGATCGTGGCCATGGTGGTGCTTGGCGGTGTGGGGCATTTGCCCGGCGTGGTGCTGGGCGCTGTGCTGCTGTCAGCTCTGCCCGAAGTGCTGCGCTTCGTCGCAGGCCCCCTGCAAGCTGCTACCGGCGGTCGACTGGATGCGTCCATTCTCCGCCAACTGCTGATTGCATTGGCCATGATCACCATCATGCTCTCCAGGCCGCGTGGCCTGTGGCCCTCACCCGAGCACGGCAAGTCCTTGCAGACGGCCAAATCCTGAAGCAGTGGGAAATACCAACATGACAGATACCGTATTGAACGTCTCCGGTGTGTCCAAGCGCTTTGGCGGCCTGCAGGCCCTGAGCGATGTGGGCATCAATATCAAGCGTGGCCAGGTGTATGGCCTGATCGGCCCCAATGGCGCCGGCAAGACCACTTTCTTCAACGTGCTGACTGGGCTCTACACGCCCGACAGCGGCAGTTTCGAGTTGGCAGGCAAGCCCTACCAACCCACCGCAGTGCACCTGGTGGCCAAGGCCGGCATTGCACGCACCTTCCAGAACATCCGCTTGTTCTCTGAAATGACCGCCCTGGAAAATGTGATGGTGGGTCGCCACATCCGTACCCATTCCGGCCTGTTTGGCGCGGTGCTGCGCACCCCCAGCTTCAAGAAGGAGGAGGCCGAGATTGCCGCCCGTGCCCAGGAGTTGCTGAACTACGTGGGCATTGGTAAGTTCACCGACTACAAGGCACGCACCCTGAGCTATGGTGACCAGCGTCGTCTGGAGATTGCCCGTGCGCTGGCAACCGATCCGCAACTGATTGCGCTGGACGAGCCCGCAGCCGGCATGAACGCTACCGAAAAGGTCATGCTGCGCGAGCTGATTGACCAGATCCGCAAGGACAACCGCACCATCCTGCTGATCGAGCACGATGTGAAGCTGGTGATGGGACTGTGTGACCGTGTCACGGTGCTGGACTACGGCAAGCAGATTGCCGAAGGCACACCGGCTGATGTACAGAAGAACGAAAAAGTGATTGAGGCCTACCTGGGCACCAGCGGGCACTGAGGACTAGACACATGACAAAACAGACTTTACTCAAAGTGACCGGCCTCAAGGTCGCATACGGTGGCATTCAGGCAGTCAAGGGTGTGGACTTCGAAGTGCATGAAGGCGAGCTGGTTTCCCTGATCGGCTCCAACGGCGCCGGCAAGACCACCACCATGAAGGCCATTACTGGCACCCTTCCCATCAATGCTGGTGACATCGAATACCTGGGCCGCAGCATCAAGGGTCAAGGCCCTTGGGACTTGGTCAAGCAAGGCCTGGCCATGGTGCCGGAAGGTCGTGGTGTGTTCACCCGCATGACCATCATCGAGAACCTGCAGATGGGTGCCTACATCCGCAGCGACAAGGCCGATATTGCGACCGACATGGAGAAGATGTTCACCATCTTCCCGCGTCTGAAGGAGCGCAAGGACCAATTGGCAGGCACCATGTCGGGCGGTGAGCAGCAGATGCTGGCCATGGGCCGTGCGCTCATGAGCCGCCCCAAGGTGCTGCTGCTGGACGAGCCTTCCATGGGTCTGTCGCCCATCATGGTCGACAAGATCTTCGAAGTGGTGCGTGACGTGTATGCACAAGGCGTGACCATTCTGCTGGTGGAGCAAAACGCCAGCCGCGCACTGGCGCTTGCCAATCGCGGTTATGTGATGGAGTCCGGCATCGTCACCATGGGCGGTGACGCCAAGCAGATGCTGAACGACCCCAAGGTGCGCGCAGCCTATCTGGGCGAATAAGAACTACGTCTTCTTCTGCGCGAAGCCACACGGGCACTTCCCCGTGTGGCTTTCGTGTTTTTGGTTTCCCCCCATGAATGTCCACGTCATTTCCCTGTTGTTCGTCACCCTGGTATGGGGCGCCACCTTCCCCGTCTTGAAGATTGCCACGGCCCAGCTCAGCGGTATTGAAACCTCGGCCTTGCGTTTTCTGTTGGCGGCAGTCTGCATGTTGCCCTGGGCGGTGCGCGCGCCGCGCAAAGCGTGGCGCGATGGTGCGTTACTGGGGGCCTTGGTACTGTTTTCCTACGTGGCGCAGGCCTATGGTCTGCAGTTCATTTCGAGCAATCGCAGCGCCTTCCTCACCAGCCTGAATGTGCTGATGGTTCCGCTGTTCGGGGTGGTGATTGGCAATGCACTGTCCTGGCGCATCGTGCTGGCCGCAGTCCTCGCCTGTGCGGGCATCGGCCTGATGTCCTGGGACGGTGGCGCTGACTGGGTTGCCGATGCAGCCACTGTTGCTGGCGCAGCCGGATACGCCATTTATGTGATCGTGCTGTCTGCACGTGCCGGACGGCATGAAGCGCGCATGCTGGCGGCCACGCAAATTGTCTGGATGGCGGTGCTGGGGTGTGCCTGGATGGTGCTGGATGCAAAGAACACGGACACGCTGCGGACTCTGGGCAGTCGGCTGAATGTCGAAATCCTCTGGGGGCTGGCTTATCTGGGCGTGGTGGCCACCGCAGGCATGCTGTTCCTGCAGGCACGTGCCCAGCGCCATGTGCGGGCGGACAAGGCAGCACTCATCTACGCCATGGAGCCGGTCTTTGCGGCGATGTTCGCTTGGGTTTGGCTGTCGGAAGGCTTGAGCCTGCGGGCAGCCCTGGGGGCTGCCGTTGTGGTCTTTGCGGTGGTGTTCAGCGAGTGGAAGTCAGTACAGCAATAGTTGCTGGTCAGACATGCGCCTTGTCAGCTTCCGAAGTAAAGGCATCGGCGAAGAAGTTCTCTTCCGGCAGACCGGCCTGTGAGCAGAAGTCCTTGCGTGCAGAGTCCACCACGATCGGTGCACCACAGGCATAGACCTGGTGCGCTGACAGGTCGGCATGGTCTTGCAGCACGGCGCGGTGTACGAATCCTGTGCGGCCTGTCCAGCCGTCTTCGGGCAGCGCATCGGACACCACTGGAACGTAAGTGAGCCACGGGTGTGCCAAGGCAAACTCCTTGACCCAGGCATCCATGTACAGGTCCGCAGGCCTGCGACCACCCCAATACAGCGTGGCGGGGCGGTTTATGTCCTTGTGCTGCATGTGTTCCAGCAGGGCCTTGATGGGCGCAAACCCGGTACCCGACGCGAGCAGGATGATGGGCGACTCGGAATCCTCACGCAGGAAGAATGAACCAAATGGTCCTTCGATGCGCAGAATGTCTTTCTCCTTCATGGAGCCGAACACCAGATCGGTGAACTTGCCTCCGGGCATGTGGCGGATGTGTAGCTCCATAGGTGCACCTTCAGCAGGTGCGCTGGCCATGGAGTAGCTGCGGCGCGATCCGTCGCGCAACATGAATTCGATGTACTGGCCCGCGCGGTACAGGAAGTTGTCGTTGGCCGGCAGTTGCAGCTTCATGACGATCACATCGGAAGAAACCTTTTGCATGCTGCTCACGCGCGTGGGCATCTTCTTGATGGGTAAGGCACCTTCCTCAGTCACCTGGCGCGACTCCAGCACCAAATCGGATTGCGGTTGCGCGCAGCAGGTCAGGATGAATCCTTTGGCGGCTTCGTCAGCGCTCAGGGCCTTTTCCTGATGGGTGCCATGCACCACCGAACCCGAGAGCATCTTGCATTTGCAGCTGCCGCAGGCACCGTCCTTGCAGCCATAGGGCAGACCTATGCCCTGGCTGATGCCGGCGGACAAGACGGTTTCGTTGCTGCTTGCCGTGAAGGTCCGGCCACTGGGCTGTACGGTGACGGAGAAGGTGGAGGCATGGTTGCCGGTTGAACTCATCTTTTTGGGTATCCTGTCTGCTGTATCTTTTTAGCAGCCTGAATTGTGCCTTCAAACCAAAACCCTCTCGGCGCGCTGCCAGCGCGCTTTCGTCGCCAGCGTGTATTGATTGTGGGGTGTGGAGACGTGGGTATGCGTGTGGCCCGGCATCTGGAGGGCAGGGCACGCGTGCTGGCACTGAGTTCCTCGCCGCAGCGGTTCGACGCACTGCGTGCCAGGGACATAGTCCCGCTGACAGGCAATCTGGATCGTGCCGCCACCTTGGCGCGTTTGGCCGGTCTTGCAGACCGTGTGGTGTATCTGGCCCCCCCGCCTACCGAAGGCTGGCAGGACCCGCGTGCCGTTGCCTTGCTGCGTGCGCTGCGTCTGCGGGGCTTGCCCGTACAACTGGTGTACGGTTCCACCAGCGGTGTCTATGGCGACTGCGCAGGCGTATGGGTGGACGAGACCCGACCCACCAGTGCTACCACCCCGCGTGCCCGCAGGCGTGTGGCAGCAGAAGGGAGCGTGCGCTTCTTCGGGCGCTCCACGGGCGTGCGCACGCAGATACTGCGCATCCCTGGCATCTATGCGGCGGACCGCGAAGGCGGCACGCCCGAAGCGCGCCTGCAAAAGGGCACACCGGTGCTCTGTGCCGAGGACGATGTCTACACCAACCACATCCATGCCGATGATCTGGCACGCGCATGCCTGGCTGCGCTGTGGAAAGGCCGGCCGCAAAGGGTTTACAACGTCAGTGATGACACCGAAATGAAGATGGGTGATTACTACGACTGGGCGGCAGACCATTACCGACTGCCGCGTCCCCCGCGGGTGCCCCGCGACGGCGCCCAGCGCCAATTGCCGGTGATGTTGCTGAGCTTCATGAGCGAGTCGCGCAGACTGGTCAACACCCGCATGAAGCAGGAACTCGGCCTGCGCCTGCGTTACCCCTCGGTGCGCGAAGGCTTGCAGTAGTACCCGTACAGGGCCTTCCAGACCAGCCAGCTGGTGAACAGCGTGATGGGAAAAGCCCAGAGCACGTCACTTAGCCAATGGGCCACGTCGGCCATGCGGGCAAAGCCGATCACCAGTCCGGCTGCAATGCCGGCCGCAGCCCACAGTCGCTGGCGGCGCCTGTGTACCAATCCGAGTGAAACCAGGAAGACGCCGCAGGCCACATGTCCGCTGACGAATGAACAGTTGTTGTCACACTGGTCGGTGATGATGGCCGCCCGGGTGAACTGCTGGGGGCCACCAAAATTCTGCACCTGATAAGGGCGGGCGCGCTGCCAGTTTTCCTTGAACACCCAGTTCACGACCATGCCCGGCCCCAGGATGCCGGCAATCACCACGAATGCCAGCGGCAGTCGCCAGGTGCGCCAGCGTGGCTTGAGCAGGGCCACAACCCAGGCCAACCAGAGTAGGCCCAGGCAAACCCGGAACAGGGCAGGGACGTAGTCGTTGATCAACTCCACCCACCACCAGTGCACCGGGTGGATCATGGCGGTGGGGCCCGTGAAGATGGCTGCAGCCCTAAGGTCCAATGCCGTCCAGATGGTGGGAATCAGTGCCACCACCACGCTGGCAATCAGCACACCGGCAAACAAGCCGGGCGTTTTGTTGCCGGGAGGATTGGACGCGAAAGGTGAACGCATGGTCGTGAAGCAGATAGTTCGAAGCGGAAGAACGGGAGGGGCTATGCTAACCTCTTGCGGAACTTCAACTGCTCTCTCCTTCCGTGCTCCCTCCCTGGCTTGTCCATTACCGGCGCGATGCTCTGAGTAGCGACTTGATGGCTGGCGTCATCGTCACCATTCTGGTCATTCCGCAAAGCCTGGCCTACGCCTTGCTGGCAGGTCTGCCACCGCAGGCAGGCCTGTACGCCAGCATTTTCCCAGTGGTCGCCTATGTGTGGCTGGGGAGCAGCTCGATCCAGGCTGTAGGTCCGGTGGCCATTACCTCCATCATGACGTTTGCGGTGCTCAGCCCGTTGGCCACACCTGGAAGCCCCCAGTACATCGCGCTGGCTGCAGGGTTGGCTCTGTGTTCCGGCGTTCTGACTTTGGTGTTTGGAATCTTCAGGCTAGGCTTTCTTTCCCAACTGCTCAGTCGCCCGGTTGTGAGCGGTTTCATTTCAGGCTCCGCGGTGCTGATCATCATCAGTCAGCTCAAGTTCATGCTGGGCATTCAGGTAAAGGGGGACAACACCTGGCAAACACTTCTGTCCGTGCTGTCGAATCTCGGACAGAGCAACCCGGTGACGCTGCTGTTTTCGGGCATTGCACTGCCGTGGTTGCTATTGTCCCGCTATGGACTGGTACGGATGGCCGTGCGCATGGGCATTGCCAAGACAAAAGCCGAGGTATGGGTGCGCGTGATGCCCTTGATCGTTTTGGGCACCGCCAGCCTGCTGGTTGTCGGACTGAATCTGGACAACGCCCATCATGTGGCAGTCGTAGGTGCAGTTCAGGAAGGGCTGGGCAACATCAACCTGTTCCTGCCTGACGTGGGTTCCCTGCAGCAATTGCTAACACCGGCTCTGATCATGGCCTTCATCGGCACTGTGCAGAACATCACCATGGGGCAGGCGCTGGCGGCCAAGCGGCGCGAGCGACTGGATCCCAACCGCGAACTGGTAGGTTTGGGCGCAGCCAATGTGGTGGCGGCGTTCTATGGCGGCATGCCGGTGGGAGGCGGCTTGTCACGTACGGCCATCAACCTGGCCGCCGGTGCACGCTCTCCGCTCGCTGGCCTAGTGTCTGCGCTCAGCATGCTGCTGATTGTGCTGGCGGGTACCCACTGGTTTGCCCGTATGCCGCTGGCTGTGTTGGCTACCAGTATCGTGGTGGCGGCCATCAGCATGATTGACCTCAAGGCCCTGCGCCAGGCCTGGTCCTATGACCGGGCCGATGCCTATGCCTTGTTGGGAACGGCCGCCGGCGTGCTGCTGCTGGGGCTGGAGATGGGTATTGCCACCGGCATCCTGTTGTCGTTGATCACGCTGCTGGTGCGTGCCAGCACACCGCATATTGCAGTGATAGGGCGCATTGTCGGCACTGAACATTTCCGTAACGTCGAGCGCCACGGCGTGGAGACCATTCCTGGTGTGCTGTTCCTGCGGATTGATGAGAGCCTGTTCTTCGGCAATCTCAACGCAGTGGAGGACCGGCTCGTCGCCGAGTTGCAGAAAGACGCGCGCATCAAAGACCTGGTGCTGATCATGAGTGCGGTGAACCGGGTGGACACCACCGCCATGGAGGTGCTTTCCGACCTGAATCAGGATCTGGCAGCACGCGGCATTCGTCTGCATCTGGCAGAGGTAAAGGGGCCTGTCCAGGATCGTCTGCTGAATACCCCGCTGTGGCAAAGCCTGTCGGGCAGGGTGCACCTTTCGGTGAATAGGGCTTTCGAAATGCTTGCTGCCGAAAAGATTGCAGATGCCGGCTTGTATGTGATTTAGCCCGCGCAGCGCGCAATTGCTGCAGGTTCGGATTTTGCAAGTCGCGGTGGATTGGCTTGAAGGCCGGCAATCAGCATGTCCACCATGCCAGGCGCGCAGGTCGCCAGGTCGAATGACTGGGGCGCAAAAAGCCACTCGCTCATCGTGCCAGCCATGAAATTGCTGATGACCTGATTGGCCAGCACCACGTCCGTGTCAGGCGGCAGGTGCCCAGCAGCGACAGCGCGTGCCAGTGCGGTTTCCACCTGTGCCAGGCACTCTTCGCGCTTGGCGCGCTTGTTTTCCAACACGGTGATCATGGGGCCAATGTGCTCACATCGATGAAACATGATGTTGAACACGCGCTGCTGCTCGGGTGAGTGGGCCAGATTGGTCAACACCTGTACACACATGTTTCGCAGCGTTACCAGCGGATTGGCGTTGGCGGCCTGAAGCAACTCATTGAGCATGGACTCCATGGGGAACATGGCACGCGTAAACATCGCCTGAAGCAGATCGGCCTTGTCGGTGAAGTGCCAATAGATTGCACCCCGGGTCAGACCCGCTGCAGCTGCAATGTCATTGAGTGTTGTTTTTGCAACACCATTTTCAAAAAATACCTGCTCCGCTGCATCCAGCAATGCCGTGCAGGTGAGTTGGGCATCGTCTTTCTTCTTGCGGACCATGTTGTTTCCTCGTCGTCATTGTATTTTCGCATACTCCCCAATGTAACAAACATTCACGAATGTATGTAATACTAGGTCATCGAAATTCAAATGCCTTGATCTATGACAACAGAACCACGCTCAAACTCTATGACTGACGATCGTCTCCTTCTAAACGGGCATCCTAGCTGGATAACCACCTTGGTGCTGGCAGCGCTCCCCATGGCCCTGGTTGCGTGCGGGAAGTTCTCCAGCGCCCAGGCCGGTCCCGGCGGTGCCATGCCTTTGCCCGAAGTCGCGGTCATTACCGTGCAGGCCAAAGACCAGGCCGTCGACATGGAGTACACCGGACAGACCGCCGGCTCACGCGAAACCGAAGTTCGCGCCCGGGTTGGCGGCATCCTGAACAAACGCCTGTACGAAGAGGGCGCCGTGGTGCAAGCCGGCACGCCCCTGTTCCAGATTGATCCAGCCAGCTACCAGACGCAACTCGCGTCTGCGGAAGCCGCTGTCGCCATGGCCGAAGCCAAGGCTTCTCAAGCGCGTCGCGAATATGCCCGTCTGGCGCCTCTGGTTGCCGACAAGGCGGTCAGTCAGAAGGAATACGACGACAGCAAGTCCGCTCTGGAAACCGCCGAAGCCAGCCTGAAGCAGGCCCAGGCACAAGCCAACGAAGCACGCCTGAACCTGGGTTACACCCGGGTGGTGGCGCCCATTGGCGGTACAACCGGAGTCGCCAGCAAGTCCGAAGGCAATCTGTTGACCACCGCAGACAGTCTGCTCACCACCATCGTGCAGACCAATCCCATGTACGTGAACTTCAGCGTGTCCGAAGGTGACATGCTGCGCTTGACCAAACAGCTCAAGGCGGGACAACTGGCGGTGCCGGGCAAGAAGGCCAGCAATGGCAGCTTGGGCTTCACCGTGAGTGTCAAACTGTCAGACGGCAGCAGCTATCCACGTACCGGCAAGTTGAACTTTGCCAGCGAACGCATCAATGCCCAGACCGGTAGCTTTGATGTGCGGGCAGAGATCCCCAATCCCGACGGATCGCTGCGTCCCGGACAGTTCGTGCGCGTGAGTCTGGGTGGGGCCAGCCGCCCGGCGGCCCTGGCCGTGCCCCAGCGCGCCATCATCGACAGTCCCTTCGGAAAGATCGTCTTTGTTGTCAACAAGGAAGACAAGCTCGAACCCCACCCGGTGGAGCTGGACGGCTGGTCGCAAGGTCAATGGATCGTGACCAAGGGCCTGAAGGATGGTGATCGTGTGCTGGTTGATGGTTACATCAAGGCGCATGACCCCGGCATGCTGGTCAAGCCGGTTCCCTACGTGCCGACGCCTGCAGATGGCGCGGCTGTCAAGCCATCAGCCGCTGCGCCTGCCGCCGCCACTTCTGCAACTGCTGCGGCCAAGTAGGGAGCCACGCACACATGTTTTCCAAGTTCTTTATCAATCGCCCGATCTTTGCAACGGTTCTGTCGTTGTTTCTGGTCCTGGCGGGGCTGGCCGCCATGCGCGTGCTACCCATCTCGCGCTACCCGGAAATTTCGCCACCCGTGGTGAACGTTCGGGCCATTTATCCAGGCGCTTCAGCTGAAGTGCTGGAAACTACCGTGGCCGCACCCATTGAGCAGTCCATCAACGGCGTTGAAAAAATGCTGTACATGGACAGTACCTCGTCGGGTGACGGTGCGGTTTCCATCAACGTGACTTTCGACGTCGGTACCGATCTGGACATCGCTGCGGTGAACGTCAACAACCGCGTCAACCAAGTGCTGAGCAAGCTGCCGCAGGAAGTTCAACGCCAGGGCGTGACCGTGGCCAAGAGCTCTGCCAATTTCCTGGTGGTTGCCGCGCTGTATTCGCCGGATGACCGTTACGACGCGCTCTACATCTCCAACTACATCACGCAAAACGTGTTGGACCCTATCAAGCGGGTACCCGGAACCACCAACGTGCAAATCTTTGGTGCCAAGGACTACGCGATGCGGATCTGGTTGCGGCCTGACCGTATGGCGCAGATGGGAATCACCGTAGGGGACATCTCCAGCGCAGTGACTGAGCAGAACGCGCAGTACGCAGCGGGCAAGATCGGTGCGCCACCCAACAACACCGAAGAGCTGACGCTGACCGTGACCGCCAAAGGCCGTCTACTGGAGCCTGAGCAGTTCGAGAACATTGTTGTTCGCAGCGGCACCCATGGCTCGGTAGTGCGCCTGAAGGACGTGGCCCGTGTCGAACTGGGTTCTAAGGATTACAACTTCTACGGGCGCGTGAATGGTCATCCGGCAGTGCCTGTTGGCGTGTTCCTGCAGACCGGTGCCAATGCACTGGATACGCGTGCAGCCGTTGAATCTGCACTGGTAGCGCTCAAGGCCAAGTTCCCCGAAGGTCTGACCTATTCCACACCCTACGACACGACGCCGTTTGTGTCGGAGTCCATCCACGAAGTGGTGAAGACACTGGCAGAAGCCATGGTGCTGGTGTTTGTGGTGGTCTATCTGTTCCTGCAGAGCTGGCGCGCCACCATCATCCCCACGCTGGCCGTGCCCGTGTCGCTCATCGGCACCATGGCCGGTCTGCATCTGCTGGGCTACAGCATCAACACGCTGACCCTGTTCGGCATGGTGCTGGCCATCGGTATCGTGGTGGACGACGCCATCGTGGTGCTGGAGAACGTCGAGCGCTTGATGCACGAAGAGAACATGACGCCCAAGGCGGCCGCCATCGAGGCCATGCACGAAGTGACCGGCCCGGTGATTGCCATCGTGCTGGTGCTGTGCTCGGCCTTCATACCGGTCGCCTTCCTGGGCGGATTGGCCGGGGAGCTGTATCGCCAGTTCTCCGTCACCATCACTATTGCGGTGGTGTTGTCCGGCATTGTGGCGCTGACGCTCACACCGGCCTTGTGCGCGGTGTTTCTCAAGCCGAACATGGAGCGCAAGAACAAGTTCTTTGACTGGTTCAACAGTGCTTTCCACCGCCTCACTGGCCGCTACATCTCGGGTGTTGCGTTCTTCCTGAAGCGTGGCGTGCTCGGTCTGGCGCTGTTCATTGGCATGGGCCTGCTGACCGGAGTGCTGTTCAAGATCGTGCCCGGTGCATTGGTGCCGGACGAAGACCAGGGTTACTTCATTGGCGCAGTCATCCTGCCGGAAGGCTCGTCGCTGGAGCGTACCAACCAGGTGGTCAAGAAGGTTGAAGCGGCCATGAGCCCCAACAAGAACATCGACACCGTTTTCAGCCTGGTGGGTCTGAACTTCCTGGGCGGCGGCGGCTTGAAGTCGTCCGCAGCCACCATGTTCTTCCCGCTCAAGCCCTGGGATGAGCGCAACCAGTCTGCCAAGGATCTGGTGATGGAAACCTACATGAAGACCGGTGGCATCAAGGAAGGCCTGCCCCTGGCGTTCTCGCCACCGGCCATCCAGGGTCTGGGTCAGACCGGCGGCTTCGAGTTCTACCTGCAAAACAAGGGTGATGGAGGCGTGCGCCGCCTAGCGCAGATGCTGCCGATCTTGCTCGCAGAAGCCAACAAGCAGCCCGAACTGCAGGGCGTCAAAACCCTGTGGCAAGCCAATTCGCCGCAGCTCTATGTCAATGTGGATACCGAAAAGGCACGCTCCATGGGCATTGCGCTGGCCGATATCTACAACACGCTGTCTGCCACTTTGGGAAGCTACTACGTCAACGACTTCAACAAGAGTGGACGTATCTACCAGGTGCTGATGCAAGCCGAAGGCAACTTCCGCTCCAAGCCGGATGACATCGGGGCCATCTACGTACGATCCAACACGGGCCAGATGGTTCAGATCCGTACGATTGCCGAAGTGAAGTTTGTCAGCGGGCCGGATTCGGTTCAGCATTTCAACGCGCTGCCCTCCATCCAGATTCTGGGCGACCCCAAACCGGGCTACAGCTCGGGCCAGGCCATTGCTGCCATGGAGCGCGCGGCTGCCAAGGTGCTGCCAGCTGACATGAGCTACGACTGGGGCGGTACCGCCTTCCAGCAAAAGCGCAACAGCGGCTCCAGCACACTGGCGCTGACTGCAGGCATCTTGATGATCTTCCTGATCCTGGCGGCGCAATATGAGCGCTGGTCACTGCCGTTCTCGGTCATTCTGGCGCTGCCGTTCGGTATCTTCGGCGCTTTGTTGGCGGTGTTCTTACGCAATTACACCAACGATGTGTACTTCCAGATCGGTCTGGTCACCTTGCTGGGGCTGTCGGCCAAGAATGCGATTCTGATCGTCGAGTTCGCCATGATGAAGGTGCACGAAGGCCTCACCCCGGTTGCCGCTGCTCTGGAGGCCGCTCGTCTGCGCTTCCGCCCGATTCTGATGACCTCCCTGGCCTTCATTCTGGGTGTGACACCGCTGGCGTTTTCCACCGGCGCAGGTGCGGCGGCCCGCCAGTCCATCGGTACCGGCGTGCTGGGCGGAATGCTGGCTGCCACCTTCCTGGCGGTGTTTCTGGTTCCGTTGTTCTTCAAGCTGGTGAACGACTGGAACTTCCGCTCCACACCTGATGACTACAAATACCAGAACAAGCCCGCTCATGGGCCGGATGTCCACTATGTTGAATAAGCCACGTTTCACCTTTGCCGTCTCGGTATTCGCACTTGCCATGCTTACGGCATGTGCCAGCCAGACGCCCGGTACCACGCCCTACAGCCGTCCGGAGTTGACGCTACCCGCTGGCGATGCGGCTGCCAAGGCGCAGGACCTCAAGACCTGGTGGAAAGGTTTTGCCGACCCGGTGCTGGATGCCCTGCTCGACGAGGCAACCCGCAACAACCAGGACCTGGCGCTGGCAACGGCCCGACTGGCCGAAGCGCGCGCCTCCCTGGCGCAAAGCCATGCCAACTTGTATCCCACGGTTGACCTGAACGCCAGCGCCACGCGCAGGCGCAGCAGCGAGAACGCCGCCACCTTCAGCCCAGGTGCCGATCCGGTGTCGGAAGACCGTCAGCTGGGGCTGACGGCCAGTTACGAGTTCGACTTCTGGGGCAAGTACGCCCGAGCCGACGACGCAGCCCGTGCCCGTCTGCTGGCCCAGTCGGCTAGCCAAGGCGCGGTTCTTACCACGCTGTATGCCAATGTAGCCCAGAGCTACTTTGCCTTGCGCGCCCTGGATACCCAGACTTCCCTGGCCGAGCGCACGCTTGCCACCCGGCAGGAAAATCTGCGCCTGCAAAAGCGCCGCTTTGATGCCGGTGTGGTGGGTGAGCTGGACTTGCGCCAAGCTGAGTCGGAGGCCGCCAGCGTGCTGGCTACCCTGCAACAGGTACGCCAAAGCCGCAGCAGCGCCGAGAGCGCTCTGGCCGTACTGGTGGGCCGTCAACCAGCTGATATCGTGAAGCCGGTTCTGGCGCGGGGTGCTGATCTGAGCGCGCTGTACGCGGCGCAGGCGGTACCCGCAAACCTGTCTTCGGACATCCTGTCTACGCGCCCCGACGTTGTGAGTGCGGAGCAAAACCTGATTGCCGCCCATGCGGACATCGGTCAGGCGCGCGCGGCCTACTTCCCCAAGCTGAGCCTCACGGCCAATGTGGGGCAGCAGTCCAAGGACATGTCCACACTGTTTGATCCTGCTTCCTTGTTCTGGAGCATGATTGGCAACCTCACGCAGCCTATCTTCCGCGCCGGTGCCATCGACGCCCTGGTGTCCGCTGCCAATGCGCGCCAGGAGCAGGCCGTGGCGCAGTACACCCAGACGGTTCAAAACGCCTTCAAGGACGCGCACGACGCCATGAACAACGTGGATGCTGGCCGCCAGCTTGTTGAAAGCACCACCGTGCGCATCAACGCACTGCGCGAAACGCTGCGTCTGGCTGATCTTCGCTACAAGGCAGGCTACACCGGCTACCTGGAAGTGCTCAATGCCCAACGTGACCTGATGCAGGCCGAATCGGGTCTGATCGACGTGCAACGCAACCAGCTCACCGCTGTGGTCAACCTGTACAAGGCATTGGGCGGGGGCTGGGATTCCACCTCGATCCAGTCCGCAGCCCGCTGAACGACAGGAAGTCGCGCTATGTAAACGGCGCGTAAACCACCTAAAAAATCCCCTAATTTGCACCGTTATGGTGCAAATTAGGGGGATCCCCCTTTTGTGCTGCATGGATTTGTGCGCCTTGCACCGATATGTGCCATAATTCGGGTTAACCCTAATACAGGGTAAACCCGTAAATTCATCATGCACTCCATCTATTCCATCTGGTTATTGGTTCGTTCCGCCGCTCGTGCGCTTGGACGTGGGTCCGACCGCATGGACCAAATCGATGCCGAGTTGTACCTCGCCGGCTCCAACTCCATTGCCGAGCTCGAACTTCGCGAACGCGACTGGCTGCTTAGCCACTAACTTTTTCTTTTGTTGTAAATATCATGTCTATCCTTTTGTTTTTGAAATCCCTGTTTGCCCAACCCACGTTCACCAGCGGTGAGCGCGTCAATCTGATCCTGGGCGGTTCTGTTGCCCGTACTGACGGTTACGTCGTCGGCCACGCCGAAGGTGGCGTGCTGGTCGAGTGGCCCAAGGGCGGCGCCAGCGTGGTCAACGCCAACAACCTGTCGTTGATCGGCTAATTGCCCACCGGTGGTTTTCTGCGTCGCCACAGTCTGACCACCATATAAGCCACCACGGCGACATTCCCAACCAATACCATCGCATTGGTTGCAGTGGTGTGCTGCATCAGGTGTTCCACCTCAAACGGTAGATACACCGTCCCCGAAAGAGCCGCCAGCCATTCGGCCCAGGCGCGATCTTTCCACAGCCCATACCCCTCGGTGAACCGGATCGCCGCATAGCCCCAGGCCAGCAATACGGCCTGGCGCAGGTCTGCGTTGCCCAATATGTCGGCATAGTTCAGCAGCATGCGCGGATAGTGCGCATCCGGATCCAGGTGAAAGTGCCCGATCAGGGCATAGGCCAGATGCCGAACGTCCCGGTGTGCCAGGCTCAACAAACCCAAGCTAGCAACCAGCGCCGCCACGCCTTTGATGGCCTCGAACAAGGCTATGGCGTGGAGGGCGGTGTTCTTCGGCTGGGAGGACGGTGCATTCATGCTTTCATTTGAACAAAAGCCCCTGACTCTTGCGAATCAGGGGCTTTTAAGAGTGGTGCCGGAGAGATGAATCGAACACCCGACCTTCTCATTACGAATGAGCTGCTCTACCGACTGAGCTACACCGGCACGAAATCCAGCATTATACCGATGCGTAGTAGCTGGCTGCGCGTTCCACTTCGTTCTTGGAACCCAGAATCACGCTGACGCGTTGGTGCAGCTTTTCGGGTTGCACGTCCAGGATGCGCTGCTTGCCGGTGCTGGCGGCGCCACCGGCCTGTTCGACCAGCCAGCCCATGGGGTTGGCTTCGTACATCAGGCGCAGCTTGCCGGCCTTTTCGGGTTCGCGCTTGTCCCAGGGGTACATGAACACGCCGCCGCGGGTCAGGATACGGTGCACGTCGGCCACCATGCTGGCAATCCAGCGCATGTTGAAGTCCTTGCCGCGCGGGCCTTCCTTGCCTTGCAGGCACTCGTCTATGTAGCGCTTGATCGGCGTGTCCCAGTGGCGCATGTTGCTCATGTTGATGGCAAATTCCTTGGTGTCCTCGGGAATCGTCACGTCGCGCTGGGTCAGCACAAACGAGCCTTGCTCGCGGTCCAGGGTGAACATGGAAACGCCTTGGCCTACGGTCAACACCAGCGTGGTCTGTGGGCCATAGATGCAGTAGCCCGCAGCGACCTGCTTGCTGCCGGCCTGCAGGAAGTCCTGCTCCGACACGCCCACACCTTCAGGTTTCTTGAGCACGCTGAAGATGGTGCCAATGCTGACGTTTACGTCGATATTGCTGGAGCCGTCCAGAGGATCGAACAGCAGCAGGTATTCGCCCTGTGGGTAGCGGTTGGGCACCACGTGGATGCCTTCCATTTCCTCGCTGGCCATCGCTGCCAGATGGCCGCCCCATTCATTGGCCTCGATCAGCACATCGTTGGCGATGATGTCCAGCTTCTTCTGGATCTCGCCCTGGATGTTCTCGTTCTCGCCTTCGGACACGCCCAGCACGCCGCCCAAGGCGCCCTTGTTCACGGCCAGGCTGATGCTCTTGCAGGCGCGCGCCACCACTTCCAGCAGCAGACGCAGTTGCGCCGGAATGGCGCCATCTATACGTTGCTCTTCGACCAGAAAGCGGGTCAGTGAAATTTTGGGTGCCATATTCAGTCTCCTTGATTGGGGGAAAGTTTTACCGCCGGGCCGCCCCAAGGTAAAACGCGGCCCCCTTGGGGGGCAGAGAGCCACACACAGTGGGCGAACGTGGGGGCCATATCAGTCGGCGAGCGCACGTTCAACCACTTCACGCACGTCGTTGCTCAAGTCAACCTTGGCTGCAACGCGCTTGAGCGCTTCACAGGCTGCGCTACGGTAGGGTTCCGCCAGGCGTTTCCAACGGTCCATGGCGCGCGCCAGGCGGGCCGCCACTTGCGGGTTGGTGGCGTCGAGCTCCATGACGCGCTCGCTCCAGAACACATAGCCCGCCGCATCCGCACGGTGAAAGCCACCCGGGTTGCCGCTGCAGTAGCTGAAGATCACACTGCGTGCGCGGTTGGGGTTGCGCAGGTTGAAGTCGGGGTGCGTCATCAGCTGGCGCACGGCGGGCAGCACATTGCCACCGCGGTCCGGTGCGCTGGCCTGCAGGGCAAACCATTTGTCCAACACCAAGGCTTCGTCCTTGAACTGGCTGTAGAAGCGTGCAAGGGCAGGTGCTGCATGCGCATGCCCAGCGCTCACCAGAGCCTGCAGTGCGTTGAAGCGGTCGGTCATGTTGCCCGCGTCCTTGAAGCGCTGCAGCGTCTTGCCCGGCCATACGGCATCACGGGATTCGGTGGATGCCAGGCACAGGAAGGTGAGGGCCATGCCTGCCAGCGCGCGGCGTCCGCTGGACAGCGGGTCAGGGCGGTAGGCGCCGTTGTCCTGGTGCTCGGCATAGGCCCATTCCCAGTCGGCGAACAGCGCGCGTGCCAGTTGCAGACGCATGCTGTCGCGCACCGCGTGGATGCGCTGCGGGTCGACCAGATCGAGCTGCTCGGCGATGTAGGTTTCGGACGGCAGCGTCAGCACGAGTTCCTTGAAGGCCGCATCCAGTGTGGGATGGCGCAACACGGCGCGCATGGCGGCGATGTAGGCATCGTTGAGCACGCCACTGGTATTGCCCGAGGCAATGGCCGCAGTGGCGCTGCGCAGGGCCAGGCGCTGTCCGGCTTCCCAGCGGTTGAACGGGTCGTTGTCGTGCGCCAGCAGCGTGAGCAACTGCGCATCGCTGTAGTCAAAGTCCAGCACCACGGGCGCCGAGAAGCCGCGCAGGATGGAGGGCACAGGTTCTTCAGCCACGTTTTCAAAGGTGACTGATTCACTGGCTTGTGAGAGCACGAACAGATAGCTGTCGCTCGCCGTAGTTGTGCCCTGCAGCTGCAAGGGCAGGGCTGCGCCGGTTTGCGCGCCGACCAGGCCCAGGCTCACTGGAATGACAAACGGCAGCTTTTCCGGCTGACCCACCGTGGGGGCACAGCTCTGGCTGAGGTGCAGCGTGTAGGTGCGGGCTTCTGCGTTGTATTCGCCACGGGCAGCCACACGCGGTGTGCCGGCCTGGCTGTACCAGCGCTTGAACTGCGGCAACTGCCGGGCCAACGCGGAGTCCGGGTTGGCATCGGCAATGGCTTGCGCAAAGTCGTCGCAGGTCACGGCCTGGCCGTCAAAGCGCTCGAAGTACAGCGTCATGCCTTTGGCAAAGCCAGCGCGCGAGGTCAGCGTCTGCATCATGCGCACGACTTCCGCACCCTTTTCGTAGATGGTGACGGTGTAGAAGTTGTTGATCTCGATGTAGCTGTCAGGCCGCACCGGGTGTGCCATGGGGCCCGCATCTTCCGGGAACTGGGCGGTGCGCAGCACGCGCACGTCTTCGATGCGCTTGACCGCGCGGGCCGACGGATCGGCGCACAGGTCCTGCGAGAACTCCTGGTCGCGGAAGACGGTCAGGCCTTCTTTCAGCGAGAGCTGGAACCAATCGCGGCAGGTGATGCGGTTGCCGGTCCAGTTGTGGAAGTACTCATGGCCCACCACGCTTTCGATGTTGCTGTAGTCCACATCGGTGGCCGTGGCCTGGTTCGCCAACACGTACTTGGTGTTGAAGATGTTCAGGCCCTTGTTCTCCATGGCACCCATGTTGAAGTCGCTGGTGGCAACGATCATGAAACGCTCCAGGTCCAGCGGCAGGCCAAAGCGGGCTTCGTCCCAGGCCACTGAGGCCATCAGCGAGTTCATCGCGTGTTCGGTCTTGTCCAGGTCGCCGGGGCGCACATAGACCTGCAGCAAATGGTCCTTGCCCGCACGCGAGGTGATGCGCTGCTCGCGCGCCACCAGTTGCCCGGCCACCAGGGCAAACAGGTAGCAGGGCTTCTTGTGCGGGTCCACCCACTTGGCAAAGTGGCGTCCGTCTTCCAGCGCGCCTTGCTCCACCAGATTGCCGTTGGACAGCAGAACCGGGTACTTGGCCTTGTCGGCGCGCAGGGTGACGGTGTAGCTGGCCATCACGTCCGGGCGGTCCAGGAAGTAGGTGATGCGGCGAAAACCCTCGGCTTCACATTGGGTGAAGAAGGAGTCGTTGCTCACGTACAGGCCCATGAGCTTGGTGTTCTTGGCTGGGTTGCAGGTGGTGAAGATTTCCAGTGCAAAAGGCTCGTTGCCTTCGGGCAGGTTTTCCAGCACCAGCTTGTCACCGTCCATCTTGAACGAAGTGCCCTGGCCGTTGACCAGCACGCGTGCCAGGTTCAGCTCTTCGCCGTCCAGCCGCAGCGCTTGGGCGGGCACGTCGGGGTTGCGGCGCAGCGTCATCTTGTTGAGCACGCGGGTCTTGGCCGGGTCCAGGTCAAAGCACAGGTCTACCGTGTCAATCCAGAAGGCCGGGGCACTGTAGGCCTCGCGCAGAACAATGGCGGGCGCCTGCGCGCCACCATCGTCTTTAGAGCTTTGCAGCATGGTGAGTCTCCAGAAAGTTACTGTTTAAAAGTTCGGTGTAGTCGGCCACCGCGGCAATCACGTGCGGTCCTGCCAATTCGGCTGCGCTGTGGCCGCTGCAAATGGCAACCGCGCGCATGCCGGCGCGGCGTGCGGCTTCAATGCCATGCGGTGCGTCTTCAAAGACGATGCAGTTGGCAGGGTCGGTCTGCAAGCGCTGTGCGGCCGCCAGAAAGATCGCAGGCTCGGGTTTGCCAGGCAGCCCCTCGTCACCGCGTGCGATCGCCTGGGGCGGCACTTCCAGCGCCAGATGCTCCAGCACGAAGTTCAGGTTGTGGATGTCCCCAGCTGTGCCCACACCGATCTTCAGGCCGCGCTGGCGGGCCTGGGCCTCGAATTGCTTGAAGCCCTTGATCTCGGTGAACCGTGGCCCGAATAGCTCGCGGTACAGCGCTTCCTTCTCGTGCACCAGTGCCCAGGCTTCGGCCTCGCTCAGATGCTGGCCCAGCAACAAGCGCACGCACTCCATGCCGTTGGCGCCGGTGACGCGGCGCATCAGTTCGGCAGGTTCGATGTCAATGGCGTGCCGCTGGGCAAAGTCGATCCAGGTGCGCGCATGCCAGGGCATGGAGTCCACCATGGTGCCGTCCATGTCGAAAATCAAAGCTTGAACCATCACACGCCTTGCTTCAACGAGGCTTCGATGAACACGTCCAGATCGCCATCCAGCACTTTCTGCGTGGCCGAGACTTCGACGTTGGTGCGCAGGTCCTTGATGCGGCTGTTGTCCAGTACGTAGCTGCGGATCTGGTGGCCCCAGCCCACGTCGGTCTTGGTGTCTTCCAGTTTCTGCTGCTCAGCCTGGCGCTTGCGCAGCTCAAAGTCGTAGAGGCGGCTGCGCAGGCGCTTCCAGGCGACGTCGCGGTTGCTGTGCTGGCTGCGGCCGTCCTGGCACTGCACCACGATGCCGGTGGGGATGTGGGTCAAGCGCACGGCAGAGTCGGTCTTGTTGATGTGCTGGCCGCCAGCGCCGCTGGCGCGGAAGGTGTCCACCCGCACGTCGGACGGGTTGATGTCGATCTCGATGCTGTCGTCAATTTCCGGGTAGACAAACACGCTGGCAAAGCTGGTGTGGCGTCCGCCGGAGGAATCGAACGGGCTCTTGCGCACCAGGCGGTGCACGCCGGTCTCAGTGCGCAGCAGGCCAAAGGCGTATTCGCCCTCGATCTTGATGGTGGCGCTCTTGATGCCGGCGGTGTCGCCATCGGTCAGGTCTTCCACCGTGGCGGTGAAGCCCTTGCGTTCTGCGTACTTGAGGTACTGGCGCAGCAGCATGCTGGCCCAGTCGCAGGCCTCGGTACCACCGGCGCCGGCCTGGATGTCCAGGAAGCAGGGCAGGGGGTCTGCCGGGTTGTTGAACATGCGGCGGAATTCCAGCCCTTCGATGATGGCTGCGAGCTTGGCGGTCTCGGCTTCGATGGTCTTGAGGCCGTCTTCGTCGCCGTCTTCCTTGCTCATCTCATACAGCTCGGTGTTGTCGGCCAGCTCACGATCCAGGTCGGTGAGCGTGACGACGACGCCGTCGAGCATCTTCTTTTCCTTGCCCAGTTCCTGGGCCTTCTTCGGGTCGTTCCAGACCGTGGGGTCTTCTAGCGATGCATTGACGGTGCGCAGGCGCTCGGCTTTGGCATCGTAGTCAAAGATACCCCCGTAAATCGAGCGCACGGCGGCCCAGGTCTGCGAGGGTGGTGCCGATGAGGTTGATGCGTTCTACGTCCATGATGATTCTGTCCTGATTCTGTAATGCGGGATTAACCCGCCATTTTCTCATGCCCGGGGCATGACCCTCAGGCAATGAAGCGTTCGATCAGGGCAGCCACCCGTTCCGGCTGGTCGTGGTGCAGCATGTGGCCGGCGTTTTCAATGTGCACTGTCTCCAACTGGGGGACAGCTTTCATGCGCTCCTGGAACTCCTCCAGGCCGTAGCTGCCCTTCCAGAACAGCTCCATGCTGTTGTCGCTGGCAATCAGGTTCAGCACGGGTGCGGTGATGTTGCGGTACAGCGCCAGCGCCAGCGCCTCGTCCACCCGGTACAGGTTGGCGCTGGTGATCTTGTGGGCGGCATGGCCCAGGATCTCCCAGCGGCCCTGCGCGTTGCGGCTGGACCAGTGGCTGGCCAGCCATTCGGCCTTGTCACGGGAGAGGCGCGGATTGGTCTTCATCAGCCGTTGCGCCACACCGTCCAGACTGTCGTAGCTGCGCAGTTCGCGCTGCCCCAGGTGCAGGGCCTTGAGTTCATCGATCCAGCGCGCGTAGCGCGTGGGTGCCTGCGCAGCCACAGTGGCCGGCATGCCAAAGCCTTCCAGATTGACCAGGCGGCGGATGCGCTCGGGGCGCACACCCGCATAGGCCATCACCACATTGCCGCCCATGCTGTGGCCCACCAGGTTGACGGGTTGGTTGGGCGCAAAGTGGTCCAGCAGAAAGTCCAGGTCCGCCAGATAGTCGGCAAACACGAAGTGGTCCACATCGCCGACCTGGGTGCGGCCAAAGCCGCGCCAGTCCGGCGCAATCACATAGTGGTCGGCAGACAGCGCATCCACCACGAACTGGTAGCTCGCGGCCACGTCCATCCAGCCATGCACCAGCACCAGTGGCGTCTTGCCCGCTGCGGGTTCACCCCAGACCTGGACGTGGTATTGCAGTGTCCGGATGGGGACATGGGTACTTTGGGCGATGCGTTTGACTTGGTACATTCGGGCAATCATAAGGAGAGCCACAGTGCCCAGTCGTCAACTCCGAGACAAAACCCCATCCCGTACCCCGACACCATCCGGCACCCTGCCCGAGGGCTATCGCAGGCTGCACAGCGCGTTTCGCTGGCAGGTGCCCGAGCGCTTCAACATCGCCCGGGAATGCAGCGCGCGCTGGGCCGCCCAGCCCGCAGCAGCCCAGCGAATGGCCATCCGCACGTTTGCCAACGGCACCGTGCAGGCGTCCTACAGCTACGCCCAGTTGCAGGAACAGGCCAACCGGCTCTCCAACGTGCTGGCGGCGGCAGGCGTGCGGCGCGGTGACCGGGTTGCCATCGTCATGCCCCAGTGCTTCGAGACGGCGGTGGCCTACATCGCCGTGCTGCAAATGGGCGCGGTTGCCATGCCGCTGTCGCTGTTGTTCGGGCCGGAGGCGCTGGGCTACCGGCTGGAAAACAGCGAGGCGGTGCTGGCCATTGCCGATGCCTCTGCATTGGCGAGCCTGCAGCAGGTGCGCGCAGAGTGCCCGCAGCTGCGTTGCGTGATCGGCGTATGTGCGCAGGACGTCTTGCAAGGCGGCGCGCAACTGCATTTCGCCGCCAGCGTAGCCCAGGCCTCGCCCGTATTTGAGTGTGTCGACACCGCGGCCGAAGACCCGGCCATCCTGATCTACACCAGCGGCACCACGGGCAACCCCAAGGGCGCCTTGCTTCCGCACCGTGCCCTCATCGGCAACCTGACCGGCTTCACCTGCAGCCAGAACTGGTTCGGCTTTGATGGCCAGACCAACCGCAGCTCCAAAGCCGTGTTCTGGAGCCCGGCGGACTGGGCCTGGACCGGTGGGCTGATGGATGCCTTGCTGCCCACGCTGTACTTCGGCTGCACCATCATCGCCCAGGCAGCGCGCTTCGATCCGCAGACCGCCTTGCAGTTGATGGGGCATTGCGGCGTGACGCATACCTTTCTGTTTCCCACTGCCATCAAGGCCATGATGAAAACCTGCCCCGGCAACGCGTCGGCGACGGTGCAAGAGCAGTACAAGCTGCAGCTTGAAGCACTGATGAGCGCGGGCGAGGCGATGGGCGACGCGGTGTTTGCCTATTGCGAGCGGCAAATGGGCGTTACGCCCAACGAGATGTTCGGTCAGACCGAGATCAACTACATCGTAGGCAATTGCGCGCGGCACTGGCCGCCGCGCGCCGGCAGCATGGGCATGGGTTATCCGGGCCACCGTGTCGCCGTGATCGACGAAGATGGCAACGAGTGTCCGGTCGGCGTGCCGGGCGATGTGGCACTGAACCGCTTCGACGTCCATGGCCAGCCCGACCCGATCTTTTTCCTCGGCTACTGGAAGAGCGATGCCGCAACCCGCGACAAGTTCACTGGCGACTGGTGCCGCACCGGCGACCTGGCGGTGCGCGATGCCGAGGGCTATCTCTGGTACCAGGGCCGCTCGGACGATGTGTTCAAGTCTTCGGGCTACCGCATCGGTCCTGGCGAAATCGAGAACTGCCTGGTCAAGCACCCGGCGGTCGTCAATGCCGCCGTGGTGCCCAAGCCGGATGCCGAACGGGGTGCGGTGGTCAAGGCCTATGTGGTGTTGTCAGCCGACGTGGTGGCATCCTGCGGCAACAGCACGTCTGCGCGTGCCGACTTGCATGCCCGCCTCACCGCAGAGCTGCAGTCCCATGTGAAGGGCCTGCTGGCGCCGTACGAATACCCCAAGGAAATCGAGTTTGTCGATGCGCTGCCGATGACCACCACCGGCAAGGTGCAGCGCCGCGTCTTGCGCTTGCAGGAGGAGGCGCGTGCAAAGGGTCTTGCCGGTTAATTGAGGCGCAGGCTTTCGCGCTGGGCGGGCAAGCGGGGGGCAGAGCTCCGTGCGCCTTCCAGCTTGAAGATGGACACGGTGTTTACCAGTTCACCCGCTTGTGAGCGCAGGCTGCTGGCTGCAGCGGCAATCTGCTCCACCAGTGCGGCATTCTGCTGGGTGGTGCGGTCCATTTGCGTCACGGCTTCACCGACCTGAGCCACGCCCAGCGACTGCTCGTTGCTGGCCGAGCTGATCTCGCCCATCATGTCGGTCACACGGCGGATGGATACCACCACCTCGTTCATGGTGGTGCCGGCCTCATCGACCAGGGCCGAACCCTGCTCGACCCGCTCCACGCTGGCGTTGATCAGGTTCTTGATTTCCTTGGCCGCTTCGGCGCTGCGTCCGGCCAGGGAGCGTACTTCGGATGCCACCACGGCAAACCCGCGGCCCTGTTCTCCAGCGCGTGCCGCTTCCACCGCCGCATTGAGCGCCAGAATGTTGGTCTGGAACGCAATGCCATCGATCACGGAGATGATGTCGGAGATCTTGCGCGAAGAGGCATTGATCTCTTTCATGGTGTCCACCACCCGGCCCACGACGTCGCCGCCACGCGCTGCCACGCTGGATGCGCTGGCTGCCAGCTGGTTGGCCTGGCGCGCGTTATCGGCGTTGTGCTTGACCTGCGCGCTGAGCTCTTCCATGGACGCGGCAGTTTCTTCCAGGGCGCTGGCCTGCTGCTCGGTTCGGGCGCTCAGGTCGTGGTTGCCCTGGGCGATTTCCGAACTGGCGGTTTCCACGCCTTCAGAGCCCTGGCGCACCCGGTCCACCACCTGGGCCAGGCTTTGCCGCATGGCTTCGAGCGAATGCAGCAGTTCGGCTATTTCGTCGCGGCCGTTGGCATTGAGTACATGGGTCATGTCGCCCGTGGACATCTCCTGCGCAGCGCGCACGGCTTCCGACACGGGTTTGGTGATGGCACGCGAAATCAGGATAGCCAGCACCGCGCCAATGCCCAGTGCAGCCACCAAGGCACTGATGACGGTCACTTTGCCGGTGGTTACCACTTTCTGGGTATCGGCCCAGACGGTTTCCGCTTCCTTGGCGTTGAATTCGCTTATGGTGCCCATGTCTTTCATGGCAGCCTCAAACGGCTTGCCCACCTGGTCGCGGAACATGTCTTCGGCCATGCTGGCGTTGTTGACGCTGGAGAGCTCCAGCATCTTGGCGTCCGCCGCGGCCCATTCCGCCAGGTTCTTTTTGAAGCTGGCGTAGGCCTTGGCCTCCACATCGGATGCGAACGCGGCAGACGCCTTGCCGTCCAGTGCTTCCATCTGTTTGCGCAGATCGGCGATGAGCTTCTCCTGATCCTGCTTGACGTTGGGGTCGGAAGCCAGCAAGTGCATGGCCTCGGCACGGCGCACGTTGCCCAGCATGCCACCCAGGGCGGCAGTCAATTGCACGCTGGGCAGGTTGTTGGTAGCAATCTGTTCGGTCTTGAAGGAAAGGTTGGACAGCTGGAACAGCGCCATGGCGCCCAGTACCAGGGTCAGAGCCAGCACGCTGGCAAATCCGAGGGTCAGCTTGGTACCGATTTTCAGGTTGGAGAGATTCATATTGGCTGCGCCTTGCGAACTTTATGGGTTGCACCGGCTATAGTTTTGACGACGAACTAATGCTATGCGCTTTAGGTCGTGTTGTGCGCAAGGGTTATCCCTGCAATGTCGGCCGTTGCGTGGGATACTGCGCGCGCTGGTACTTTTCCACTCCCAAATACCCTTACATCCCCTATGAAACTCGTGTCTCTTGGCCAAAGCGATCTGCAGGTAACACCCGTCTGTCTGGGTACCATGACTTTTGGTGAACAGGTCAGCGAGGCAGACAGCCACGCCATCCTCAGCCGCTCGCTGG
Source organism: Rhodoferax sp. GW822-FHT04A08 (assembly GCF_058801025.1). NCBI lineage: Bacteria > Pseudomonadati > Pseudomonadota > Betaproteobacteria > Burkholderiales > Comamonadaceae > Rhodoferax > Rhodoferax sp. GW822-FHT04A08. The sequence continues at coordinate 153,333 of NZ_JBXAMW010000010.1, forward strand.
AGCGCGGCATCAACTTCATCGACACGGCCGAGATGTATTCCGTGCCGCCCAAGGCCGAGACCTTCCAGGTCACCGAAAAAATCATCGGCAACTGGTTCGAGAAAAATCCCGGCGCGCGTGAAAAGCTGGTGGTAGCGACCAAGGCGGCTGGCCCCTCACGCGGCATGCCGTGGATCCGCAACGGCAGCCCCGACCTAAGCGGCGCCGACATCATTGCCGCCTGTGAAGGCAGCCTCAAGCGTCTCAAGACCGATGTGATCGATCTCTACCAGCTGCACTGGCCTACCCGCAATGTGCCCATGTTCGGCAGCCTGTATTTCGACCCCACCAAGGACAATCCCGCAGTGGCCACCATCCACGCCCAGCTCGAAGCCCTGCAGACGCTCGTAAAGGCGGGCAAGGTGCGCGCCATCGGCCTGTCCAACGAAACACCCTATGGCGTGCACGAGTTCGTGCGCGTGGCAGAGCAGTACAACCTGCCACGCATTGCCACGGTGCAAAACGTGTATTGCCTGATCAGCCGCAGTCTGGAGAACGGACTGGACGAAACCATGCACCGCCTGGGCGTGTCGCTGCTGGCCTATTCGCCTCTGGGCTTTGGTTTGCTCACCGGCAAGTACGACGTGTCGGGCACCACCGGGCCGGACGCACCGGCGCAGGCCCGCATTGCCAAGTACGAGTCCATGCGCAAGCAGCGCTGGGGCCGCCCCGAATCGCTGGCTGCCGCACGCCGCTACAACGCGCTGGCCAAGGAATACGGCCTGACCCCAACGCAAATGGCGCTGGCCTTCTGCTACACCAAGTGGCAGGTGCGCAGCACCATCATCGGCGTGACCTCGGTGGCCCAACTGGACGAAGACATCAACGCCTGGGGCACCACCCTGCCCGAAGAGCTGCTCAAGAAGATCGACGCCGTGCGTTGGGAAATCCGCGACCCGGCCAACTGATATGGCAAAACACGTCTCCGAAACACCGGCCACCCAGCTGCTGAAGGCGAACAAGATCGCCTTCACCGAGCATCCGTACGAATACCTGGAGCATGGCGGTGCCCAGCACAGCGCCCAGGTGCTGGGCTTTGACCCGTTCACGGTGGTCAAGACGCTCATCATGCAAGACCAGGACGCCAAGCCCCTGGTGGTGCTGATGCACGGCAACCGCAAGGTTTCCACCAAGAACCTGGCGCGCCAGATCGGCGCCAAGTCGGTGGAGCCCTGCACGCCCGAGGTTGCCAACCGCAACAGTGGCTATTTGGTGGGCGGCACGTCCCCGTTTGGCACGCGCAAGACCATGCCGGTGTACATCGAGGAAACGATTCTGGATTTGCCCAAAATCCTCATCAACGGCGGGCGGCGCGGCTACCTGGTGGGGCTGGACCCGCAGGTCTGCGTGCAATTGCTGTCTGCAAAAAAGGTACAGTGCGCGCTGGCCGAATGATTGGCGGCAGATAACAGGAGACGGTTTTGAATTCGATAGCAGTGGTGTATCCGGCCCTGGCCGCCGTGGCGGCTTACCTTGTGGGCTCTCTTTCCTTTGCGGTGATCGTTAGTCGGGTCATGGGCCTGAACGACCCGCGCACCTATGGCAGCAAGAACCCGGGTGCCACCAATGTGCTGCGCTCCGGCAGCAAGGCCGCAGCCGTCGTTACGCTGTTGCTGGACGCGCTCAAGGGCTGGGTGCCCGTGGTGCTGGTCAGGTGGTTTGGCAAGCCTTATGGGCTGGAAGAAGGCACGCTGGCGCTGGTGGGGCTGGCGGCTTTTCTGGGCCACTTGTACCCGGTGTTCTTCCGCTTTGTAGGCGGCAAGGGTGTGGCTACCGCGCTGGGTGTGATCATGGGCATCAGTGCCTGGCTGGGCCTGGCGGTGCTGCTGTCCTGGGTGATCATTGCCTACTTCTTCCGCTACTCGTCGCTGGCCTCGCTGGTGGCATCGGTGTTTGCGCCGGTGTATTACCTGTTCGGTGACGGGGTGGCCTGGTACGAAGACAACTGGGTGCTGCTGTCCATGGCCGTGATGTCGGGCCTGTTGATCTGGCGCCATGCCGAAAACATCAACCGCCTCTTGAAGGGCACCGAATCCAAGCTGGGCAAAAAAGCCGCCTGAGGCGCCCTATGCGTGTTCAGGCCACGGCCTGCGCACTCAGGCACAACACCTGGTAATGGTTCAGCTGGGCGCGCACGCTGGAGGCCGCCAGGGCCGAGCGTATGCGGGGCAGTGCCCTTGCCGTGGCATGCAGGCGCGGGCTGCGCAGTAACTGGCCGTCGGCCGACCCCACGATGGCCACGTCCGGCATATTCGGTTGGGCGCTGCGCCGCAGGACCACGCCCAGCTCATCACTGTCCATACGCACAAAGGTTCCCGGAGGGCACAACCCCACCACACGCATGAGCGCCTGGCCGATTTCGTCCGAGCGGTCTGCGCCATTGGCCATCACCGCACGGGCGGACTCGCTCGCACTGCGGCCCGCACGCGAGAGCCGCGGGCTGATCATGGCGGCGTAGCGATCCACCGTCTTGAGCACCCGGGTCAGGCGAATGACCGGGGCTACCGTGCGGAAGTCGCCCACCTCGGGCTGGTTGTCGTGGTGGTTGCCCACCACCTCCAGCCAGTTTTCGTCCTGCACGCCCACGGAGCCCAGCATCATGGCCGACCTGACCGGGTGCAGGCGGATCATCTCCTGCTGAGCCGGGTTGGGGCGCTCGGTCTGGGTGGCCAGCACGTCCTGCATCTGGGTCATGGCCAGGTTCATGGTCAGTGCGGCGCGCACCAGGCTATCGCGCTCTTTGGGCGGTAGCTGCAGCTCGTGGGCAATCAGGTGGCACAGCACGGCACACACCAGGGCGTGCGAAGCGCTATAGCCCACCGGCGAATTGCTGGCCAGTTGGAACAGCAGGTACAGCCCTGCATCCTGGTCGCGTTGCAGCAGGCCTTGCATCCAGCGGTCGTACTGCAGCACGCGCTGGGCAAACTGCTGGCTGCTGTCCGGATGGCTCAGGATGATGGCCAGGCCGGACTCCAGGTCCGCCCATTCGGCCAGCAGGTCTTCGTATTCGTTTTCGTCTTTGACTTGCATGGCGGCTGCTACTCAGAAGCGCTTGTCCAGAACCATCTGGTCGTTGGTCCGGGTCATCTGGAAGTGGGTCAGAAAGCTGTTGCCCAGCAAGACGTAGGGCATGGAGCCCGGCGACACCAGGCAGTCCACGTTGTACACCTGCACGTCGCCCACCTGCACCGAGGCGAGTTTGACGCGCCAGGCCGGTATCACGCCATTGGCTGTGCTGACGCGGCCCATCTCACCATCGCGGTATTTCAGCCCCATGCGGTCGGCGTCTGCCGTGCTCAGGCCTACCATGCTGGCGCCGGTGTCCACCATGAAGGTAACGGTATTGCCGTTGATCTGCCCCTGGGTCATGAAGTGCCCGCCGCTGCTCGCGGTCAGCACTACACGCGAGCCCGAAACACCTGCGGCGCCGCCCACGTTGGCCGGCGCTTCGCCCACGCGCAAGCTGAGCTGCTTGCCGTCGATAGTGACGACTGCGGTATCGCCCTTGACGGACAGCAACTTGACGCCTTTGTAGGTGTCACCGCTGGCCACGCTCTTGGGTGGTGCGCCGTCGATGATCAGCAGGGCCTTGTCGCCCATCATGCCTGCCAGTCCTACCGTCTGCGCCACCACCTGCTGCATGAACAGCAGCAGGGCAGAGGCCAGCAGGGCAGGGGTTTTCATCAGTCGCGGAAGTTGTTGAAGCTCAGCGGCATGTCCGGAACTTCTTTCTTGATCAGTGCCATGGCAGCCTGCAGGTCGTCGCGCTTGGCGCCGGTGATGCGCACGGCATCGCCCTGGATGGCGGCCTGCACTTTCATCTTGCTGTCCTTGATGGCGCGCTGGATCTTCTTGGCCACCTCGGACTCAATGCCGTTGCGCACCTTGATGACTTGCTTGACCTTGTCGCCGCCTATCTTCTGCACATCGCCCTTGTCCAGAAAGCGCACGTCTACATTGCGCTTGGCCAGCTTGTTGCGCAGCACGTCGTCGATCTGCTGGAGCTGGAAATCGGCATCGCCAATCAGCGTGATTTCCTTGTCCTTGAGCTCGATGCTGGCAGAAGTGCCCTTGAAGTCAAAGCGCGTGCCGATTTCCTTGGCGGTGTTGTCCACGCCGTTCTTTACTTCGGTCAAATCGGGTTCGCATACGGTGTCAAAAGAAGGCATTTGGGTACTCAAAAATAGCGGTGAGACAATCCTGCCATGTTAGTCGAGAAAAACGTCCCCCTGCAGGCCTTCAACACCTTCCACATCGTTGCAAAGGCCCATTCCCTGATCCGTATCAGGTCCGAAGAAGACGTGCGCGCCGTGCTGGCCGACCCGGATCTGGCAGCCAGCCCCAAGTTTGTGCTGGGCGGGGGCAGCAACATCGTGCTCACCGGCGACGTCAAGCCGGTGGTGCTCAAGGTGGAGATTGCCGGCAAGCGCCTGCTGCAGGAAACGCCGCGCCACTACATCGTGGAAGCCGGCGCCGGCGAAGGCTGGCACGACCTGGTGGCCTGGACCCTGGAGCAGGGCTATCCGGGCCTGGAAAACATGGCGCTCATCCCCGGCACCGTGGGCGCAGCCCCGGTGCAGAACATCGGCGCCTACGGGCTGGAGCTGCAAGACCGCTTTGAATCCCTGGACGCCATCGACCTGCAAACCGGCCAGGTGTTCACGCTCAACGCCGCGCAGTGCGCCTTTGGCTACCGGGATTCGATCTTCAAGCACAGCAGCAATGCCGAGTTGCCCCAGGCCCTGGGCCTGAAAGACCGGGTGCTGATCCTGCGGGTGCGCTTTGCCATTCCCAAAGCCTGGAAGCCCGTGCTGGGCTACGCCGACCTGGAAAAAAAGATGGCCGAGCAGCGCTGCGACCAGCCTACGGCGCGCCAGATCTTTGACTGGATTTGCGACATCCGCCGCGCCAAGCTGCCCGACCCGGCTGTCATCGGCAATGCCGGCAGCTTCTTCAAGAACCCCACCGTCACGCCCGAGCAGTGCGCCGACATCATCGCGCGCGACCCCAAGGTGGTGCACTACCTGCTGGCCGATGGCTCGGTCAAGCTGGCTGCGGGCTGGCTGATCGACTCCTGCGGCTGGCGCGGCAAGACCGTCGGCATGGCCGGGGTGTATGAAAAGCAGGCCCTGGTCCTGGTCAACCGCGGCAGCGGTAATGACGGGGACGGCGCCACCGGCGGCGAGGTGATGACACTGGCCAAAGCCATACAAACCAGTGTGTACGAACGCTTCGGTATCCAGCTCGAACCCGAGCCCGTGGTGATCTGACTCTAAGCCCATGTAAAAGAGTCGGTCACTGCAGAAGACTACAGTGCACCCATGAAAAACATTCTTATCCTGGGTGGCACGGGCTTCGTCGGTGCGCATGTGTGTGAAAAACTGGCCCGGGAGGAATGGGACATCACCGTTGCCACCCGGCGAGAGAACAACGCACGCAACGTCATGCATTTGCCCGGGCTCACCGTGCAGGAATGCGATATCCACGACGAAGCCGCCCTGACCCGTCTGGCCAAAGGGCATGACGCCGTAGTCAACCTGGTGGCCATCCTGCATGGCGACAAGCAGTCTTTCCAGCGCGTGCATGTGGATCTGCCCCGCAAGATCGCCGCGGCCTGTGCGGCATCGGGCGTCACCCGCCTGGTGCATGTGAGCGCGCTGGGCGCCAACCCGCAGCAGCCCCAATCCGCACCCTCGATGTACCTGCGTAGCAAGAGCGAAGGCGAGGCCGTGCTGCTGGCCCAATGCAGCGCCCTGGCCCTGACCATCCTGCGCCCCAGCGTGATCTTTGGCCATGGCGACAAGTTCCTCAACCTGTTTGCCGCCATGCAGCAGGTCGCGCCCTTTGTGCCCCTGGCCTGCGCCGATGCCCAATTCCAGCCCGTGTGGGTGGAAGACGTGGCCAACGCCGTGGTCAAGGCCCTGGAGCGCACCCACCCGGGCGTGCAAACTTACGAAGCCTGCGGCCCGGAAGTTTTCACCCTCAGGCAACTGGTGGAAATCTCCGCCAAGCTGGCCGGCATCAACCAAGGCAAAGGCCGCCCCGTGTTCTCCTTGCCCCACTGGGCCGCCAGCCTGCAGGCCCGCACCATGGAAATGATGCCCGGCAACCCCCTGATGAGCCGCGACAACCTCGACTCCATGAAACTCCCCAGCGTGGCCACCCCCGGCATGCCCGGCCTGTCCGCACTGGGCATAGAGCCCGCCGCCTTGCAGGCGGTTGCGGGCGACTACCTGGACGAGGGCTCGCCCTGGCATTCGCTGCTGGGGGTGCGCAAGCGGGCGAACTGGAAGTAGCAGGCAGATGAAGGCATGAAGTGGAGGGTGTTGGCGCTGCGGCATGCAAAGCATGTCCCATGGCTGCTGCTGGCACTGTGGCTCCTGGCCTTCCTGGGGATTCGGTTGGGATGGTGGCGCGTGGGGGCCAGCACGGTGCCTTTGGTGATGCTGACCTGCGCCATCGGTCTGGCTGTGCCCGTGTGGGCTGCCTGGCAGCGTGAACGCTGGATTCGCGAAGCGCCGCTGCCCCAGTTCCTCAAGCGCAAGCTACGGCAAACGTACCCCCACCTGAGCGGCAAAGACGCGGATTTGGTGGAGCGCGGTCTGCGCCAGTTCTTTCTGGCCTGCCACCGCAGCCGTCGCCAATTTGTTGCCATGCCATCCAAGGTGGTCGATGTGCTGTGGCATGAGTTCATCCTGCACACGCAGGCTTACCAGCGCTGGTGCGACATTGCGCTGGGCCACTTCCTGCACCACACGCCCGCCGAAGTGCTGGGCACGCGATCCGACCGCAACGACGGCTTGCGCCGCGCCTGGTTCTGGGCCTGCAAGGAAGAATCCATCAACCCCCGCAAACCCAGCCGCTTGCCGCTGCTGTTTGCCCTGGATGCCAAATGCGGCATAGAGGGCGGCTTTCAGTACGTGCCCGATTGCAAGGACATAGACCGCAAGAGCGACGCCAATGGTGACGGCTCTGGCAGCTATTGCGCAACGGACTTTTCGGACGGCTCCAGCAGTGGGGACAGCGATGGGTTTGGTGGCATGGATTCCTCTCATTCCTCCCACTCTTCAGGCGGCAGCGATGGGGATTCCGGGAGCGGCGGAGATGGGTGTGGCAGCGGGTGTGGTGGGGGTGGGGATTAGGCGCTACGGCTTTTACGACATCGCAATCCCTGGCGTTCTGCATGCCATACCATTTGGCCTAGAAAAGCCCTTCATCCGCCGAAAGCAGCTGCAAATGATCAGTTTGCTGAATCCCTGGTCAGGCACAGTTGCCGCCTTGACTTAGTTTTCGGGAGCGGTCAGAACCATGAGCATTTCTGCGATGACTGCGAAGCTCTCATCGCTTTCTGGTTGCTCAATGACGAGCGGTTGAAATCCGGGCATGGTCGAGTCCGGTTTCAGCGTGATGCGGGTATGCCGCCAATCACCGTCTGCCACTGCCATTTTTTCGCTTGAATACAGCTTAATGGTGTAACGCCCCCCGGTTTCGGGATCTGCAATAGTGCGATGCTGCACAACCACAATTTTCCCCTCACGTGTTCCTGATGGGTTGGCTCGAAAAAGACACCAAGCACCATTGGGGATCCTACGGTTCATTGATTCACCGATAACCTGGGCTACGAATAGCCCTGGTTGGGGGTTCACCCAATCTGGTAAAGCGACCCATTCATCCGCTTCATGCACAAGCGCTTGCAGGTCTGAAAAGTTTCCGGCCGCAATGCGTAGATCCAGCAATGGTGCAGCGGCCACTCCTGCGTTTAACTCCGACTTTGAAACACGCGGTAATGGCACGACATTTGCCACTTCAGTCCGTTGACTTGAGATGCCGTCTTGTATTTCGTTACCACTCGCACGCAATTTGCTTCGGATGAATTCCCTAAGTTGTGGGTCAGTGCAGTAGACATAACAGCCTTTCATACCCCGAGTCATCAGAGTACGGTAAGTGTTTTTTACGATGGCGTCAGCAAACGCAAGCGCCTTTTCGCGTTCCGTTTTGAGTAGGCTTTTGAGTCCACGCACAGACTTGTCCGAAGAGGCACGCTTATTCGCATTGCTGACAATGCGTCCGTCTCGATAGGTGAGGTCCGGTCCAATGATCACGCCGACATAGTCGAGCTCCAATCCTTGACAGGTGTGTATGCATCCAACTTGGTCTATAGAACTTGGAGTGATGATCCACAAGCTTCCGTCCTTATCCAAATTCCAGCGACGTTGGTAGTCAAACTCTGGAAGCTGGATGTCCCATGCGTTGGGGTCTTTTTTGCTGGGCCATGTCCAACAGTAGCCAGCCACGACTCGAGATCGATTGTTGATTCGATTCTTAAGCGCCACAAGCTCATGCATTTCGACTGGATTGTCGAACACACGAAAGTCATATTCCCGGGTTTCGAGAGTTGTATTTTCCGTTTTGCGGATATCAAGAGTGTTATCCAGCCACTCCAAGTACCCATCAGAACCGTTGCAACGAAACTGAGATGCCAACACCAACTCTGTTATTTCGGCTCCAAATTCCTTCGCTCGAAGTCGAAGTTCTTCTGCCTTACCTACATCTTTAATCGTCACGCATTGGTTGTCGTCTACGAAGAAAACTGTGCATCGAGACGAACGTATAACTTCCTTTACCTGGCTTTCACCCAAGTTGCCGTATAGGCCGCTCTTTTCATTTAGGCGATGGGCTTCATCGACGATGAGTACATCGTAAATGTCGGGTGCCGTGTTAACGAAGGCTCCAGAACCGGAGAAAAGGTTGCTTATGCGTGTTTTAGAGAAAGTGCCAGCCAGTCGAGCTTCATAGACTGCTCGTGGTGCTGCATTTTTGGAGACGTAGCGTGCGTTGCGCTTGCGATTGATTAGTGTGCCCAACAGGTTTATGGCAATCACCGATTTGCCTGTGCCAGGACCACCTTGAACAATCACAACCTGCTTTCGCTGCGTTGCTTTGGTTTCGATCTGGAGGATGGTTTCGTATGCCACCTTTTGATCATCAAGAAGAATAAATTCGTTTCTTCCCTGAAGTAAAGCGACGACACTGTCGGCCAACATCTTTGAAGGCTGAATGCGTCCATTTTCGATGGTGTAGAGAATGCCCTTACGGTCACCGAATCGAACGTGCTCTCGGATGAATTGTTGTAATTTTTCACGCTCCCGTGCTAGAAATAGTGGGGCTCGTTCGATGTGTTGCTGGTAGTGCGGGTGGTCGATTTCACCGTCTCTCGGGTGATTGTGCAAGTAGGCGCAAGGTTGAAGCTTCATGTCGCCTTCATGCACGGCCCTATTGAAATCCTCCAGATAAGCGGCGTAAGACCAAGCTTGATAGGAGGGATGTGGTCCCTCAGTCTCACCAGTTTTTCCACCTCTTCTCGCCCACACGATCGCATCTTTATCGCTTCTACGTGACTCTGACCACTGCTTCAATTCAACGATGACTACTTTGGACCTTGAGTGAACGTCTTCGCCGGTAATGACGAAGTCAATGCGCTTATTTTGAAGTGGGAGTTGATACTCGATGGCTATGCCAGCATCTGACGGAATTTCATCGTCCTTCAATACTTTGGCCATCTCCATAAGAGAGTTTTTCCATGATCGAATTTCCGACGGACCGACTCCGTGACCCGTGGCGTTGAAGAAGTGACGTGACATGACATCTTCGATGTCATCGTGCAGTGCATGATGCAGAAAGTCACTCTTACTCGCTTGATAGATGATCATTGATCAAAGCTCGTTGTATTTCTTGCTTGAGCCACGGGCTTTGTCAATTGGATATTTGAGAGCGTTGGCTTTCACTTTCGCTTGTGCCGCTGCGATTGGATCGATGCCAAGAGCAGTTGAGAGTTGGATTAAATACAGTAGTACATCCGCAATTTCCGAACCTATGGCTTCTCGTTTCTCATCGGACACCTCTTGACTTTGGGCTTCGGTGAGCCATTGAAAATGCTCTAGCAATTCGCCAGCCTCCACCACCAGTGCTGAAGCAAGGTTTTTGGGTGAATGAAAGGGTTGCCACTCGCGTTCTTTTGCAAACTTTTCGAGCTGTAGGGCTAGGTCGCGTAGCGAGTCAGTCATTAGGGAATTAATTTAGTTTCTGCGATTCAACCCCACTTTAACTTGAACACACTTTCATTCCCAAAAAGTATCGACCGACTAGCCGTACTAGTAAGTCCAAAACAACAAAGCCCGCCAAGCTTTCACTTGGCGGGCTTTGTTTTTTGCGCTTCAGCTGAGGCTTACTTACCCAGCTTCAAGAAATCATCCCCCTTACCCAACTCCAACAACCCCGCATTGGAGTAAATCCCCAGCTTGGCCCGCGTATCCGAGATGTCCAGATTGCGCATGGTCAGTTGGCCAATGCGGTCCAGCGGGCTGAAGGGCGCGTCTTCCACTTTTTCCATGGAGAGGCGCTCGGGCGCGTAGGTCAGGTTGGGAGATTCTGTATTCAAGAGCGAATAGTCGTTGCCGCGGCGCAGTTCCAGGGTGACGGTGCCGGTGATGGCGCGGGCGACCCAGCGTTGGGCGGTTTCGCGCAGCATGATGGCTTGGCTGTCGAACCAGCGGCCCTGGTACAGCAGGCGGCCGAGCTTGCGGCCGTTGTCGCGGTACTGTTCGATGGTGTCTTCGTTGTGGATGCCGGTGACGAGGCGTTCGTAGGCAATGAACAGCAGTGCCAGGCCGGGGGCTTCGTAGATGCCGCGGCTCTTGGCTTCGATGATGCGGTTTTCGATCTGGTCGCTCATGCCCAGGCCGTGGCGGCCACCGATGCGGTTGGCTTCCAGGATCAGGCTGACCAGGTCAGGGTATTCCACGCCGTTGAGTGCCACGGGGCGGCCTTCTTCAAAGCGCACCGACACTTCTTCGGCCTTGACCACGCAGTCGTCACGCCAGAAGGGCACGCCCATGATGGGGTTCACGATCTTGATGCCGGAGTTGAGGTTTTCCAGGTCCTTGGCTTCGTGGGTGGCGCCCAGCATGTTGCTGTCGGTGGAGTAGGCCTTCTCGGCCGACATCTTGTAGCCAAAGCCGTGCTGCGTCATGAAGGCCGACATTTCTGCGCGGCCGCCCAGCTCGTCGATGAAGGCCTGGTCCAGCCAGGGCTTGTAGATCTTGAGCGCGGGGTTGGTCAGCAGGCCGTAGCGGTAGAAGCGCTCAATGTCATTGCCCTTGAAGGTGGAGCCGTCGCCCCAGATGTTGACGTCGTCCTGCTTCATGGCCGACACCAGCATGGTGCCGGTCACGGCGCGGCCCAGGGGTGTGGTGTTGAAGTAGGTCACACCGGCGGTGGTGATGTGGAAGGCGCCGGACTGCAGGGCGGCAATGCCTTCGGCGGCCAGCTGCGGGCGGCAGTCCACCAGGCGGGCCTTCTCGGCGCCGTATTCCATGGCCTTGCGCGGGATTTCGTCGTAATCGGCTTCGTCGGGCTGGCCCAGGTTGGCGGTGTAGGCGTAGGGCAGGGCACCCTTGAGCTTCATCCAGTGCAGGGCAGCGCTGGTGTCCAGGCCGCCGGAGAAGGCGATGCCGACCTTTTGGCCGACGGGGGTGTTTTGGAGAATGGTGTTGGACATGGTGTTGCTTTATGCGTAGCGGCAGATGTAGTGGTAGGCCTGGGCCACGCGGATTTCAAACTTGGAGTTGGCGGGCACGCTGAAGGTGTCGCCTTCGGACTGGCTGACCCAGGTGTCGCTGCCGGCCAGCTTGTATTCGCAGCTGCCGCCCACGCATTCCATGGTTTCTGCAGCACCGGTGCCAAAGGTCAGGGTGGAGGCCAACACCACGCCCACCGAAGCTTTGCTGCCATCGGGCAGGGTAAAGCTGTGGCTGACGCACTTGCCATCAAAGTACACATTGGCTTTGGTGGAGAGGGATACGGAGTCGATCTGGGTGGTGATGGTCATGGGAGAAGGCGCACTGATTGGGGAAACCGCTGATTTTAAAGGAGTCGCTCCGCAAACAGCTCGGGCTTGAATCCCACGGTGACGCTGCCGTCGGCCCAAACCACCACCGGGCGCTTGATCACGCTGCTGTGCGCGGTCATCACCGCGCTGGCAGAGGCGTCGTCCACCACCGAGGCCTGGATGGCCGCGTCCAGCTTGCGCCAGGTGGGGCCGGCGCGGTTGATGAGCTTGTCGCGCCCCACGGCCTTGAGCCAGCCGGGCAGCAGGTCGGCAGGCACGCCTTCCTTCTTGAAGTCATGAAAAACCGTCTCCACAGCCTGGTCGGCGAGCCAGGCGCGGGCTTTTTTGACGGTGTCGCAGTTGGGGATGCCGTAGAGGTGAATGGTTTTCATGGCCGTCATCATGCCAGCGCGGCGGCTGGTGGGCGACAATTCCGGGCTATGACTACTTCTTTCAGCACATTGCCCGAGTGGCTGGCCTATTGCGAACAGCTGCATCCCAAGAACATCGACATGGGCCTGGAGCGCGTGCGCACCGTGGCCGAGCGCATGCAGCTGCGCTTTGACTGCCCGGTCATCACCGTAGCCGGCACCAACGGCAAGGGCTCCACCTGCGCCATGCTGGAGTCCATCCTGCGCCAGGCGGGCTACAAGACCGGCGTTTACACCTCGCCGCATCTGGTGCACTTTGAAGAGCGCCTGCGCTTGAACGGCGAGCCGGTGGCTGCCGACGTGCTGGTGGCCGGCTTTGCGGCCGTGGAGCGGGCGCGCACCCAGGGCGAAGCGGTGTCGCTCACCTACTTTGAGTTCAGCACCCTGGCCATTTTTGATGTGATGCGCCAGTCCGGGCTGGACGCCATCGTGCTGGAGGTGGGGCTGGGCGGGCGGCTGGACGCGGTCAACATCATCGATACCGACTGCGCCATCATCACCAGCATCGACCTGGACCATATGGAGCTGCTGGGCAACGACCGCGAAGCCATTGGCTACGAGAAGGCCGGCATCATGCGCACCGACCGCCCGGTGGTGGTGAGTGACCCGGTGCCGCCGCAAAGTGTGCTGGACCGCGCCCTGGAAGTGGGCGCCGACCTGTGGCGTGTCGGGCAGGATTTCAACGTGACCGGCGACAAGCAGCAATGGGCCTGGGCCGGGCGCGGCAGGCGCTACAGCGGGCTGGCCTATCCGGCGCTACGCGGCGCCAACCAGCTGGTGAACGCCGCTGGCGTGCTGGCGGCGCTCACCGCCCTGCGCGAGAAGCTGCCGGTAACCGCACAGGCGGTGCGAAACGGCCTGGCCTTTGTGGAACTGACCGGGCGCTTCCAGATCATTCCGGGGCAGCCCACGCTGGTGCTGGACGTGGCGCACAACCCGCATTCGGTGTCCGCTTTGGCAGCCAATCTGGATGCCATGGGCTTTTTCCCGACTACGCATGCGGTGTTTGGCGCCATGGCCGACAAGGATCTGGCGCCCATGCTGGCCAAGGTCGGGCCCATGCTGGACCGCTGGTACTTTACCGACCTGCCCACGCCCCGCGCGGCCACTGGCGCTGCGCTCAAGACCGCCTGGGAAGCCCAAAACACCCGCAAGGACGCCAGCGCGCAGGCTTTTGCCTCGCCAACCCTGGCGCTGGAGGCCGCCATCGCCGCCGCAGACCCCGCTGATAGAATCGTCGTCTTCGGGTCCTTCTATACGGTAGGGGGCATTCTGCAGGCAGGTTTACCCCGTCTGCAGGCCGCTCATCTGGCCCCATAAACACTAACTTCCGCGTACGCGCATCCATGGCATTTTTCAAACTACGCAAAGCCGGTGGGGAGCAGCCGGCTCCGCCGCCCGCTCCTGAAAGCGTGGACGCCATGCGCAAGCGGGCGCGCTACCGGTTGGTGGGTGCAGCACTGCTGGTGCTGGCGGGTGTGATTGGTTTCCCCATCCTGTTTGACAACCAGCCGCGCCCGATTGCGGTGGACATTCCGATCGACATCCCCGACAAGACCAAGGTCAAGCCTCTGGCTGCCAGCGATTCCGCGCCGGTGGTGCAGCAGAGCCAGTCGTCCAGCCCGGCTGCTTCCGAACCTGCCCCGGCACCTGCTCCCGTGGCAGTCCCCGTAGCAGCTCCTTCCCCGGCACCGGCAGCTGCGCCTGCCAAGGATTCGAAGGACGCCAAAGCCCCTGCCAAGCCGGCGGAAAAGAGCAAGGCAGCCGACAAGGAAGAGGTCATCATCGCCCCGTCCAAGGCAGATGCCGCACGTGACAGCAAAGTGACAGCCAAGCCCATTGAAAAATCGGCCGACAAGCCCGCAGATAAGGCGTCTGACAAATCGGCCACAGGGCGCTTTGTGGTGCAGTTTGGCGCGTTCACCGATTCGGCCCGTGCGCACGAGGCACGCCTCAAGGTGGAAAAGCTGGGTCTGAAGACCTATGCGCAGATTGCCGAGACGCCCGAGGGCAAGAAGTTCCGCGTGCGGGTTGGCCCGTTTGAGAAGCGCAGTGATGCCGAGAAGGCCGCCGAGAAGATCCAGAAGGCCGGTCTGTCAGTCTCGATCCTGGGGCTCTAGCGGTGCTGGAGATATTGCCGCTGCTGGACTGGGTCTGCATAGGTATTTTGTTGGCGTCCATGGTGGTGGGCGCCTGGCGTGGTCTGGTGGTGGAAGTGCTGTCGCTGGCCGCCTGGGCTGTGGCCTTTGTGCTGGCGCAGTGGTTTGCCCCCGATGTGGCGGCCAAGCTGCCCATGGCGGGTGCGGGCGAACAGGTGCGTTACGCCGCCGGCTTTGTACTGATTTTTGTGGCCACGCTGTTTGCGGGCGCGTTGCTGGGTTTTGTGCTGTCCAAGGTGCTGTCGGCCGTGGGCATGGGCGCCATCAACCGTCTGCTGGGCGCTCTGTTCGGTGTGCTGCGCGGCGTGGTGTTGATATTGGCCATCACGGTGGTGGTGGGCATGACGCCCTGGAAGTCGTCACGCGAGTGGCAGGCTTCGACGGGCGTGCGTTGGGCAACATCAACGTTGGGGCTGTTGAAGCCGGTGTTGCCGCAAGAGTTCGGAAAATATTTACCTACTACGTGAGCGAAAAAACATGTGTGGAATAGTCGGCGTTGTCAGCAACGCACCGGTGAACCAGTTGATTTATGACGCCTTGCTGCTGTTGCAGCACCGCGGCCAGGATGCAGCGGGGATCGTGACCCAGCAAGAGCGCAAGTTCTTCATGCACAAGGCCAAGGGCATGGTGCGCGACGTGTTCCGCACCCGCAACATGCGCTCGCTGCCCGGCAACTGCGGCCTGGGTCAGGTGCGTTACCCCACCGCGGGCAATGCCTTCAGCGAAGAGGAAGCGCAGCCTTTTTATGTGAACGCACCGTTCGGCATCGTGCTGGTGCACAACGGCAATCTGACCAACGCGCACGCCCTCAAGAGCGAGCTGTTCAAGACCGACCACCGCCACATCAACACCGAGAGCGACTCCGAAGTGCTGCTCAACGTGCTGGCACACGAAGTCGAGCGCACCACCCGCGGCGCTGACCTGCAGCCGCAAGACCTGTTTGATGCCGTGAGCAAAGTGCACAAGCGCGTGAAGGGCTCTTACGCCGTGATCGCCCTGATTGCCGGCCACGGTGTGCTGGCCTTCCGCGATCCGTTTGGCATCCGTCCCCTGTGCCTGGGGCGCAATGACGAAGGCAATGTGGTGGTGGCCAGCGAGTCGGTGGCGCTGGAAGGCACAGGCCATGTGTTCGACCGCAACGTCAATCCCGGCGAGGCCGTGTTCATCGACCTGCAAGGCAAGGTGCATGCACAGCAGTGCGCCGAGTCGCCGGTGCTGAGCCCGTGCATTTTTGAGTATGTGTATCTGGCCCGCCCCGACTCGGTGATGGACGGCATCTCGGTGTACCAGGCGCGCTTGAACCTGGGTGAGACATTGGCCAAGCGCGTGGTCTCCACCGTGCCGCCCAATGAGATCGATGTGGTCATTCCCATCCCCGAATCCAGCCGCCCGAGCGCTGCGCAACTCGCGCAACTGCTGGGCTTGCCGTACCGCGAAGGGTTTGTGAAGAACCGTTATGTGGGCCGCACCTTCATCATGCCGGGGCAGGCGGTGCGCAAGAAGTCGGTGCGCCAGAAGCTCAACGTGATTGCCAGCGAATTCAAGGGCCGCAATGTGCTGCTGGTGGACGACTCCATCGTGCGTGGCACCACCAGCCGCGAGATCGTGCAGATGGCGCGTGACGCCGGTGCGCGCAAGGTCTACATGGCCAGCGCCGCGCCACCGGTGCGCTACCCCAATGTGTACGGCATCGACATGCCCACCAGCAGCGAGCTGGTGGCCCATGGCCGCACGGTCGAAGAGATCCGCCAGATCATCGGCTGCGATGCGCTGATCTATCAGGACGTGGACGCCATGAAGCGCGCCATCGGCTCGCTGAACAAGAACATCGCAGGCTTTGATGCATCCTGTTTTGACGGTGTGTACGTCACCGGTGACATCACCGATGCCGACATCAGCCGCCTGAACTCCAACCGCGTGGGCGGCGATGAAAACCAGGAAGACACTTCGCGCCTGGCCTTGCCCAACCACGAAGACTGAAAGCCGTTGGAAGCCATGAACGACAAGCAAACACCCAAAGACCTGCACCGCGATACACGCGCCGTGCGCGAGGCGGTGGAGCGCAGCCAGTACGGCGAGAACTCCGAAGCCCTGTACCTGACCGGCGGCTATGTGCAACCCTCTGCCGAAGCGGCGGCCCTGCGCTTTGCTGGAGAAGAAGAAGGCTTTACCTACGGCCGCTACGGCAACCCCACGGTCGCTAGTTTCGAAAAACGCCTGGCTGCCATGGAAGGCACCGAGGCCTGCATGTCCACTGCGTCCGGCATGTCGGCCATCCTGATGATGTGCATGGGCCTGCTCAAGGCGGGTGACCATGTGGTGTGCTCGCAGTCCATGTTCGGCTCCACTATCAAGCTGATTGGTTCGGACCTGGCCAAGTTTGGCGTGGAGTCCACCTTTGTGCCGCAAACCGATGTGGCCGCATGGCGCGCCGCTGTTAAGCCCAACACCAAGCTGCTGTTTGCCGAAACCCCGACCAACCCGCTGACCGAGGTGTGTGACATCCGCGCACTGGCCGACATTGCCCACAATGCCGGCGCACTGCTGGCCGTGGACAACTGCTTTGCCACGCCGGCACTGCAGCGCCCCATGACAATGGGTGCCGACATCGTCATGCATTCGGGCACCAAATATCTGGATGGCCAGGGCCGCGTCATGGCCGGTGCACTATGCGCCAGCCAGGAGATGGTGACCAAGAATTTCCTGCCGGTGCTCAAGAGCGCGGGCATGACCTTGGCGCCCTTCAACGCCTGGGTCGTGCTCAAAGGCATGGAGACGCTGGACATCCGCATGAAAGCCCAATCCACCAACGCCATGGCGCTGGGCCGCTGGCTGGAGCAACATGCCGGCGTGCAGCGCGTGTTCTACCCCGGCCTGCCCAGCCATCCTCAGCACGCGCTGGCGATGCAACAGCAGTCGGGCTGCGGCGGTGCAGTGTTGTCCTTTGAAGTCAAGGCGGCAGACCCCGAACAGGCGCGTGCACGAGCCTTCCACGTTCTCGACAGCATGCAACTGCTCTCGCTGTCTACCAACCTGGGCGACACCAAAACACTGGTGGCACACCCGGCCAGCACTTCGCATGGCCGCCTCACCGAGGGGCAACGCCAGGCCGCTGGCGTAACCCAAGGCCTGATCCGCGTTGCGGTCGGGCTCGAACACATTGATGACATCACCGCCGACCTGGCGCGTGGTCTGGATACTTTCTGACATGACCAAAACCCGTACCCGCTTTGCCCCGTCCCCCACAGGCTTCATCCATCTGGGCAACATCCGCTCGGCGCTGTACCCCTGGGCGTTTGCCCGCTCCACCGGCGGCGATTTCATTCTGCGCATCGAAGACACCGACGTGGAACGCTCCACCCAGGCTGCCGTGGACGTGATCCTCGAAGGCATGGCCTGGCTGGGCCTGACGCATGACGAAGGCCCGTTCTACCAGATGCAGCGCATGGACCGCTACAAGGAAGTGCTCAAGCAGATGCAGGACCAGGGCCTGGTCTACCCCTGCTACATGTCGGTGGAAGAGCTCGACGCACTGCGTGAACGCCAGATGGCGGCCAAGCAGAAGCCCCGTTACGACGGCACCTGGCGCCCCGAGCCGGGTAAGACCCTGCCGCCCATTCCCGAAGGCGTGAGGCCGGTGCTACGTTTCAAGAACCCGCAAGGTGGCGTCGTGGCCTGGGACGACAAGGTCAAGGGCCATGTGGAGTTCAGCAACGACGAGCTCGACGATCTGGTGATCGCGCGTCCGGACGGCACACCCACCTACAACTTCTGTGTGGTGGTGGACGATATCGACATGGACATCACCCACGTCATCCGTGGCGATGACCACGTCAATAACACACCGCGCCAGATCAACATCTTCCGCGCACTGGGCAAAGAGCCCCCGGTGTACGCCCATCTGCCCACCGTGCTCAATGAGCAAGGCGAGAAGATGAGCAAGCGCAATGGCGCCAAGCCGGTGACGCAATACGCGGCAGAAGGCTATCTGCCCGATGCCATGGTGAACTACCTGGCGCGCCTGGGCTGGAGCCACGGCGATGACGAAATCTTTACGCGCGCGCAGTTTCTGGAGTGGTTCAACCTGGACCACCTGGGCCGCAGCGCAGCCCAGTTCGACGAAGCCAAGCTGCGCTGGGTGAATGCCCAACACCTCAAGGCCATGAGTGGCGAGGCGCTGGCACCCTTGGTGGCAGAGCAGTTGGCCAAGCGCGGCATTGCAAGCGATGCACGTCTGCCGCGTCTGTGCGATCTGCTCAAGGACCGCTGCGACACGACTGTGGCACTGGCCGATTGGGTGGCGCGCTTCTATACCGATGTGGAGCCCGAAGCCGACATGCTGGCCCAGCACGTGACGGATGCCATCAAGCCGGCTCTGCATCTGCTGGCTACCAAGCTGGCAACGTGTGCGTGGGACAAGGCTTCCATTGCCGCAGCCATCAAGGAAGTGCTGGCCGAGTCGTCTCTCAAGATGCCCCAACTGGCCATGCCGGTGCGCGTGCTGGTGGTGGGTACACCGCAGACTCCATCGCTCGATGCAGTGCTGGAATTGCTCGATCGAGAAAAAGTAATTGAAAGACTTGGCTAGAGGTCAATTTTCACGCTATAATTTGAGGCTCGGAAATTGAGAATGTTCTAAAAAGCAATCTCAGGGAACCTAAGGGTTTTGGGGGTATAGCTCAGCTGGGAGAGCGCTTGCATGGCATGCAAGAGGTCAGCGGTTCGATCCCGCTTACCTCCACCAAGATTTTCGAGAAAACGGATACGTCCACAGGTTTTGACCCCATCGTCTAGAGGCCTAGGACATCACCCTTTCACGGTGAGTACCGGGGTTCGAATCCCCGTGGGGTCGCCAGGTTTTGCAGCAATGCATAGCAAGGCGCAAGTTGAAAACGGTCTTTCGCAAGAAAGACTCTTGGCTCGAAAGAGCGAAAGTTTTCACTACCAGGAGTGGTAGTTCAGTTGGTTAGAATACCGGCCTGTCACGCCGGGGGTCGCGGGTTCGAGTCCCGTCCACTCCGCCAAAATTGAAAAGCCATCAATCGCAAGATTGATGGCTTTTTTCTTTGTCGGCCCGATATCACGCTACCGCTACGATAGTCAGGATGTGCAGTACATCGGAATGCGACTGCCGATGGGCTTATGTACTGGAATGAACTTTGCACTGGTTCAGAGCCCTGGGAAACAACACAAGGTTTTTTTATGACAGGTTCCGTACGCAACATCCTTTCGCATCCCACGGCGCAATCGCTCTGGTCGGACACGGCCATACCGGCGCCCTCGACTCCCGCGTTACAGGAATCAACCTCTGTGGATGTGCTGATCGTCGGTGCGGGCTACACCGGCCTCTCTGCGGCCGTGCACCTGGCCGAGCGCGGTGCCAGCGTCTGCGTATTGGATGCGCACGAGCCAGGCTGGGGCGCATCGGGGCGCAACGGCGGCCAGGTCAACCCTACGCTCAAGCATGACCCCGACGAGCTCACGCGCATATACGGTGCTGAGCACTCCGAAAAGCTCATCGAGGCTGTCTCTGGGTCAGCCGACTTGGTGTTTGGTCTAATCGCACGCCATGCCATCGACTGCCAGCCGGTGCGCGCCGGGTGGCTACAGATGGGCTATACCGAAAAGGCAGTCGCCAGCATGCACGCCCGCGCGCGCCAGTGGGCGCGGCGCGGCGCACGCGTAGAGATGTTGGACACGACCATGCTGGCGCAACGTGTGGGCAGCAGCGCATTCGCGGGTGGCTGGCTGGATGGCAGGGCCGGCAGCATACAGCCGCTGTCCTACGCGCGGGGGCTGACGCGTGCAGCCCTGAATCTGAAGGTACAGGTCCATGGTCGATCGCCCGTCACCAACCTGGTCCGCCGAGGCGCACAGTGGACTGCGACCACGGCTGGCGGCGCGACGGTTACAGCGGCCCAGGTCGTGCTTGCCACCAACGGTTATACCGACGGGCTCTGGCCAGGCTTGGCAAAGACCGTGCTCGCTGCCAACAGTTTCATCGTGGCCACCGAGCCCTTGGGTGTGAAAGGGGATTTGATCCTGCCGGGTGGTGAGACAGCGTCTACCTCTCAACGCCTGCTGCTGTACTTTCGCAAGGATGCGCAAGGTCGTCTGCTCATGGGTGGCCGCGGTCACTTCCGGGACCCCGAAAGCAGCGTTGATTTCCGGCACTTGGAGCGCGCCGTGGCTTTGACATTCCCGCAGTTGGGCCCATTGCGTTACCAGTACCGCTGGTCGGGGCGCGTGGCGATCACCCGTGACTTCATGCCCCACATGCATCAGCCAGCCCCCGGCGTCACCATGGCACTGGGCTACAACGGGCGTGGTATCGCCCTTGCAACCTTGATGGGTCGGCAGGTGGCCGACATGTTGAACGGGACACGAGGGGCCGAAGGGGGGATTCCCGTGACGCCGCTGCAGCCCATTCCTCTACACGGACTGCAACGCGCCTATGTCGCGGCAGGTGTGGCCTGGTATAGCTTGCTCGACAAGCTATCCGGTTAGCACACCCAAACGGATGCGGGCAACAATGCCTGCACTTAGGCGCCCGATCAGGCCCGCGGCCCGAAATCCAACCGCGCGGACACGCGCTCACCCCAGCGCTCCTGCGGGTAGTAGTCCCAGATGGCATGGTGCTGCGTGGCCCAGTTGTCCCACAGCAGCAATGTGCCCGGCTCCCAGCGCACCCGGACCTGGAAGGACACCTGCTTTTCTATGTGGCGAAACAGGTGCTGCAACACGGAGTCGCTCTCGGAGCGTGTGAGCTGTACGATGTTGCGTGTGAAGGCCTCGTTCACATACAGGAATCGGTGGCCGCTGTGTGGGTGCTTGGCAACCACCGGATGCTCAGTTGCCGGAAAGATCGTTCCCGGCTCCGGCTTGGAGCCATAGCCCGCGGTCCAAGCCTCGGAGCCATCGTGAATGGCCGTGAGCTTATCCAGCAAAGTCTTGTAGGGTTCTGACAGGGATTCATAGGCCAGCACCATGTTCGCAAACGCGGTATCACCGCCGCCGCCCTCGGGTAACTTGGTGACATGCAGAAACGACGCCCAGATCGGGTTCTCGTCGCAGGACACATCGTGGTGCCAGGCGTCGCCTGCGGTAAAGCGGGAGTCCGGGCCGGTGCGCCACGCCAGGATCTCGGGGTCATCGGTGCCCCCGGCGATGGCGCGGCTTTTTGCCAGCACATGGCGGTGCAAGGTGCCAAAGCGGCGCGCAAAGCGTTTGTGTTGTTCTGAGGTCAGTGTCTGCCCTCTGAAGGCCAGCACCAGGTTCTCGCGCAGGGCGCGCTGGATTTCTTCAAACTGTTGATCCGGAACCTCCCTGGATAAATCGACGCCGTGTACATCCGCACCGATGGTGGGAGCAAGGCGCGTGACCTCAATGGTCTTGTAGGGTTCACGCGGACGGGAGGTCCAATCCTTGATGGCAGTCTTGTCGTTGAAGTCTTGGTAAAAGCTCATGGTGATGTCCAAAAAATAATAGAAACACCGGGAGCGTAAGTAGCTGCCACCTTTCGCCTGTTGATTCAAATCATCATCGTCTACGCGAAAAACGAATATCAAAAATTGGAATTTGTTGCTATCGTTGGTGCTGTGGGTTCCAGCCAAATTAATGCCTATGATTGAATCGCCTTGCACCATTCATATTCCCGTTGCAGACCTCCAAATCGCTGAGCGATGGTATTCAAAGGCATTTAA
>NZ_JBXAMW010000011.1:0-156420 GCF_058801025.1 Rhodoferax sp. GW822-FHT04A08
CGCGATAGCGGAAGCCTTCGTGCGGCTGCATATTGGAAGTCCTCCTGAGTGCACGCC
The DNA here is from genome assembly GCF_058801025.1 of Rhodoferax sp. GW822-FHT04A08. Taxonomy (NCBI): domain Bacteria; kingdom Pseudomonadati; phylum Pseudomonadota; class Betaproteobacteria; order Burkholderiales; family Comamonadaceae; genus Rhodoferax; species Rhodoferax sp. GW822-FHT04A08. The sequence goes on from NZ_JBXAMW010000011.1 coordinate 58, forward strand.
GACGGGTACTCTTGGACTTGCCGTTCGCCGGTGGCGTCCATCGCTCACAAGATACCAACAAAAGAGAAATGGCGATGCTTGAGCGAAGTGGTTTAGAGTAGCGCCACCATAGCAAAGGAGTAAATCCAAATGACAGCGTACCTTCACGGCAATATTCAGATCCATGACACGGTCTTGTACAAAGAATACGCTGCGCAGGTGCCAGCAATCATTTCCAAGTATGGCGGGCGCTACCTCGTTCGCGGAGGTGCGGTGGAAGTGGTTGAGGGTGATGCGAATGCCCAGCGCCAGGTCATTCTCGAATTTCCAGACATGACAGCGCTTAAAGCCTTTTACTTTTCTGCAGAATACACACCGCTCAAGGACATTCGCCAGCGAGCCGCCACAGGTAGTATTGCACTGATAGAGGGCCACCTGCCTTGAGGCGAGCAGTGGCTTGGTCGCATACTTTAGTCGTTTAATGTTAGTACCAAAGAAGTTGAAGTTGTTGGCTGTCTAAGCTGTATCGCCTACGCGGCTGTACCGCGAAAAGCGGTTTTAGGTTGTGCAAGTGCAATTGACGGAGACCGGCCAAGTACTTACGGTCGGACCGCTAATCGGTGGACATATTTTTAACTTTTCCTGCCGGCGAAAGACTCTGATTGACAGGTTACGGAATGCGCAGAGTTGGCATGCCAACTGAGGTCGGGAGATTCCATTTTGAATTGATCAGACACTATTTAAATTCCAAACTAGATAACCATGCAAAAAGACGCTGCGACAAATATCAATCAATTCAGTGCGTCAGCACCTAGTTCATCACCGCTTGTCTGCCTCAATGACTACGAGGACGCTGCGAAGACGTTGATGACAGCATCCGCATGGGACTACATAAGTGGCGGTGCGGCAGATGAAATCACATTGCGTCGAAACCAAAGTGCATTTGATGGCATCTTCTTAACACCCAGAATTTTGGTGGATGTAAGCAGTATCGATATGCGCCAGACGCTGTTTGGCGTACCCATGAGTCACCCCATCGTGCTTGCACCCACTGCTTCTCATATGCTGGCGCACCCAGAAGGTGAAGTTGCAACTGCGATTGGCGCTGATCTGTCAGATTCCATCATGGTCGCAAGCACGGTGTCTAACAGAAGCATTGAAGAAATTTGCCAGGCCACCTCCAAACCAGTTTGGTTTCAACTCTATGTCGAGGATGATCTGGCCGGGGTAAAGGCATTGATTCAACGAGCAGAAGCGGCTGGGTGCAAAGCCCTGTGCATCACGGTCGACAACCCCTTTGCCTTTGCACGGTATCGCGAAGAACGGACGCGGGCACAAGCACCTCAGATGCCATTTCCGAACTTGGGAATCATTGCAGGGCCAGGCGGCGGTGGTCGACCTAGGCGTCGGTTCAGTTGGAAAGATCTGGCATGGATTCAATCATTTGCAACCATACCGATCATCCTCAAGGGAATCATGACCCCACAGGATGCCGACGAGGCAATAAAACATGGAGTCGCAGGTATCGTGGTGTCGAATCACGGAGGACGGGCATTGGACACAGTGCCATCATCGATTGAAGTTCTAGCCACAGTTGTGGACCGTGTGGCAGGCCGTGTTCCTGTCCTTATCGACGGCGGAATTCGCCGTGGAACCGACGTTCTGAAGGCACTCGCTTATGGCGCAAATGCTGTGATGATCGGGCGCCCGTATGTCTATGGTTTATGCGTTGACGGTGCGCGGGGCGTCCATTCTGTAGTGAATATTCTGCGTAGAGAACTGGAGGGTGCAATGGCAATGACGGGACGAGTCAGTTTGGACAAAATTGATCGAACCGTATTTTGGAAGCCTTTGAGTTATCGCGAATAGCAACATTTGCGATGCAGTAGCAAGGGAAGTTCGGCGTTAGTTTCGCATTTTTAACGTCAACTTTCGCAGCGGAATTGAAATGAATGTCTGTCAATTGAGTGACCGCTGTACGGAAGGCAATTCATAGTCTCGTACGTCGCCTTTGAGTCGGAATCTGCCTGCGATGACTGCGTTCTTCATTTCCGCTTCCAGCTTGTATCCGTCACCCCCATCCGCCGCAGAATGCAGCTATTCCCCAATCACGGACAGTCGCCTAGCTCTTCCGGAACACCGCTCCCGCCCCTTGCCGATTGCGGTGAATTCACGGTGAAGTTCAAAGGTGTGCAGTGCAATGCACGCTCAGTCACAGCAGCTTGCGGTACTGCACGAAACCGCTCTTGTCCGCGATGCGGTCGTACAGCAGCATGGCTTGTGTGTTGGATTCGTGGGTGAGCCACCATACCCTTGAGGCCTGGGCCTCGGCGGCCTTGGCGTACACATGTTCAATCAGGGCGCGTCCGACGCCCGTGCCCCGCACGGCAGGATCGGCAAACAGGTCTTGCAGATAGACATAGTCGCCCGCGGTCCAGCAGCTGCGGTGGAAGATGTAATGCACCATGCCGACAAGCTTGCCTTCCAATTCCGCCACTGCGCAGTGCATGGGCTCGGCGGGGTCCATAAAACGCGCCCAGGTTTTGGCGGTCACGGCCTCCGCTATTTGCGTCTTGTAGAACGTCTGGTAGCCCTGCCAGAGGGGCAGCCATTGTGCGAAGTCGTCTTCACGTGCCAGTCGGATGTTCATATGCATTCCCAGGATTCAAAGTACCGTCAGCTTCAAGAGCGTGTGCATCATAGCTAGCACTTGGGCGTTACAAGTCTGGGCAGCTCTTTCCATCTTCTGGCACCATCTTCTTTTGGCTTTCACAGTAGATGTAAGAAACGCCAGCGTTAGGCGCTGACTTGCGTTCAGTCAGAGCGCGATCGAATTTCAGCTGCTTTTCCATGGCATTGGGCGCCAGAAGTGTATTCAGCGGAGGGACGTCCTTGAAAGCATCCTGCGGTTTCTCATAGCCAATGGCCCGATTGACACCATCCTGCAGCAACCTTGCCCACACGGTCAATTTCTCAAGGAACTTTTTCTTTTCAGGGTCCTGTTCGACAGCGGCGGCACCCCAGTCGGCGCTTGATGCATCTGTAAACCCCAGTGCGTCCACTGCCAACAAAAGTCCGAGGTCATAAAGTCGCCAGTTATTTTGCGAATTGCGGATATGAACAAAGAGCGTCGTCACAGGCTTGTTCATGATGGTCACAACCCGAGGGTTGATGACCAGGCAGTTGTCAAAGCGGGATGCTCCTTTGTTGACCTTCACCAAGGCCGGTACCGCTACTGCACAAGGGTCTGCAGAAAAATAGCCTTCGTACTGTTCAATGCCACCCCCTGCTGTCGTCAGCGACATTTCTGCGAAGTAATCAACCCCAATGGGGCTTATCAGTTGCACAGAGCCAATTTGTATCCCGAGGTTGTTTGCTGTGGTATCGGCCGTGGCAATCCTCCAGGCGCGCTGGCCTTGAAAGATGGGGTATCCCCCGGCAGTGGCCCCTGGTTCCAGCACTTCAAACCGTTGGTAGGCCCGCACACGCCCAGATGGGAATAAATCGGATGCACTTGCCAGTGAGGGCAATGCGCATAGCAACCCTACAAGGTGTAAAAAACAGACAAACGACAAGCCCTTGTGGTTCGACCGCAGCATTGAATAACCTCCCTTTTCATGTATTTAGAAGGTCGACATCATTGCACATTCCATGCTGCCAATGCCTTGTGATTCAGCGGTGCTTGACCTCAGACATACCGCCGCACCATCGCGTCCAGACTCACCGGCTTGATCTTGCTGGCCCGCCCTGCACAGCCAAAAGCTTCGAAGCGGCTCTGGCAAATGCCCTGCGCGGCCTTGCGAGCGGCAATCAGGGCCTTGCGGGGGTCGAACTCGGACGGTTGCTGGGCAAAGGCCTGGCGCATGGCGCCGGTCATTGCCAGGCGGATGTCGGTGTCTATGTTGACCTTGCGCACACCGCTTTGGATGCCGCGCTGGATTTCTTCCACTGGCACGCCGTAGGTTTCCTTGATGTCGCCGCCAAAATTGCGGATGATGGCCAGCCACTCCTGTGGCACGCTGCTGGAGCCGTGCATCACCAGGTGCGTATTCGGTATCTCGGCATGGATGGCGGCGATGCGGTCTATGGCCAGGATGTCGCCGGTGGGCTTGCGGGTGAACTTGTACGCGCCGTGGCTGGTGCCTATGGCAATGGCCAGCGCATCCACGCCGGTCTGGCGCACAAAGTCCTTGGCCTGCACCGGGTCGGTCAGCATCATGTCGTGGGTGAGGTGCCCTTCGGCGCCGGAGCCGTCTTCCTCACCGGCGGCTCCGGTTTCCAGGCTGCCCAGGCAGCCCAGCTCGCCTTCCACCGACACACCGATGCTGTGGGCCAGGCGGCAGACTTCGCGCGTTACGTCCACGTTGTATTGGTAGTCGGACGGCGTCTTGGCGTCTTCCTTGAGCGAGCCGTCCATCATCACGCTGGTGAAGCCCGAGCGTATGGCCTGCATGCACACCGCCGTGCTGGCGCCATGGTCCTGGTGCAGCACCACCGGGATATCCGGGTGGGCCTCCACCGCGGCCAGCACCATGTGGCGCAGATAGCTCTCGCCCGCGTACTTGCGCGCACCGGCAGAGGCTTGCAGGATCACCGGGCTGTCGGTGGCCTGCGCCGCCTCCATGATGGCCTGGATCTGCTCCAGGTTGTTGACGTTGAAAGCGGGCACGCCGTAGCCGTATTCGGCAGCGTGGTCCAGCACCTGACGCAGTGACACAAGGGCCATGAAAATTCTCCTCAGTTTTTGAAAAATGAAAGCGGTGCTGCGGCTAGCCAGCCAGCAGCGCCGAGCAGTCGGCAATGACGCGGTCCGGCAGGCTGGCGGCAATGGGCTGGCCCATGTTGTAGCCATAGGGCAAGGCCCATACCTGCACCCCGGCGTTGCGGGCGGTGGCCACGTCGATGCTGGAGTCGCCCACAAACAGCGCACGTTCAGCACGGACGCCCAGCGTCTGCAGGCACAGCGCAACGCCCGCGGGGTCGGGCTTCTTGACGGCCAGCGTGTCGCCACTCACCACCATGTCCAGCAGGCTGTCCAGCGCATGGGCCTTGAGCACGATGTCGGTGTAGCGGCCTTCCTTGTTGGTCACCACCGCCGTCTTGACGCCACGCACGCGCAACTCCACCAGCGTCTCGCGCACCTGCGGGTACAGGCGGCTACGCGTGCCGCAGCGCTGCTGGTAATGCCGATTGAAGATGGCCGCAATCTCGGCAAAGCCCGCACTGGCACGCACCGTCTCGGCGTGGACCTGGTTGGAAAACGCCAGTGCCTGCACCAGCAGCTCGCGGGTGCCCTGCCCTATCCAGTCGTTGACCTGCTGCTGCGTCACCGGTGCCCGCCCGGTCTGGCGCAGCGTGTCGTTGACCGCATCGCAGATCTCGGGTGCGGTCTCGATCAGCGTGCCATCCAGATCGAACAGGACAAGGTCGAAGGCACTCATGTCAGGGACTTCACGGCCTGCACCACACGCTCCGCCGTGATGCCAAAGTGTGCATACAAGTCCTTGGCCGGTGCCGATTCGCCAAAGCCCGGCATACCGATCACCACGCCCGTGCGCCCCACGTATTTGCGCCAAAAGTCCGGATGCGCCGCCTCAATAGCCACCACGGGCAGGGCCAGCGGCAGGATGGATTCCTGGTAGTCCAATGGCTGGCGGTCAAACACATTGCTGCACGGCATGGACACCACGCGGGTGGCAATGCCCTGCTCGGCCAAGGTGACCTGGGCCTGCAAGGCCAGTTCCACTTCAGAGCCGGTGGAGAGGATGATGGCCCGCGCATCCGGCATGTTGCGCAGCACATAGGCGCCGCGGCGTATGTCCGCCACCATCGTCAACTGCGTGACCTGCGGCAGGTTCTGGCGTGACAGGCACAGCGCGCTGGGCCCGTCGGCACGCTCCAGTGCACTGACCCAGGCCACCGCTGTTTCCAGCCCGTCCGCTGGCCGCCATACGTCCAGGCCTGGAATGATGCGCAGGCTGGGGACATGCTCCACGCTTTGGTGCGTGGGGCCGTCTTCGCCCAAGCCGATGGAGTCGTGGGTGAACACATGGATCACCCGCTGCTTCATGAGCGCGGCCATGCGCACCGCGTTGCGGCTGTAGTCGCTGAAGGTGAGGAAGGTGCCTCCATACGGAATGAAGCCGTCATGCAGCGCCATGCCATTCATGATGGCGGCCATGCCGAACTCGCGCACGCCGTAGCTCAGGTGGTTGCCCCAGGTGTCGCGCCCGGCGCGCACACAGCCCTTGAAGTTGGTGAGGTTGGAGCCGGTCAGGTCGGCACTGCCGCCAAAGAACTCGGGCACCAAGGGCGCCAATACGTCCAGCGCATTCTGGCTGGCCTTGCGCGTGGCATGGGCCTGTGTGTTGGCCGCAATGGATTGCAGCAAGGCTGGCAATGCGACGTCCCACCGGGCGGACAACGCGCCGGACATGCGCCGCTCGAACTCGGCAGCCAGCTCCGGAAAGTGGTTGCGGTAAGACTCGAACTGCAGCCGCCATGCTTGCTCTGCCGCTTGCCCGCGCTGCACCGCATTCCAGGCATCGGCAACGTCTGCGGGGATGGTGAAAGGCGGATGATCCCAACCCAGCGCGGCGCGCGTGGCGGTCACCTCTTCCGCACCCAGGGCCGCACCATGTACATCGTGGGTACCGGCCTTGTTGGGCGAGCCCATGCCGATCACCGTCTTGCAGCAGATCAGCGTGGGCTTGCCATCGGGCAGCAGCGCCTGCGCCCGTGCGGTGCGCACCGCCGCATCGACGGCCTCCGGAATGTGGCCGTTGACGTTGGCAATCACGTTCCAGCCATAGGCTCTGAAGCGCTCGGGCGTGTCATCGGTAAACCAGCCCTCCACATGGCCGTCGATGGAGATGCCGTTGTCGTCGTAGAAGGCCACCAGCTTGGACAGGCGCAGCGTGCCGGCCAGCGAGCACACCTCGTGGCTGATACCTTCCATCAGGCAGCCATCGCCCAAAAAGACATAGCTGAAGTGGTCCACTACATCGTGGCCGGGCCGGTTGAACTCGGCAGCCAGCAGCTTTTCGGCCAGTGCCATGCCCACTGCGTTGGCCAGCCCCTGGCCCAGCGGGCCGGTGGTGGTTTCCACGCCGGGGGTGACGTCCACCTCGGGGTGGCCGGGTGTCTTGCTGTGGAGCTGGCGGAACTTGCGCAGCTCCTCCATGGGCAGGTCGTAGCCGGTGAGGTGCAGCAGCGCATACAGCAGCATGGAGCCGTGTCCGTTGGAGAGCACAAAGCGGTCGCGGTTGGGCCACTGCGGGTTGGCCGGGTTGTGGCGCAGGTGGCGGTTCCACAGCACTTCGGCAATGTCGGCCATGCCCATGGGCGCGCCGGGGTGGCCGGACTTGGCGGCCTCCACCGCATCCACTGCGAGCATGCGGATGGCGTTGGCCATCTTGCGGGCCATGTCAGGCGAAGGACTATTCATAGTTTGATGCATACAAAAAATCAAGTGAGAGAGAAGCACGCTGCGAGCGCTGTGTCTTGTCCAGGAATACCGCGGAACCGGCTTCGCCGGTCCGCCGGTATTGCCCCCTGCAAGGGGGGAACGGGCTACACGCAGTGAGCCCGGACGGGGGTTAGCGTTTCTTCCTTTCCATCATGCGCCAGATAAAGGGCGTGAAGATCAGTTGCATGGCCAGCTCCATCTTGCCGCCGGGCACGACGATGGTGTTGGCGCGGCTCATGAAGCTGCCGTCCACCATGCTGCGCAGGTACTGGAAGTCGATGCCTTTGGGTTGCGCAAAGCGGATCACCACCATGCTCTCGTCAGGCGAAGGAATGTCGCGCGAGATGAAGGGATTGCTGGTGTCCACCATGGGCACACGCTGGAAGTTCACATGCGTGTGCACGAACTGCGGGCAGATGTAGTTCACATAGTCCGGCATGCGGCGCAGGATGGTGTCGGTCACCGCCTCAGTGCTGTAGCCGCGCTTGGACTTGTCGCGCCAGAGCTTCTGTATCCACTCCAGGTTGATCACCGGCACCACGCCGATGAGCAGGTCCGGGTGTTGCGCGATGTTGACCTCGGGCGTGACCACCGCGCCGTGCAGGCCTTCGTAGAACAGCAGGTCGGTGTTGGCGGGCACGTCTTCCCAGGGCGTGAAGGTGCCGGGCTCCTGTTGGTAGGGCGCTGCCTCCTCCGGGTCGTGCAGGTACTTGCGGCGCTTGCCGGTGCCGGTGAGCGCGTAGTTGGCGAACAGGGCTTCCAGCTCGGGGAACAGGTTGTTCTCGGGGCCGAAGTGGCTGAAGTTCTTGTTACCCTTCTTCTCGGCCTCGGCCAGGCGCACTTTCATTTCCTGGCGGTCATAGCGGTGGAAGCTGTCTCCCTCGATGATGGTGGCGTTGACCTTCTCGCGGCGGAAGATGTTCTCGAAGGTGCGGGTCACCGACGTGGTGCCCGCCCCGCTGGAGCCGGTGATGGCAATGATGGGATGCCGCTCGGACATGGGTTGCTCTCCTCAAGTTGTGAATTCGTTTCAGTCGCGGAACAGGCTGCGTTCGGCGAACAGGGGGTTGGTTAGGTCTTTGCGGACGGGCTCAGCGTGGTAGCGCTCGATGCGCTCCACCTCGTTGCGCGAGCCGAACACCAGGCCGATGCGCTGGTGCAGACCAATGGGCTCCACCTGCAGCACCGGCCCGACGCCCGTGCTGGCGCGGCCACCGGCCTGCTCCATCACCATGCCGATTGGGTTGGCCTCGTAGAGCAGGCGCAGGCGGCCGGGCTTGGCCGCGTCCTTGGTGTCGCGCGGATAGAGGAACACGCCGCCGCGCATCAGGATGCGGTGCGCCTCGGCCACCATGCTGGCAATCCAGCGCATGTTGAAGTCCTTGTCGCGCGGGCCGGTCTTGCCGGCCAGACACTCGTCCACATAGCGCTTGACGGGCGGCTCCCAGAAGCGGCTGTTGGAGGCATTGATGGCGAACTCCTGCGTGTCCGCGGGGATCTGCATCTTGGGGTGGGTGAGCATGAATTCGCCCAGGTTGGGGTCCAGGGTGAAGCCGTTGACGCCGGTGCCCACGGTGAGCACCAGCATGGTGGTAGGGCCGTAGAGCGCATAGCCCGCAGCCACCTGCTGGGTGCCGGGTTGCAGGAAGTCTGCCTCGGTTACATCGGCACCGTTGTCCGGGCCACGCAGCACCGAGAAGATGCTGCCCACCGACACGTTCACATCGATGTTGCTGGAGCCGTCCAGCGGGTCGAACACCAGCAGGTACTTGCCGCGCGGGTACTGCGCCGGTATCTGGTAGGGCTGCTCCATCTCTTCCGAGGCCATGCCCGCCAGATGCCCGGCCCAGGCGGTGCGCTGGATGAACACGTCGTTGGAGAGCACGTCCAGTTTCTTCTGCGTCTCGCCCTGCACGTTGATGGAGCCGCCGGTGTGCTCGGCATGGTTGCCCATGACGCCGCCCAGCTCGCCAAAGGCCACGGCGCGGGCAATGGCCTTGCAGGCCAGGGCGACGTCCAGGATCAGGGCATTGAAGTCGCCGCTGGCGTTGGGGAAATTGCGCCGCTCCTCGATGAGGAACTGCGTCAGGGTGGAGCGGTTGGTCAGGGGCATGGTGGGTCTCTCGGATTGCTGAAAATTCGGGGGCCTCAGCGCTGCAGCGCCTGGCTGCGCAGGGTGTGCATGACGGTGCGATAGCCACCATCGGCATCGGGTGCGCCAAACACGGCGCTGCCAGCCACGCAAGTGTCGGCGCCGGCGCACACGATGGTCTGGATGTTGTCGGTCTTCACGCCACCATCCACTTCCAGCCAGATGGGCTGGCCGCCTGCGGCCATGTGGGCATCGATGCGCTGGCGCACGGCGCGCAACTTGGGCAGCGTGGCGGGTATGAACTGCTGGCCACCAAAGCCGGGGTTCACGCTCATGAGCAGCACGATGTCGAGCTTGTGCATTACATGGTCCAGCCACTGCAAGGGGCTTGCCGGGTTGAGCACCAGCCCGGCCTTGCAGCCGTGGTCGCGGATGAGCGAGAGCGTGCGGTCCACATGGCGCGAGGCCTCGGGGTGGAAGGTGATGAGGTTGGCACCTGCCTTGGCAAACAGTGGCACCAGCGCATCCACCGGCTCCACCATCAGATGCACGTCGATGGGGATGGACACATGCGGGCGTATCGCCTCGCACACCAGCGGGCCAATCGTCAGGTTGGGCACATAGTGGTTGTCCATCACGTCGAAGTGCACCAGGTCGGCACCGGCAGCTTCAATGGCACGCACCTCCTCGCCCAGACGCGCAAAGTCGGCCGAGAGGATGGAGGGCGCCAGGCGCAGCCGGGTGGGTGTGAAGTCGGTCGCGGTCATGGTGTCTTTCATTGCAGGGCTTGTGCGTGCCAGCTGCGCAGGCGCACCAGGTCCACATGGGTGAGGTCCGGCACCACACGCAAGGCGCCATCAAAGTCGTGGTCGGCGGTGTAGCTGGTGGGCGTGATCAACGTAGCCAGTTGGGCAGCGCGTGCCGCCTGCAGCCCGTTGGAAGAATCTTCAAAGGCTATGCATTCCTGGGGCTGCAGACCCAGTGCCTGCAGCATCTGCAGGTACACCTGCGGGTGCGGCTTCTTGATGGGAGCGGTGGACGCATCACCAATGGCGCTGAATTGCAAACGCCAGTCCGCGCCCAGGGCGCGGCGCAGCAAGGACGCAATGTTGACTGGCGAGGTGGTGGTGGCAATGGCCAGTTGCAGCCCCTGCGCGTGGGCCTCGGACATGAGGCGCAGCACGCCCGGGCGCAGCACCACCGCGCCACTGTTGACGGCAGCATTGTAGGCCGCAGTCTTGAGCTCGTGCAGGCGGTTCACCGTGTCCTGCAAGGCCACGCCGTCGATGGCACGCACCTCGGGGTGCACCTCCTGCCAGTAGTGGGCAATGCGCTCCTTGCCGCCCGACACATGCAAGAGCCGGGTGTAGAGCGCCTCGTCCCAATGCCAGTCCATGCCTATTTCGGCAAAGGCCTGGTTGAAGGCCGCACGGTGGGCGGACTCGGTGTCTGCCAGGGTGCCATCCACATCAAAAATCAGGGCCTTCAACATGCCGGGTTGCCTCGCTGGTTGGGGAAAATCGGGTCACCTGAGCGGCAACTTGGGATTTACTTTACGGGGCTGCACCCATAAACTCCAATCACGTTTTCTGGACAACGCATCAGCTTTAACTAATGCAACTGCACCCACAATAAGCCCACCATGCGTCCCTACACACTCAAGCAAATCCAGACCTTTCTGGAAGTAGCGCGGCAGAAGTCCGTGTCCAAGGCGGCCGAGCGGCTGTTTGTCACGCAGCCGGCGGTGTCCATGCAGATCCGCCAGCTCGAAGACGCCTTTGGCCTGGCACTGCTGGAGCCTGAGGGGCGCAACATCCGCCTGACCCACGCAGGCCAGGTGTTCCTGACCCACGCGCAGGCAGCCATGGGCCAGTTCAAGGACCTGGAAGCGCAGATGGCCGACCATGTGGGCCTGAAGAAAGGCCGCATCGACCTGGCTGTGGTGAGCACGGCCAAGTACTTCATCCCTATGCTGCTGGTGCAGTTTGGCAAGCTGTTCGAGGGCATCCACGTGCAGCTGCAGATCGACAACCGGGAGAACGTGCTGGGCCTGCTGGCGCGCAAGGAGGTGGACCTGGTGGTGATGGGGCGCAGCCCCTCGGACATGGACATCGAGGCCACGTCGTTTGCCAGCAACCCGCTGGCCTTTGTGGCCGCACCCAACCACGCGCTGGTGCGCCGCAAGCAATTGCCCTTCTCGGCTCTGGCCGACTACAAGTTCGTGGTACGCGAAGAAGGCTCAGGCACGCGTGCGGCCATGCAGCGCCTGTTTACCCAGCACAAGACGCCGCTGCAAATCGAGATGGAAATGCCCAGCAACGAAACCATCAAGCAGGCCGTCATGGCGGGCATGGGCCTGAGCTTTCTGTCCATGCGCACCATGCGCCATGAGCTGGCCAGTGGCCACATTGCGCTCATCGACGTCAAGGACCTGCCGCCCCCGGGCCACTGGTATGTGACGCACCTCAAGCACAAGACGCTCTCGCCGGCTGCGCGCGCCTTCAAGGATTTCCTGATCGAGCAGGGCGCGGCATTGATGGATTCGTGGAGCTGAGGCTGCACCGGCGCATTTGCGCTAGTTGGGGTCGTGGCGCTCCAAGGGCATAGCCGCATCGGCGCTTAGCATGGCTGCACCAGGCAAAGGGAGTCAGCACATTGCAGGAAACAGCGCGCCACACCACACCCCAACCCAAGGGACGCGCACGCACAGTCGCCCTGGCCCTGCTGCTGGAAGCCGCCATGGTGGTGAGCTGGAGCGGCGGCTTTGTAGGCATTCGCTTTTCCAGCGACTACGCACCCATCTTCTCCATCCTGCTTTGGCGCAGCCTGGTGTCGGGCGTGCTGCTGTTGCCAATTGCGCTGTGCCTGGGGCCGCGCATGCCATGGGCGCAGGTGCGCGCACAGATCTTCTTTGGCGCACTGGCCATGGCAGCCTACCTGGGCAGCTTTGCATTGGCCATAGGCCAGCGCGTACCTATCGGCCTGGTGGCACTGGTGACCGACATGCTGCCGCTGGTGGTGGCGGTGCTGTCGTGGCCCGTGCTGGGCCATGCGCTGTCGGGCCGGCAGTGGGTTGGCACGGTGGTTGGCCTCTTGGGCGTGGTGGTGGCCTCCGGCGTCAGTACCCAGGGTGGTGAAGCGCCGCTGTGGGCCTATGGCCTGCCGATGCTGGGCACGGCAGCACTGGCACTGGCCACGCTGCTGCAAAAGAACAGCCCTTCCAGAAACATGCCGGTGTACCAGCAGCTCTGCATCCAGTGCCTGAGCGCGGCGGCCGTGTTTGCCGTATGCGCGGGGTTTGAGGGCAGCGTCATGCCGTCGACCAACCCACGCTTCATTGGCGGCATCTTATGGCTGGTGTTTGTGGCCACGTTTGGGTCGTGGAGCCTGTATTACCTGGCGCTGCGCCACACCTCGGCTGCGCGCGTCACGGCAGTGCTGTACCTGAGCCCGCCCATCACCATGGTCTGGGCCTGGCTGATGTTTGACGAGCCCCTGTCGTGGCAAATGGCCGTGGGCCTACTGATCTCGCTGGCGGGCATCGTGCTCTTTGCCCGCAGCGGCAATGCGTCAGCTGGCAGCAGCGCGCAGGTTGCGCAGCACGTTGTAGAGAAACAGCAGCACTGACACGCCAACCACCAGCGAGGCGATGCCCACCACGGGCTCCACTGCTGCATTGCCCATCAGCATCGCTGCCAGCGCAATCAACATCACCGGCGTGGCCACCTGGTGCAACCAGAACTGCACCTGCGCCAGCTTGTTGGCCAGCTGCGCCGCAAAGAGATGGTGCAACACCCCCATCAAGGCCATGGTGGCCCAACCCAACAGGTTGATGTGCGCATGCACCGGCGCAAGCACAAAGTCATGGCTCTTGCCCATGTGAATGCCCAACGCCACCCCGACGGTCAGATACACCGCCGCCATCTTGATCCACCGCAGCCCCAGACCTTTGTCCATGTCGTGCCCCTCTCGCTGTTTATATTGGGTTGATGAAGGTCAAGAATGTAGGGGGTGGGATGGTGAGGTGTCAATGTGGGGGTTGCTTGGAATGGGGAATGGGGGAAGCGGCTTTGGGTTGGAAAAAGTGACTCATAGCGCGAATCCCAAAGACTGATTCCGACCCATCAGCGACATTCAGTTCTGCTAATTCGAAGCCTGGGAGCTGCCATTCGGCACCGGCTCTTTCTAGCGGCTCTGCCTCGCACGTGTTCATTGGCAAGGAGATTCATGACAGTTCAGCATCCATTGCACGCCAAATCGATCCGTTAGCTTTCCGTAGTAGTCGCCCCACGGTTGCATGCCAAGCGCAGTTGTCACGATCCCCCCTGAGCCTAAGGCGCAGAACAGCCAATCGGTCGAAGTCCGGTCGTCCATTTCCAGATGATGCGCGGACCCTCTCATGGGCTCAGCGTCATCGTTATCCGACGCATAGAAGACGACGCCGCGCCCTTGGAACTTGGCATGCATGACCTTCCCGCGCATCGCCTCGCTCTTGGCTGGCATCCCATCCTTCCCGTACCGCAGGATCTCGACAATCTGACCGAGGCCGCACGCCTCGTAAAAGGCGAGAGCTTCCTCGCAATTGTCAGTAAAGAACAGGTAGTTTGAAAGCTGCATCGCATTCTCCTTCGGTAAAACGGGAAGTGCTCTAGGCCCTCCCCGTGAAGACTGACGAGTCTTGCCAGGTCAGCCGGCGAGCTGCGCATTGGTCAGCGCGACGCCGCCAATTCCCCAGGCGCCATCCACGGCGTGAACTACGTTGACCCAGATACGCTCTCTGGGCTGCCGCCCGCCTGACATCGAATGAATGATGTCGGTGGCCTCTTCGATGTACCCCGACTGAATCTCGCGGCTATTGAATGCAAACGCTGGAACTTTCCACTCGACAAATGCAACGGAGGCCTCCTTCGATCCGGAGAACGTGTGCTCCTTTGACACGACGTTGATGGAGCCAACAATGTTCGGCGTGATGGCCGCGTTTCCAGTCAATCCGTGCCACTTGATCATGGCATCTGAGAGCCGGGCGAAAGCGAGCTGTTCTTGGCCCTTCGGCAAAACGCCTTCGGTGAGGGTGAGGGTGAGAGGCATCAAAACTCCTAGTTAGATGGTTACGGTGTCACATTGCGAACACGCTCGCCAATCGAGCGTCGGGTAACGACCGTGATTTCAACTATACATAACGATCGTTCTTCGGTCAACTACAATGCGCTCTACGCGATCGAAAGGAATCTCGATGTCAAGGGCTGAACAGAAGGAGCAAACGCGCCAGCGCATTATTGAGGGCGCTGGCCGCGCATTTCGCAAAGGGGGATATGCCGGCACGGGCGTGGATGGCTTGGCAAAAGAGGCTGGTGTTACCTCTGGCGCCTTCTACGTGCACTTCGATTCAAAGGGAGCTGCCTTCCGCGAGTCGCTGAAGCATGGAATGAACGAGCTACGCGGTGGAATTCTCTATTTCCAAGCAGCGCATGGACACCGGTGGTGGCCAGAGTTCGTGAGGTTCTATCTGAGCGTGAAGCGCACCTGTGACTTGTCAGAGGGATGCACGCTGCAGGCGATGCCAATCGAAGTGGCACGCTCCGATCAGGAGTCGCGAATGGCCTTCGAGGTGGCGTTGCGTGAAATTGCGCAAGCTGTTGTCGACGGACCTGCATCGCCGCGTGCGCCGAAAGACGTTGATGCGGCGTGCGCGGCCATGGCTTCATTGGTAGGTGCGGTCACACTCTCGCGGGCGGTTGAAAGCCGGGTCTTCGCAGACCAGATTGCGGCTGCTATCGAGTTGGCATTGCTGGGGCCGGCTCGATCAAAGTAACCTCACTGCCTGGAAGCCGCCTCCCGAGAATGCCCGCAACTGGCCCAAGTCGGGCATTGAGTATCCGCTTATGAGTGACTGTTCTCTCAGCACTTCAGTCCCTTCTCAAAGAACCATGGCCTTCTGAAGGGCGGTTGTGTAAACGGTCTATCGGTCTTCAATCAGCAACACAAAACATCTCAACAAAACAATCGAAACAGTTCAGCTCTAAACAATTCACCCAGACGCTTTAGTCGTCCATCGGCACAGTCACATCTCCTTCACTCTTCAGGAGATTTATGTGACTACCCCAAGCAATAAACGTTACACACGATACGAGATGGCCTGGTCCGGAGCCCGCACCGCAAAAGGCGGTGTGTGCGTAGGATCTTCGTTGCGCTTTGTCTCCGACGATACCCACCAAGAATGAACTGGCAACGTTAGTAGATACAAGCAAAAAGGGCATGAAGATCGACGCCACGATTTTTCCAGACGCACCACTAAACGGAGGTGCTTACTGGACTTGCGACATGTTTGCGGATGGTGCGGCGTGGTACGTTGACTTTACTGATGGATATGTTGGGTACATGTCGGGAGACCATTCGTCGGCAGATGACCGACTGGCACTGCGGTTGGTACATGTTGAGAAGTAGGCTCGCCCCCGCTTTGGTGTTGAGCCTCGTGATCGTCTCTGCCGCACAGGCAGGCGATGTTTTTACAAGCTACGAGACCTTCTATGAGCAGATGCCAGGAGCGTTGTTCAAATTCGCTTTGCAACCGGATAAGGAGAACGAGCGCTATTCACTCAAAGGGGAAAAGGGGTTCTGCGGTGAAGAAGATTCTTGCCGAGACCTCCACGGGCAACTTGGTGCCAAGAAGTTGAGCATCACCACCAGCTCGACCTACGCAAAGGTGGCAATCAATGGCAAGGTCTATCGCTTCGCTGATGCTCGCGCTCTTGAAGACTCCGCCAAAGCTCCGAAGGAAAATTCACTTGGTTCCGTCTCGGCATATGCAGCCGCCAAGAATGAAAAACGACCCGATGTGGTTTGCATTGAGGGGCACTACATGGGATCGGGTCGATTCAAGAAGACAGAGGTCTTCTTGCTCATCGATCCGTTTGCTTCCCGTGGCAAACCGCAGTTTCTCCACCTGCCCTCCTTGCACAGCACCTGTGCCGCTGTAACCGAAGAATTTGATGGATCCATCGGCTTTCCGGAGAACAGCTACCTGCCTGATGGTGACGCCACTCAGAGCGAGGGCTTATTGATGAAGTACTTGTCGTTCAGCAAAGGCCACGTGCACTCACTCAACCGGGAACTGCGGGTTCACTTTGTTGAAAAGGGAAACCCGTGGAAGTTCACCACAAGCTACGCCTCTGCAGAGAGTGCGTCGTTTTTGTCCTTCCGACGTGCGTTGCTGAAGAACGGTTGGAAGCCCTTTCCAATTGATCACTCTGCGCCAAAGGAATACTTCCTCGAAGGAGATCACCAACCGTTGGTACGTTGACTTTGACGTTGTGGAACGGGTGTGACTTGAGAAGACCCGTGTCAATTCGAAAGTTGAAAATGAAGAAAGATACATCGGCCTATCCGATGAGCTATGAAGCACATCAAAAATTTTTTCGCAAGGATACATGATGATGTCTTTCAACAAAAGGGGGCGACGTGACTGCTTCATGTCAGAAAATGTCGGCGTGCACATTTACTATGTAAGTCGAAATGCGCAACCCAGGCGAGAGCGGGCTTTTATTGACTTGGCGGTAGAGATGTTCAGCGCAAGCAGGGATTTCCTGCTGACCAGCAAAGAGTTCGCTGCATTTGAGATGGCTTGGCGCAAAAAGGTCTTCAAGAAGAAATAACACTTGCAGTTGATGCGATCTCAATTGGAGAGACTGCTTGCAAGCGACTGCTTCTGCTTGAGGGTTGACCGCAATCCCGTGAGGCCATGGCGGGAATTATGATCGGAGAACGTAAAAGGACTCCTCCCTCTATGTTCTGCCCCATAACGAACTCCGCAAGCAAAATGCTTGCCACAGCCCTGATGGCTTTTGGCATCAGTCAATCGCTTGCCCATGCTCAGGCGCTTGTCATCCCCAAGTTTTCCGAAGAAACGGCCTCTGCCGGCATCGAAAGCAGGTTCGAAAACGCAGACGATGAGTTTTTGGTAGGCGGCGGCGTGGCCACCTTCAACTGCGACGACAGCGGGCTGCCAAGCATGTACCTGACGGCGGGTGCCAATCGGTCCAAGTTCTACCGCAACCAATCTGCGCCAGGAGGTCCCCTGAAGTTCACCGAAGAGACTTCCGGGCTGGAAACAACCAACGCCATTGGTGCCTATCCCATTGACATTGACGGCGACGGCAAGACGGATTTGGTGGTTTTGCGGGTTGGCGAAGTACAAATCTACCGCGGCCTGGGAAATTGCAAATTCGAGTTGGCCAACGACCGATGGAATATCCACACACCGCAACATTGGCACACCGCATTCAGCGCGACATGGGAGGCCGGCAACAGATTGCCCACGCTTGCCTTTGGAACATACACCGACCTCAAGCGCAAACGCTATCCGTGGGGCACCTGCACGCCCGCGGTCATTTACCGCCCCGAGCCCACGGCAAACACATACGGTGCACCCATGCGATTGGAGCCGAGCTTTTGCAGCCTGTCGATGCTGTTCAGTGACTGGAACCGTTCCGGTCACGCTGATTTGCGCGTCGCCAATGACCGCGAATACTATAAAAACGGGCGCGAACAGCTGTGGCAGATGCAACCAGGCAAACCGCCACGCAGCTACGCGCAAAGCGACGGCTTCAAGCCTCTGCAGATTTGGGGCATGGGAATCGCGAGCATGGACCTCGATGGCACGGGCTATCCGGAAGTGTTCATTACCAGCATGGCCGACAACAAGTTGCAGAAGCTCGACAGCATGGAGGGAGTACTCAAACCCAGCTACTCCGACGTAGCGTTCAAGCGCGGAGCGACGGCACATCGCCCTTACGTGGGTGGAGACATCAAACCGTCCACTGCGTGGCATGCGCAGTTTGAGGACGTGAACAACGATGGCTACGCCGACCTGTGGATCGTGAAGGGCAATGTGTCAACCATGGCGGACTTCGCCAGCCGCGACACCAATGACCTGCTTCTGCAAAAGCCGGATGGCAGCTTTGAGGAGGTGGGAGACAAGGCTGGAATTGTTACGTATCTGACCGGACGCGGAGGCATGCTGACGGACTTCAATGGCGACGGCATGCTGGATATGGTGGTGGTCAATCGCTTGGCGAATGCCACACTGTGGCGAAATGTCAGCAACGGATTGGGAGGGTGGCTGCAGATTCGCCTTCACGAAGACGACTCCAATCGCGATGCCATTGGCGCCTGGATTGAAGTCGATCTGGGTGGCCGCATCATTCGGCGTGAAAACACCATTGGGGGTGGGCACGCCAGTGGGCATCTGGGCTGGCTGCATTTCGGTCTGGGCAACGCGTCCGACGTCAAGGTGCGGGTGCAATGGCCCAACAACGGTGGCCAGTGGAGCCCATGGCAGACTGTGGCGCCGAACAGCTTCTATGTACTGGACAAGGCCACGGGCGCCAAACAATGGGTGGCGCCAAAGCCCGCAGACGCGGCGCCCCCCGTATCACTCAACGCAACGCTTCGCGTGAGCCAAGGCTCTTCAGAAACTGCACCAAAGTAACCTTGTCCTTGCGAGGCAGCGCGTCAAAAGCATCGGTTGAGGCTGCAGCCTCGCCACCGTGCGCCTCAATGGCTTCTGTGATGGTTGTACAGTCTCCGCGGTGGCAATAAGGGGCCTTGGTGTTGAGGTCCCACAGCCTGCTTGTCATGAATTCATTGAGCGGAACCTTGTCCTGTTTCTTGCGTTCATTGCAGAAGTAGTTGCGCTTTTCATCGCACATGACGTGGCGCTTGAGGTCGGTGTATGCGTTGATCACAAAGGTCTTGCCTTCGCGTTCCAGGGCCAGCGGCATGCGTATGACATTTTTGGTATCTGCCGGTGCCAGAACACCTTCTCGATTGAATTCGTTGGGCTCCTTGAAGACATTCGATTGAAGATGCATTGCAGGGATGTGGCATCCATCACACCCAATCTGCTTGAACAACTTGAAACCAGGGTGCTTTTGAAATCCCCGGTTATTGGGTGCTGGCAATGACGCTTGCCAAAGGGACAGCGCCGTCGTCTGGCCATTGGAGAACTCGCCTTCCTTGCCATCTCCGTCAAAGTCCTTGAATCCTGTTCGGGTCTCGCCAAACATTTCCACCGGCTCAATCCCGTGGTGCTGGTTCAGCGCCACGACCGTGAAATCCCGGATGGATACCACCGTGCCCTTGGCATTGAACGGTTTGACCACCAGGTCCGGACTGATGCCTTCCAGCCTGGTGGAATCCAAATCGCCATCGGGCGTGACCACGATAGTGCCGAACCGAACACCCTTTGCACTGAGTTTCACCTCAACGTCATGACCTTCCTTTTGGGCCTGGCGTATTCCTGCATCGCGCTGGCGGATCAGCTCACGGGACATCTCGGTAGCCGCAATTTCAATACCTCCGATTCCCCACAAACTGCGCGTGACGCGCTCATTGGCAAATGCAGCGTTGATGGATTCATTCGGTGTGGCTCCGAACTGCGGGGCAGCGACAAACACGTTGGCGGCGAACTCTCCACTTCCGCCCACTTTGGGTTGGTTATGGCATCCCGCACAGGAGTTCGCATCGGGGCCGGCAATGCGTTGAAAACGGGGCCCGGGCTCTGAACGCCGTGTGGGAAAGTTGTGTTCGGTGGCAAATGGGCGCCCAGCGCCATCTGCCAGATTGAACTTCGTAATGAACAAGCGTTTGCCGTCTGATAGGGCCTGCTTCAGCGGGTAGCTTTTGCCAATCTTTTCATGCTCAGGAAACACGGAAATTGCAGGCCCATCATAAATTTCTGGATTGGCCTGGGCAAAGGCACACAAAGTCAGACCAAACATTGCAGCTGATAGGGATGCTCCGAACTTGAAATTCATGTCTTGCCTCGTTTAATTTTCTGAATGGTACTGCGCGCGGTTGGCTGGCGATAAGGACTCAGCTTGAGCCGATCTGTTCGTCAAAGTTTGAACTAGACCATCGTTGCTGCAAATGCATATACGCAACTGCGTCCGTGGCCATCACTATACTGAGACGGCACCGCGGTTGGCATAGCCGGGCACGTCAAGTTCGAAGCGCGCACTGGCGGCGCATCCATCATTCTCGGAAGCATGCTTTTGTTCATTGGGCTGTTTTTTCCCGATTCTGTGGGCACGATCTTTCGATTGTTTCCAACACCTGCGCTTGGCGTACTACTTTTTATGGCGAGGGCAGAGTTGGCCTTAGGAAGGCCGCCACATTGGATCAAAAAAGGTGGAACGATTTCTGGTTTTGACAACTGCAGCCTTTGCCGTATGGAATGCCGGGGCAGCAGTAGCCTATGGCGTGATTGCCAGTCTCGCTTGGAAACGTGGCTGGATAAGTTCTAAAGATCGGTATGGTGGGTTGCCGCCATGCGCGGGTTACGCCTGACCAGGGTAAATGATCGCATGGCCGGTAAATTGATTCACATATGCCAGCCGATCTGTTGGATCAAACGAATACCCATTTCCTTCAATTGTTGAGCCCCTGTTTGTCAGGGTTTGGCCATGTCGGCATGGTTTACGTGTCCCTCCACTGCGTCCTTGCCGTGGTCGGACAGTTGTGCGTCAAACCATTTGTGAAGCGCTGCCACGAGCGAGGCGTCTGCTGTCTTGTAGGTCAACTGTCCCCCACCCGCGACATCTTTGTATTCGATTGCAATTTGTCCCGGCTTGGCAGCTCTGAGATCGACGAGCCCTGGCATGTCCATTCCATGAATATGGGATGGGCCTGAAAAGTCACCCTTCAAAAACTGCTCGCGAATCTCTTGCAAATGCCCGCGCACCAAGTTCACCTGAGCTTTATCGGTGGACTTTTTCGCCACAACTTGCTGCGTACCGCCCTCCGCTGTCTTGGTGAAAATGTGCGTCGTCGCTGCGAGGTTAAAAGGCATGACATCTTTGCCGCGCTCAGCGACCACAGCTTGGCGTTGGGCCGCTTCCATCATTTTCATATGGGCGGCATGATCCATGTTCGAATGGTCCATGGTCGTGGGATCCATTGTTTGGCCATTGGCACCTGATGCAAGGATGACAAAAGCGCACGAGGCGGTGATGGTTTTAAGCACGGCTTTCTCCAAAATAAACGTTTGATCGATCCTAGGGCGTCACCGCTCCGAATGGATATGATTCAAATCATATGAATCGATCTTCTGACAAATTGGATTGGACATCCCTAGTAAGTACGCAGCCTGCTGCGGCACTGATCCCGGAGAACCTGCGAATGCAGGCGCGGCAAATTGACGCACCGGCGCGCGAAACGCTGTTCCGCACAGGAGATCCAGTACGAAACATCTACTTGGTAATCTCTGGAGAAGCACGCCTGATTCGCTGGGACAGCCAAGGCGGCGAGATCATATTGCAACGCTCGCGCGGAGGATTCATTGCAGAAGCCAGTCTGGACTCTCGCACGTACCATTGCGACGGAATCGCGTCAGAGTCAACGACTATCCTTAAATTCTCAGTCAATGCGTTTCGCTCTGCATTGGAAGACGATCCGGAATTCCGCAGAGCCTGGCAATCCCAGCTTGCCAAAGAGGTTCGCAAGCTTCGCGCCCAGTGCGAAAGGTTGAGCCTTCACAACGCAGCCGACCGGATCACACATTACATTGAATCCGAGGGGATAGATGGTGCTTTAACCTTAACCAACTCCCGCAAGTCATGGGCTGCTGAGCTTGGGCTGTCTCACGAGGCACTCTATCGAACCTTGCGGCGCATGCAAGACGAGGGGCTGCTTTATGTTGACGACTCACGCATGTCTACCAAGCCATAAAACATGGCTTTTAAAGGACCCGAAACTAAACTCGAACAGCATCCTCATCAGGATTAAAGCAAGACAAGGAGACAAGCATGCAAAACAAAGAGCACTGGGAAAAGGTTTACACCACCAAGGCACCGGATAACGTGAGCTGGTTTCAGCCCCATGCGGAGATGTCCATGCGCTTGATTCACGACACTGGATTGGGGCGCGATGCCGCCATCATCGATGTAGGCGGTGGCGCTTCCACACTTGTAGATGATCTGCTTGAAGATGGTTACCGCGCGATAACGGTGCTGGATTTGTCCGGCGTCGCATTGGGCGAGACCCGGCGACGTCTGGGAGCCAAAGGCGAGTGCGTGCATTGGATGGAGACTGACGTCACACAAGCGGTATTCGAGCCCTACAGCTTTGACATCTGGCATGACCGTGCGGTGTTTCACTTCCTTACAAAGGATGAGGACCGCAAGGCCTACGTAAAGCAAGTGCTGCGCGCGCTTAAGCCGGGAGGTCACGTCATCATGGCCACTTTCGGAACCAAGGGGCCGACCCAATGCAGTGGCCTGCCGGTGATGCGCTATGCGCCTGAGGAGCTTCATTCTGAATTTGGCGAAGCGTTTACCTTACTGACTCACGAGGAGCAGCTGCACCACACACCGTTTGGCACAGACCAGCAGTTCATCTATTGCATGTGCAGAAAGATGATCACGTGACGGGGTTGCACCGTGCTGCATGGCCTGCACTAGGGGCAGCTATCCTGTTTGGTGTCAACACACCGTTTGCCAAGCAGCTCGTCATTTGCGGAGCCCACTGGTACCAGTTTCTGGACAGCAGCTGCATTGATGGCAGCAGGTGTGTGGCTCCATCTGACTGAGCATCACGCCCAAGTGCATATCCTGACATCCTCCACCGGCATTCGCATCGGCAATGTGAAACAGTCTCGTTGCATCGAACACCGCTCCAAGGGATCCAATTCCTAAAAATGGGTCCGGGGGACCTTGCCAATATTCAACGACTGGTTCAGGGCAGACCGAGTTGGACTGCCGGTGGGGGCTTTATCACTAGCAGACGATCGCCAATGACTGCTAAGCGGCTGTCAGGCCATCTGGCAGCCCACAGTTTGATCCCCGGCTACTCACAAAATTCATCGAAGGTCAATGTTCGGGAACCGTAAACGCAATCAAGCGGCTATCGAGCACGGCATGATTGGCGTCGGCCAGGTCCACCTGCAATGTGTGCTTACCACTGATCAGTCCTTGGATAACGATCAAATCGGAACTCGCTTGCACCCAGTGCCAGCTTGCGTTGTCGAGGGTCAGATGCAGATGCCCCAGTCGGGGCAGTACTTGCGCGGCGGTCGCACCATATACCGGCGCGATCTGCAAATGATCGGCATGGAACGGAATAACCACCGCACCATGCGCGAGCGGACCTGGCAACGGTGCCTCAACATCTAGATGAACCTTTGTTAAGTTAGCTGCTTCGGGGGCAGATTCGGGCGGAATGTGAGAAATCACTGAAGCAGCGTCTGCCCAGGCAGTGGGCATTCCAGATGCCGCAAGAATCCAGGTCAATAACAAAGAAGCAAGGCGTTTCTGCAATTCGGTAAGCATTTGCGTGTTTCTTTCATAAACAAAGTAATCATCGATTACATTCCATTCTAGTACAATGTAATCACCGATTACAAAAATTTGAATTAATGCCAATAAAAAAAATTGACGAAGCTGAGCGCGGGTACCACCACGGTGATCTTCGCCAAGCATTAATTGCTGCGGCAGTTGATCTCATTGAAGAGCAAGGCCTGGAAGCCGTTAGCGTGCGCGCACTTGCGCGTCGTATTGGCGTATCTCCGGGGGCACCATTTCGTCATTTTCAAAGTCGCACGGCATTGTTAACTGCGGTGGCTGAAGAAGCCCAGGATCGATTGATGGAGGCCGTGAAGCAGACACTAAAACTTGCGTCTGAAGATGATCCGCTAAACAAGTTTCGCGCGATTGGCGAAGGATTTTTGCGATGGGCTTTTGCGAATCCCACACATTTCCAAGTGATCTCGACACGCGCGGTTATCGACTATGACAGCCCAGGTCTGCGCCAGCGCAATAATGAACTTCAGCAAACCATGATGCACTTGATGCAGAGCGCAGCTGATCAAGGCTACCTGAGGCCTGGCGATGTCGCCCAATACGTTTTGGGTGCCCGCGCGTTGGCCTATGGATTGGCGCGAATGCGCATCGATGGTCAATTCGATACTTGGGGAGTGGATGCCGAACAAGCACTATGTGAAAGTATGAAAGTGCTTGATCAATTTATAAAAACAATTCGTGCCTGAACAGAATCGGCTGATTTGCCGCCCAAAGTTGCCAGTCGCGACCGGCGGAAACGGGCACAGCATTCGCACTCCGCATTCACAGCTATCCGAAAATCCTGTTTGAAAGACCTCTCCGTTTCCAACGAACGAGGTGTTCTGAACCAAATGACCAGCGATCAGATCAATTTGATTTACCCAACCTTCGCAACGAAACTGCGTCCACCTGGTCAATCGTTTGGTCTCCGGCCTTCAATCGGAACAATCGCATGGAATTGCTCACGCCCTGCACCTGTTGCGCCAGGGCATTGGCTGTGGCCGCCAACTCTTCAACCATGGCAGCGTTCTGCTGGGTAATGGTGTCCATTTGCGCAATGGCCTCGTTTATCTGGGAAATTCCCTGTGTCTGTTCGGATGACGTAGTGGTGATCTCGCCCAGCATGGTGTTGACCTGGTCGACTGCGTCCAATGCGCCCTTCATTCTTTCTTGTGCCAAGCGGGTCTGGTCGCTGCCAATCGTGATGCGCCCATTGGATTCGGTGATGAGTTGCTTGATATCCTTGGCGGCTGAAGCCGTGCGCTGGGCCAGCGAGCGCACTTCGGCGGCCACCACAGCGAACCCCCGGCCTTGTTCGCCCGCACGAGCTGCTTCCACCGCTGCATTCAAGGCCAGGATATTGGTTTGAAAAGCCACGCCTTCTATCAGGTGGATGATTTCGGTAATGCGTCCAGACGATTCTGAAATCTCGTGCATGGAGTGAGCAACCTGGGCCACAGCCTCATTGCTGTTGTGCGTGACGGCCTGGGTCTGCAACGCCATTTCGGCCCCCTGCTTGGCAGATGCAGCACTCGTTTTCACGGCGCTATTGATCTGCTCCATGGACGCTGCCGTTTCTTCCAGACTGCTAGCCTGCGATTCCGTACGTGCAGAAAGATCCTGATTGCCGTCTGCAATCTCCCGCACGGAGCGGCTGACTTGTTCAATTTCCTCCCGCACATCGCTCACCACGGTACGCAGATTGACAGACATCTGCCGCATTGCCTGCCGCAGTTCACGCAGCAGGCCTTGACCGCTGACGGGCACCTTGTGAGACAAGTCTCCGGCTGCCAGGTGATTGGCATCGGCGACCAGACTTTGCAATGGCTTGATGGTCATGCGCCACGTGGTCCATACCGTTGCTGCGGCAATGCCCACGGCCAACAATGCCATGGGCAGCAACGGCAGCGCCAGAGCGGAAGCTGCCACCACCAGCGCCATAAGCAGACACTGGATCCATGCCAGACGGGCCACCAAACCGGGCTTGAACAGCTGGAAAAAACGCCCCTTTAAATCGGTTCGCACGACCTGCCCTCTGTGCAGCTTCAAGGTAACGCGACCAGTCTTCGCCTCGGCCTGCATTGCGGCATACAGCTCTTCCGCTTCACGAATGGAATCGGGCGATGGGGACGTGCGCACAGACAAGTAGCCCGTGATCTTCTCGCCATCCACCATGGGGGTGGCATTGGCGCGGACCCAATAGTGATCACCATTCTTGCGGCGATTCTTTACCAGAGCACTCCAGGGTTGTTTGGCCTGAATGGTGTCCCACAGATCGCGAAACGCCTCTTCTGGCATATCCGGGTGACGCACCATGTTGTGCGGTTGACCCAAAAGCTCGCTGGCCGCAAAGCCACTGACTTCAATAAAAGCGGGATTGCAATAGACGATACGCCCCTTGAGATCTGTAACAGATACCAAGGTCTGCTCCGATGGAACCACGTACGCGTGCTGGGAGACAGGTAGATTGGTACGCATGGTGACACCTCGCTATTGCTATTGTTTGTTATTGCCGAATCATCGCGTCAGCGATCAGACCTCGGGAATTGGGAGCCATGCCAAAGTCTTTGTTTTAGACATGATTGTCTGTGCGTCACCTTAACTTCACCTTATTGCAGACTGACCGTGTCCTGTTCATATGAAGACACCCCCCTGCCCCTGTTGTTGCCAGAGCTTTGGTCCCATCTGTGCCAGCAACACTCCTGACCTGACTGCGACGAACCAACAAATGCTCAGGTGCTGCGTTATTTAAACATCATACTGACATAGTATGGGCGCACTTGTAGTCGCTACCATTGACAGAATGCAAACTACCGATTCGCTACCCCGCGACGCCCAGAGCATTCTTGAACTCGCAGCGCGCTCCATGTTCGACCTCTTTGCCACTGCTAGCGAGGGCATGCTGCTGGTGGACCGCTCCGGGCGCGTGGTCTGGATCAATGAGCAATACAAGCGCTTCCTACCTGCCCTGGGTTTTTCACGGGTTGAGGATTTTGTGGGTCATCCGGTGGCGAACGTGGTGCAGAACACCCAGATGCACCAAGTACTGGAAACAGGCAAACCCATCCTCATCGACCTGCTGAGCAACCGAGCCGGCACCTTTGTGGTCAGCCGCATCCCGCTGCGTGACGCCGCGGGCGAAGTGATAGGCGCGCTGGGAATCGTGCTGTTCGACCACCCCGAGACCACGCTACAGCCCCTGATCAACAAATTTGCCACGCTGCATAGGGAACTGGATGACGCACGGCGCGAACTGGCCCATCAGCGTGGAGGCGCGCGCCAGGCCAAGCACACCTTTGCCAGCTTTGCCGGCACCAGCCCGGCGGCGGTCGAGGTCAAGCGCCTGGCACGGCGGGCGGCGCAGTCGGCCAGCCCGGTGCTTCTGCTGGGCGAAACCGGTACCGGAAAGGAGCTGCTGGCCCACGCCATCCACGCCAGCTCGGCACGGGCGGCGAGGCCGTTTGTCACGGTCAATATCGCGGCCATCCCCGACACCCTGTTGGAAGCGGAGTTTTTCGGCGTGGCGCCGGGGGCCTATACCGGCGCGGACCGCAAGGGGCGCGAAGGCAAGTTTGGCTTGGCCGACGGCGGCACCCTGTTCCTGGACGAGATAGGCGACATGCCGCTTGCCTTGCAGGCCAAGCTGCTGCGTGCGCTGCAGGAGGGGGAATTCGAGCCCCTGGGCTCCAACCGGCTGACCCGCTTTGACGCCCGTGTGATTGCCGCCACCTCGCGCGATGTGTCCCAACTGATGCGCGAAGGGCGTTTCCGGGAAGATCTGTATTACCGCCTGCATGTGCTGCCGATTCGCGTGCCGCCGCTGCGCGAGCGCCGCTCGGACATTCCCGCCCTGGTGGAGATGCTCAACGAAGAGCTGGCCCTGCGCAATGGCAGGCCCTTGCCCGAGATCACCGCCGAGGCGACCGATCTGCTGTGCGCCTGCGAATGGCGTGGCAACGTGCGCGAACTGCGCAACACCCTGGAGCAGGCGGTGCTACTCCATGATGGCGGGCCCATAGGGCGCAACGATATTGAGCGTGTGCTGCGGGAGGCGGGCTCCCCACCGCTGGCGCTCTCGGCCAAGCCCGCCACCTTACCAGAGGCTGCACCCCCACCGGCCCAGCCCGCACTTGGCCTGCGCCCGTTGGCGGAGCAGGTCCGCGCAACCGAGCAGGCGGCCATTGCCACTGCCATGAAAGCAACCGACGGGAACAAGGTGGCGGCAGCCAGATTGCTTGGAATCTCCAGGGCCAAGCTGTATGAGCGACTGTCTGACATTCAAGCAAGTGCCTGAAAACAATACATATACCGTCTGACTTTCAGACAGTTTTTCGCATTTTTGCCTGAAAAAGAGGCAAAACAAGGCATTGATGCCCCGGCATGAAGCATGCTCTACTGGCTCACCTATTCCAACAACGGAGACACCTATGCAACGCCGCACCTGGTTCGCGCGCGCAGGCCTGATCGCCCTCGCCTCCCTTTGCACCCTCACCGCCCCGGTGGCCTGGGCCCAGTCCAAGGAAATCAAGATCGCCCACATCTACAGCAAGACCGGTCCTCTGGAAGCCTATGGCAAGCAGACCCAGACTGGATTCATGATGGGCCTGGATTACGCGACCGGCGGCACCATGACCGTGGCAGGCAAGAAGATCACCGTGCTGGAAAAGGATGACCAAGGCAAGCCCGACCTGGGCAAGAGCCTGCTGGCCTCGGCCTACGGAGATGACAAGGTGGACCTAGCCGTGGGCCCGACCGCCTCACCCGTAGCCCTGGCCATGCTGCCGGTCGCCGAGGAATACAAGAAGATCCTGCTGGTGGAACCTGCCGTGGCCGACAGCATCACCGGCGAGAAGTGGAACAAGTACATCTTCCGCACCGGCCGCAACAGCAGCCAGGATGCGATTGCCAATGCCGTGGCACTGGACAAGGAGGGTGTGAGCATCGTCACACTGGCGCAGGACAACGCGTTCGGCAAGGATGGCGTCAAGGCCTTCAAGGAATCCCTGAAGAAAGCCAAGCTGGTACATGAGGAATTCCTGCCGCCCGCCACCACCGACTTCACTGCCGGACTGCAGCGCGTCGTGGACCGGCTGAAGGACAGTCCGGCGCGCAAGTTCGTCTGGGTGGTGTGGGCTGGCGCCAACCCGCCCTTTGGCAAGTTCGCCGAGCTGGAGCTGCAAAAGCGCTACGGCATTGAACTCGCCACGGGCGGCAACATCTTGCCTGCGATGGTGTCCTTCAAGAACTACCCCGGCATGGAGGGCGCGGCCTACTACTACTTCGGCATTCCCAAGAACCCGGTGAACGAGGCCATGGTGGCCCAGCACTACAAGCAGTTCAAGGCACCACCGGACTTCTTCACAGCGGGCGGTTTCTCTGCGGCCATGGCCCTGGTGACCGCGCTCAAGAAGAGTAATGGCGACACCAGTGCCAACACGCTCATCAAGACCATGGAAGGCATGAGCTTTGACACACCCAAGGGCAAGATGACCTTCCGCAAGGAAGACCACCAGGCCATGCAGAGCATGTACCACTTCAAGATCAAGGTGGACCCGGCATTTGCCTGGGGTGTGCCCGAGCTGATCCGCGAGATCAAACCCGAAGAGATGAATGTTCCGATTCGCAACCAGCGCTGACTATTTGCCGATCCTGTACTGACTTTCACCACCCCCTTCACTGAAGGGGGCACTCCCCATGCTAGAAACCCAAGATCTGACGATCCGCTTCGGCGGCCACGTGGCGGTCAATGCTGTCTCGTGCCGCTTTGCACCCGGAACATTGACTGCCATCGTCGGCCCCAATGGTGCCGGCAAGACCACCTACTTCAACCTGATCTCGGGCCAACTCACAGCAACAGCAGGCAGCGTGCGGCTCAATGGACAGGACCTTTCCGGCAAGCCCGCTTCGGCGCGTACCCGTGCCGGTCTGGGCCGGGCTTTCCAGCTGACCAATCTGTTCCCCCACCTCAGCGTTCTGGAGAATGTGCGCTTGGCCGTGCAAGCAGCACAGCCCGGTGCGCATCGCCATGGCATCAACCTGTGGAGCATCTGGAGCGACCATACCCAACTGACCGAGCGGGCCCACCACATTCTGGAGTCCGTGGCCATGGCCGCACAGCAGCACATGCCGGTGGCCAGCCTGCCGCACGGTGACCAGCGCAAGCTGGAAGTAGCCCTGCTCATGGCGCTGGACCCACAGGTATTCATGTTTGACGAACCCACGGCTGGCATGAGCCACGATGAGGCCCCGGTGATCCTGAATCTGATCCGCTCGCTGAAGAAAGACAAGAGCAAGACCATTCTGCTGGTGGAGCACAAGATGGATGTGGTACGGGAGCTTGCCGACCGCATCATCGTGCTGCACAACGGCACCCTGGTGGCTGACGGAGAACCGGCCGCCATCATTGCCTCGCCGGTAGTGCAGGAAGCCTATCTGGGCGTGAGCGCCAAGGAGGCTGCATGAGCGACAACCTGCTCGAACTCCGGGGCGTGCATACACACATCGGGGTCTATCACATCCTGCATGGTGTGGACCTCACCGTACCCCGCGGCCAGCTCACCATGCTGCTGGGCCGCAATGGCGCGGGCAAGACCACCACGCTGCGCACCATCATGGGCCTGTGGCCCGCATCGGGTGGCAGCATCCGGTTCAAGGGCCAGGACATCACCCGCCTGCACACGCCGCACATCGCCGGACTCAACATTGCCTACGTGCCAGAGAACATGGGCATCTTCTCCGACCTCACCGTCAAGGAAAACATGCTGCTGGCAGCCCGCAAGGCCAGCAACCTGCGCCAGATCGATGCGGCCCGGTTGCAATGGATATTCCAGCTCTTCCCCGCGGTCGAGAAGTTCTGGAACCATCCGGCCGGCAAACTCTCGGGCGGGCAGAAACAGATGCTGGCTGTCTCGCGCGCCATCGTGGAGCCACGCGACCTGCTCATCATCGACGAGCCGAGCAAGGGGCTCGCGCCCGTGATGATCAACAACATGATCGATGCCTTCCAGCAGCTCAAGGCCAGCGGCACCACCATTCTGCTGGTGGAGCAGAACATCCACTTCGCCAAGCGCCTGGGCGATACCGTGGCGGTGATGGACGACGGCAAGGTAGTGCATGCCGGAAGCATGCAGGCCCTGGCCGAAGACGAGGCACTGCAGCGCTCGCTGCTGGGTCTGGCACTGTGAGGAAAGAGGAATCATGAAACCGAACTTCGACTTCAAGCCTCTGCTTCTGGTGCCCCTGCTGGCACTGCTGGCATTGCCCCTGGTGGGCTCGGGCTCCACCTGGTTGACACTCACCGTTGCCGGTCTTGCCATGGGCATGATCGTCTTCATCATTGCCTCCGGTCTGACACTGGTCTTCGGGCTGATGGACGTGCTGAACTTCGGCCATGGCGTATTCATTGCGCTGGGCGCCTTTGTGGCCACCAGCGTGCTGGGCGCCATGGGCGACTGGACCGGATCGGACCAGCTCTGGCGCAACTTGGTGGCACTGTTCCCGGCCATGCTGGTGGCCATGGCGGTGGCCGGTGCATTGGGACTGGCCTTTGAGCGCTTCATCGTGCGGCCCGTCTATGGCCAGCACCTCAAGCAGATTCTCATCACCATGGGCGGCATGATCATCGGTGAGGAGCTGATCAAGGTGATCTGGGGCCCGCAGCAGATTCCGCTGCCCCTGCCCCAGGCCATGCGGGGTTCCCTGATCTTTGGTGAAGCTGCCGTCGAGAAATACCGGCTGGTGGTGGTGGCGGTGGGGCTGGCCGTGTTTGCGGCCCAGGCTTGGACCCTGTCCAGGACCAAGATCGGCCTGCTCATCCGCGCCGGTGTGCAGGACCGCGAGATGGTCGAGGCCCTGGGCTACCGCATACGGCGGCTCTTTGTTGGCGTATTTGTCATGGGTAGCGCGCTCGCGGGGCTGGGCGGCGTGATGTGGGGCCTCTACCAGCAGAACGTGATCCCGCAAATGGGCGCGCAGGTCAATGTGCTGATCTTCATCGTCATCATCATTGGCGGCCTGGGTTCCACCGGTGGCGCGTTGATCGGCTCGCTGCTGGTTGGCCTGATGGCCAACTACACCGGCTTTCTGGTGCCCAAGGTGGCGCTGTTTTCCAACATCGCCTTGATGGTGGCCATCCTGCTCTGGCGCCCGCAAGGGGTCTACCCGGTAGCGAACCGCTGAGGACCAACCCATGTTTGCTCGCATCATTTCCAACGACTATCCGCGCAGCCGTGTGCTGGCCGTGATCCTGGTGCTGCTGCTGCTCGCGCTGGCTGCCGCACCCTTTGTGGTGCCCAGCGTCAAGGCGCTGAGCGTGGCGGCCAAGGTGCTTACCTTCGTGGTGCTGGTGGCCAGCTTTGACCTGCTGCTGGGCTACACCGGCATCGTCAGCTTTGCGCACACCATGTTTTTTGGCATAGGCGCGTATGGCGTGGCAATTGCCACTACCAGCCTCGGCCCGACCTGGGGTGCACTGGCCATCGGCACGGGGGCGTCGCTGTTGTTGTCGCTGCTGCTGGCCTTGGCCGTCGGCCTGTTTTCATTGCGGGTTCGCGCCATCTTCTTTGCCATGATCACGCTGGCCGTGGCCTCCGCCTTCCAAACGCTGGCGTCCCAGCTATCGGATGTGACCGGCGGTGAGGACGGCCTAAGCTTCAAGCTGCCGCTGTGGCTAATGCCCAGCTTTGAACCCTTTGACGAACCCGTGCTGGGCCTGACCATCGATGGCCGGGTGATCTGCTATTACTTGCTTTTTGTGGTGGCTGTGCTGCTGACGCTGGCGCTACTGCGTATCGTCAACTCGCCTTTTGGCCGGGTGCTGCAGGCCATTCGCGAAAACGAATTCCGCGCCGAGGCCATAGGCTACCGGGTGGTCGTGTATCGCACGCTGTCGAGCGTGCTGTCCGCCCTGTTTGCCACGCTGGCCGGCGTCATGCTGGCGCTCTGGCTGCGCTACAACGGGCCCGACACTTCGCTGTCTTTCGAAATCATGATGGACGTGCTGCTCATCGTGGTAATCGGCGGCATGGGCACGATCTACGGCGCCCTCGTGGGCTCGGTGGTCTTTCTGGTGGCCCAAAGCTATCTGCAGGATCTGCTGCGCCTGGGTAGCGAAGCCACCACCGCCCTGCCCCTGCTCTCCGCGCTGCTCTCGCCCGACCGCTGGATGTTGTGGCTGGGCCTGCTGTTTGTGCTCTCGGTTTACTACTTCCCCACCGGCATGGTGGGACGCCTGCGCCGCCAAGGAGAATCTCATGGCCATTGAGTCCCATTCGGAATACGCTCTCTGCGCCGGTCGCGAGATCCACTACATGGACTGGGGACCGGCCCAGGGCCCGGTCGTCATTGCCTGGCATGGGCTGGCGCGCACCGGGCGCGACATGGACGAGCTGGCCATGCACCTGGCCGAGCGCGGCTACCGCGTGATCTGCCCCGACACGCTGGGCCGCGGTTACAGCCAGTGGAGCCCGGACCCGCACAACGAATATTGCCTGGCCTTCTATGCACGGCTGGCTGCAGGGCTGTTTGATGCCCTGGGAATCCAGTCTGCGCATTGGGTTGGCACCTCCATGGGCGGCGCCATCGGCACCGTCTGTGCCTCGGGCCTTTATGCGCCCACCATGAAGCAACGGATCAAGAGCCTGGTGCTCAACGACAACGCGCCGCAACTGGCCCAGTCGGCCATTGAACGCATCAAGGCCTATGCAGGCAACCCGCCCGCCTTTGCCACCGTGCGCGAACTCGAAGCCTTCTTCCGCCAGGCCTACAAACCCTTCGGCTGGCTCAGCGATGCGCAGTGGCGCCGCCTGGCCGAGAGTTCCACACGCCGCCTGCCGGACGGCCGCGTCACCCCGCACTATGACCCTGCCATGGTCGGCCAGTTTTTCCACCATCCGGACGACTACCTGATCTGGCAACACTACGATGCACTGACCATCCCAGTACTGCTGCTGCGCGGCGCAGACTCCGACCTCGTGCTGCCCGAAACGGTAGACCAGATGCGCAGCCGGGGCCCCGGCCAGCATGCACAGTTGCGGGTGCTAGAAGTGCCGGGCTGCGGCCATGCGCCAGCACTCAATGTTGCGCATCAGCTTGATGCTGTCACGGAGTTCATTCAGCGGGTGGGGTAGTCTGGAAGGACCCGTGAGATGTGGTCAGGCGACTTCAAAAAAGGAATCAGACAGTCTTGCGGCCACACTGGTTCTCCCGTTTTGATGTTCGACCCGAACCACCTTCCCCTCACATACCAGATTCAGCCTTCTACCGTCCAACACGACTTCTACGGTGAATGTCACTGTCGATCCAAGCTCGGCATCCTCGTTCGTTGAAAACAGGACACCGGTGGCGCTGATATTCTGCGTGGTTGCCCCCGCAGCCCCATACCCAAGCGGGAGCGTTGCATAAACACGCTCGGCGCGATCCAGCGATTGCTGGTACCCCTCCACGACGGTATTGGTTGGATTTTGCAATTTCTGTATTTACGCTATTGGAGCCGTATTGCTGAATTTCAGTAAAGAGTGGACCGCATTGAAAGACTACTTATCCAAGGCTTGAGTCCAAAGTCTCCAGGACTCCTCGTCATTGCTTTCGAACGCTTCCGGCACAGGTAACGTCCGTACAAACTTTCGCCGCTCCACCAGGTCAATAGACTTGATCTCTGGGCGCGCGGATTCCGCCGGACCCTTGGTTTCCGCAACGTTTGCGTCTGGATGGCGATATGAATACTGCATTTCTTTCAGTCTATTGATGAAGCACCAGCTACGCATCCCCCATTCGGGTGAAATGTAACTTTTTCCCATTAATTGTTACATTGGCATATGTCAATACGATAGGAATGCTCAATTACAGCGAGTCAATACTGACCGCCCCCATGCAAAACTTGGCTCTCCGCATATTTGGTTTGACATTCACGCTGGCCCAATAACGCCGAACGCACGGTCGGCCTTGGTTTATGTCTTAAGGACCACCGCCAGTGCGAAACGCACGAGCCATCAACTTTTTCGCATCGAGCGGCGACGCCGATCCGGGCATCGTCCTGAGTGTCTCTGCCGATGCAGGCCATGTAGTACGTCGCGCAAATGGGCTTGTACTTTGGCCAAACGTACTACGCTCCGCACATGAGTGGATGCATCTCTCGTAACAATTGATCCATACGATGAGCCGCTGACCTGATTTCAGGGATGCGTGGTACGCCCGCGGGCTATTGCATTTATCAGTCTAAAGATGGAACCCATGAAAAATCCAACCCTGTCCAAATTTGTCCTTGCACTTGCCGCATCAGCCGCGCTCACTGTGTCCACCTCGGCTCTCGCTGATGATCCAGTCATCCTCACTTTTGCAACCGTTGGAGATTCCCGCCAGGATCCCATTACCCTGGACCCCTCTCAAGTCGCACAAGGAGGAGTAACTGCGCAGGATGCGAAGTGGCTGCAGAACACCAAAGCATGGTCGCGAATCATGCGTACCATCTCGTCCCATAAAGCCAATCTGCTGTTCTTCAATGGCGATATGGTCATGGGATATGGCAATGGCACGGACCTGACACCATACAAGACCACCAATGTGGGCGGAGTCTGGACGCCGGCCAATCTGCCTTCCGGTTTGACGACGGACACCACGGATTTTTATGCACAGTACGCCTTCTGGCGTGGGATGGTGGCCAATCTGTTTGAGACTGGCACCTACGTGGTTCCTGTTCCTGGAAATCATGAAACACAGTGCAAGAGCTGCACACCTGCCAAAACCGCCCAACCAGGCAATGAGGCGATCTGGCGCGACAACATGGTTGATCTCATTCTGGATAACAACCGTTTGCTGAACGTGACGGGAGCGTCCGCCTCTGATCTCTACTACGACGCCAATAACTATCCAAAAATTGGCGACAAGCTGGCCAATTCGGAGCCAGCAAAGACCTATTCAACCAGCCAGTATGGTCTGAGCTACAGCTTTGATTTCAAGGGTAGCCACTTCGCCATCGTCAATACCGATGCGGTGGGCGTAGACGGTCGCGCGCCTGCTGTGTGGCTCGCCGCTGATTTCGCTGCCGCCCAAGCACGCAACCCCAACGTCAAGCTGTTCGTATTCGGTCACAAGCCAGCCTATACGTACAAGTACATGGACTACACCAAAACGCCACCAGTTGCCATCACCAAACTGGCAGGCATTGATGCAACTACCGCCAAGTGCGCCAACCCGGCGGATGGAAGTGTGGCAATTGTGGCTACTGCGTGCAATCGTGACGAGTTCTGGAAAGTGATCGAAAGCAACCATGCGACCTACTTCTCTGGACACGAACACATCTTCAACATCCAGCAACCGTTGGGTGGTTCCTATCAGGTGCTGGTAGGTTCTGGTGGTTCCCCGTTTGAAACGTCGGTTACGACCAACAACCCCAATGACCGTAAGTATGCGTGGGCCGAGGTTCGCGTCTACCAGAGCGGCAAGGTTCAAGTAACTGCATACGGCTTCGATGAAAACTACAACGGCACCGCCGTTCTGAGCAACTTCGTTCTGCCTTACTGAACGCAAAGAAATATCCATCATGATGAACAAAACATTTGCGGGTTCTGCTCTGCTGGCACTGCTGCTGTCTGTCAATGTTGCCCACGCCGAACTGGCCGTCAATACCGGAACGCCTGACAATACAGGCAGCCAGATTGCTGTTGACAGTGCCGACTGGCTGGCCGGTCAGGTGACTTTCAACCAAGCCTATCAAGTCAACAGTATCTCTGCATACCTGGACCAACTGTTCCCAGGTGGCAACGACTTCAGCATCACGCTGTATAGCAACACGTCGGCAAACAAGGTGAGCTCCCAGCTTTATTCCAGCACTGCGACCTTTACGGGCACCGGCTGGAACGGGGCATCCAATCTGAACTGGACAGTGGACAGTGGACAGCGGGACATATTGGATTGGCCTGGAAGTTAGCGATACACAGGGCTCCAACCTCGTCGCCCCACAGTTCGCCACAGGAACGCCTTTGACACGCACAGCAATTACCTCAGGGAACGGGTATGACTCGTACCAAAGTGGAGCCAGTGCCTATCAGTTTGGCCTGCGCGTCGACGTGGCCCCCGTTCCCGAACCCACCAGCGTTGCCATGCTGCTGGCGGGAATTGGTCTGATCGGTGCTGCACTCAAAAAGCGCAATTCCTTGCAAGCCTAAGCGGGCATGTGACTCAAGTCTCGCAAATCATGCTCCAAATCGGATCGACTTCTGCTCCTGGAATGCAGGCTTACCAATAGCTCTACGCGCACGCGCAGTGACAATAGCGTTTGAATGGCTGCAATGCCTTGGCTGTTGTTTGCATTGCCACTGAGTGCGGTATGGAGTGCCAATACGGTGGCACTGCTATCTTACGTACTGTCTGTGTACCAACGATGAAGGCACCAAGGTCCAACGGAGGCAACCACTGTGAACCCGGCTTTCTACCTATCGGCAGCACTCGTGATACTTGGTGTGATTGCTATCGTCTTTGGACCGCACCCATCCATTGACCCTTCGCAAAAGATCGGCTACTTTGGCTTGCTCGCGTTGGGCCTTGGAATGCTCACCTTCCTCATCGCCTTGGCACTTACTCATGCCAACTAGCCACGTCAGCTAGTGCAAATCACCTAGCTTGGATGCATGGAAATGCTGTTTGGCGAGCGATTGAAAGTTGTGCTTGTGCGGTGTGGCCGCACGACGATCAACAACTCTCCGCTCCTTGACCTGCTCCAATGCATGCAACTCTGATTGCAATCGCTGAACATCAAGGTCGTCTTTGCCGTATCGAGTTTCCAAGTCCTGCACAACGCTGCGCAGGTTGTCAATTTTCTTGCCCATCTTCTTACCCTCCAGCGAAGCTCATGGTGTCACCGCTCCAATAAATCGCACTGACCTGAATCAATCAGATGCAATTGGCGCAATGACCATAACACATAGGCACTCCCGATGACTCTTAGGACATAGTCCCCTAGAGCAAATTCCTTTTTCCGGGAGACTCCACGGCAAATGGCCATGGCCAACCGTAGGCTACTTGCTGGCGTATTGCGTTTGGCTTTGGCTGCCACAGCCTCACGGGCATAGAGGCCGCTGTGGCATCGGGCCTGGCACGTCATCAGTATTCACGCTGCCTTGAAAACCATCAGAAAAACCTGATTCGCCACACATTTAAATTGAATTTTCATGATGAATGGGCGTCTCTATAGTCCGCTCCGTAGACAGCAATTCCCTGCACTCAACGGAGCAAAAAAAATGGACCAATCCAACCGCTATGCGGACCTGAGCCTGAAAGAAGACGAGCTCATTGCCGGTGGCAAACACATTCTGGTGGCCTACCGCATGAAGCCCAAGGCAGGGCATGGCTACCTGGAAGCGGCGGCGCACTTTGCGGCGGAGTCATCCACCGGGACCAATGTGGAAGTGAGCACCACCGATGACTTCACCCGTGGTGTGGACGCGTTGGTCTATTACATCGACGAGGCCACCGAGGACATGCGCATTGCCTATCCGCTGGACCTGTTCGACCGCAATCTGACCGACGGGCGCATGATGATCGTGTCCTTCCTCACGCTGGTGATCGGCAACAACCAGGGCATGGGCGACATCCAGCACGCCAAAATCCATGACTTCTACATGCCCGAGCGGGCCGTCCAGCTGTTTGACGGCCCGGCCAAGGACATCTCGGACCTGTGGCGCATCCTGGGCCGCCCACTCAAGGATGGCGGCTACATTGCCGGCACCATCATCAAGCCCAAGCTCGGCCTGCGCCCCGAGCCGTTTGCGCATGCGGCCTACCAGTTCTGGCTGGGTGGTGACTTCATCAAGAACGACGAGCCGCAGGGCAACCAGACCTTTGCACCGCTGAAGAAGACCATCCCGCTGGTGGCCGATGCCCTCAAGCGCGCGCAGGACGAGACCGGCCAACCCAAGCTGTTTTCCGCCAACATCACGGCAGATGACCACTATGAGATGTGTGCACGCGCCGACTTCATCCTGGAGACCTTTGGCTCCGACGCCGACAAGGTAGCTTTTCTGGTGGACGGCTTTGTGGGCGGTCCGGGCATGATCACCACGGCACG
This sequence comes from Rhodoferax sp. GW822-FHT04A08, assembly GCF_058801025.1. Taxonomy (NCBI): domain Bacteria; kingdom Pseudomonadati; phylum Pseudomonadota; class Betaproteobacteria; order Burkholderiales; family Comamonadaceae; genus Rhodoferax; species Rhodoferax sp. GW822-FHT04A08. The sequence goes on from NZ_JBXAMW010000011.1 coordinate 38,991, forward strand.
GCGCCAGTATCCCGGCCAATACCTGCATTACCACCGTGCCGGCCACGGCATGATCACCTCGCCCTCGGCCAAGCGCGGTTACACCGCCTTTGTGCTGGCCAAGATTGCGCGGCTGCAAGGCGCCTCGGGCATCCACGTGGGCACCATGGGCTACGGCAAGATGGAAGGAGAGAACGACGACCGACAGATTGCCTACATGATCGAGCGCGACGAATGCCAGGGCCCGGTGTACTACCAGAAGTGGTACGGCATGAAGCCCACCACACCCATCATCTCCGGCGGCATGAATGCGCTGCGCCTGCCGGGCTTCTTCAAGAACCTGGGCCACGGCAATGTCATCAACACCTCCGGTGGCGGCTCGTACGGCCACATCGACAGCCCGGCGGCAGGCGCCATTTCGCTGCGCCAGTCGTATGAATGTTGGAAGAGCGGCGCGGATCCGATTGCGTTTGCCAAGGAGCACAAGGAGTTTGCCCGCGCGTTTGCGTCCTTCCCCGGCGACGCCGACAAGATCTACCCCGGCTGGCGCGACAAGCTGGGCACGCACGCCTGAGGCATTTACCCCACAGAGACAGCCACCATGGCCGATACCACTGCCTACCGCATCACGAACCAGCCTTTCTACCAGGCGCAGGGCAATGAGGTGGCGCTGTACGAGAGCGCCTATGCGGCGCGCCTGCCGGTCATGCTCAAGGGGCCCACGGGTTGCGGCAAGTCGCGCTTTGTGGAGTACATGGCGTGGAAGCTGGGCAAGCCGCTGATCACCGTGGCCTGCAACGAAGACATGACCGCCTCCGACCTGCTGGGCCGCTACCTGCTGGAAGCCAACGGCACGCGCTGGCTGGACGGCCTGCTAACCACCGCAGCGCGCATAGGCGCCATTTGCTACCTGGATGAAATCGTGGAGGCGCGGCAAGACACTACCGTGGTCATCCACCCGCTGACCGACCACCGGCGCCAGTTGCCGCTGGACAAGCATGGCGAGTTGATCCAGGCGCATGCGGACTTTCATTTGGTGATCTCCTACAACCCGGGCTACCAGAGCCTGATGAAGGACCTCAAACAATCCACCAAACAGCGCTTTGTGGGCTTTGACTTTGACTATCCCCTGCCCGCTGTGGAAGCCGGCATTCTGCAGACGGAAACCGGGCTGCCCGAGGCCCAAGCGCTGCAACTGGTGCAGGTGGGTCAGGCCGGGCGCCGCCTCAAGGGCCATGGTCTGGACGAGGGCATCTCCACGCGGCTGCTGGTGTATGCGGCCACGCTCATGCAGGCTGGCGTGGGCGCACGTGACGCTTGCCGCATGGCACTGGTACGCCCCATCACCGACGACGCCGATATCCGCGCGACGCTGGACCATGCCATTGACAGCGTCTTTGCATGAGCGCGTGGCCTGCGGCTTTGCGCAAGTGGCGGCTGTGGTGGACGACTGCTTGCTGCAAGCAGAGGAACTGCTGACGAAGCAGGGCCTGCAGGACTTCGTGGACGCCTGCGCGCAGCTTGGCAAACTGGGGCGCGGCCCGGATCCGCTGCTCAACTTTCTGCAGGCCTGGCCGCAGACAGCGCAGATATTGGGTGAGGAGGCTCTGTCTGCCGTCATGACGACTGTGCACAGCATCAACAAGTCGCCCAACGGGCGCAGCATTGCGCCCTTCCTGCAGGCGCTGCCGGCGGTGGCACGCAGGCTGCCCGCCATTGCGCAGATGCAGGACTACTTTGCACTGTGCCGCTACACCATGGATGCCACCAGCGGCTCCATCCACGGCATCCACAAGACCTATGCCAGCCCCTGCCTGTCCACCTTCTTCGAAACGGCACCGCAAGTGCTGCAGACCCTGTCGCTGGAAGGCCTGCAGGCCTGGACCGCCTATGGCGTGCGCCATTACGGCCATCAGCCCGAGCAGCAGCGTGACTACTTTGCCCTGCAGAGCGCAGACAGCCGTGCCGTGCTGCAGCGCGAGCGTCACGGAACCCTGCTGGTGGACCACATGCGTGTGCTAGACATGTACCTGCAAGCATTGTGGGATGACGGCGCACTGCTGATTCCCTACAGCACGGCCCCCTTGGACGAGTCCCTACCGCAGCAGGTTGCGCAACCGTATTTCGATGGCGAAGGCATACGCCTGCCCGATGTGTATGAGGCAGAAGCCAGCATCAGCGGTCTGGACCGCTACCGCGCAGCGCTGGCGCACATGGCTGCGCACAAACGCTGGAGCACTGCCATCCATGCCGACAACTTCAGCCCGGCGCAGCGCTTGACCATCGAATGCCTGGAAGACGCGCGGGTGGACCTGCTGACCATGCGGTTGTACCCCGGACTGCGCAAGACTTTGCGCGCCCTGCACCCTGCCCCACTTCTAGGCGCGTGCAACCCGGCCACCCACTCCTGCCTGCGCCATCGGCTCACGATGCTGTCGCGCGCACTGCTGTATCCGGACCATGGTTATACCGATCCGGACCTGCTGACGTGTGTGGCGCACTTTCATGCGCTGCTGGCCCCTGGCCCTTCCTGCACCACGGAAATCAGCGCACTGGCCCTGCAGTACCTGGCGCGCACGCGTCAGCAGAGCGACCAGCTTGCCGACACCTGGTTTGACCATACCCACGTGGGCTATCGCGACGACAACCGCCACCTCTGGAAATTCCACGAACTCAGCGACGATGAGGAGAACTTTGACAGACCGTATGCGCATACGCAGCAACAAGAGGTGCAAAGGCTGCCACCCCGCCTCTACCCGGAGTGGGACTACGCCAGCCAAACGTACCGGCCGGACTGGGTCAGCCTGTATGAATGCCTGCACGGCAGTGGGAGAGCCAGTGACATTGACCAACTGCTTCAGAAGCACGCCGTGCTGGCCAAGCAGCTCAAGCGCTTGTTGGATCTCGTCAAACCACAGGACAAGGTGCGGCTACGTTACCAGGAGGATGGCAGCGAACTGGATCTGGATGTCGCCTTGCAAGCCCAGATTGACCACCACTGCGGAATACAACCCGATGGGCGCATCACCCAGAGCCACCGCAGCAATGGACGCAGCATTGCGGTCACGCTGTTGCTGGACCTGTCCGAATCATTGAACCAGAAGGTGCCAGGCTCAGGACAAAGCCTGTTGGAGTTGAGCCAGGAAGCCGTGGCTCTGCTGGCCTGGTCAATTGAGCAACTGGGCGATCCATTGGCGATTGCAGGTTTTCATTCGAATACACGTCATGACCTGCGCTATATGCATTTGAAAGGATTTGGCGAACACTGGGATGATCAGGTGAAAGCGCGACTGGCGGCCGTGCAAGCTGCGTATTCCACCCGCATGGGCGCGGCGATGCGTCATGCCGCCCACACGCTGGCTGCGCAGAAGACCGACAAGAAAATCCTGCTGGTGCTGACCGATGGCAGGCCATCCGATGTAGACGTACAAGACCAGCAGCTATTGGTAGAAGATGCGCGCAAGGCCGTCATCGAGTTGCGCGCGCAAGGTATCTGCACTTACTGCATCAGCCTGGACACGCAAGCAGACAGCTATGTAAAAGACATATTCGCCAACCAGTTCACCGTCGCCGACCAGATCGAGCGACTGCCGGAAAAGCTCACCCGGCTGTTTGTGGCCATGACATCCTGAGAACCAACAGGAGACAAAAAAAGAGAACCCAGCCAATGGGCTGGGTTCAAGCAAGCCCCGAAAGCTTGCCGCGCAGGGAGGTGACGCGGAGGCATTTGCCTAAGCGCATCGTAAGCCGCCAGCGTCAACCGTATGTAAAAATTGGAAACACGGGAGGTAAAAGTGTGTGAATTACCTATACTCGCGTTGGCAACTGCAATATAAAAATCAGGAGTTGGTATGGACAAGGACTTGAAGACGCTTCTTGAAGAACTGGTCAGAAGCGGTGATGCACCGCCCGTGCAACCTGCACCCGTCTTACCGGTGCCCGAGGCCATTGAGTCTGACTCCGAAGAAGCATGGAACGACTTTCAGGATTCACAAATCGCCTTCAACCGGGATTTTGAAGAGTCGCAAAGAGGTAGCCTGTAAATGCTCAATCCCATCAAGCGGGTCTGGGTTCCCAAGAAGCCCGCGACAGAAACCCCGCCGGTTCCCGTTGAAGCGCAATCTGAACCTGCGGCTGCCGCCAAACAAAACGTGTATTTCGAAGAGGTACCAGAGCCCGAAGTCGTAGAGAAGTTCAGCGATTCGGTATGGGCCGCATTTGAATCCATAAAGCCCTCCCCCTAAGGCACGTCATGAAGGGCATTTTGGGAATCGTTGGCTTGCTGATCGTGCTGGGCATCGTGTCCGTACTGGTCAAGAAGCAATTGACCGGTGGTTCTGCACAGAGTTCGCAACAGCAGTTGCAGCAGGCGCCACAACAGGTCAAGCAACAGGTGGAGGCCATCATGCAACAGCCCCGCCCGGTTCCCGACGACAAGTAAACCGCTGTCCTGATTACAAAAGCTGGCGAATGGTTTCCGGAATACGCCGGGGCCGCAGGTTGGATGCATTCACGCAACCGATTCGGACCGACGCTTCGGCCAGCAGCACTTCGTCTCGCCACGCTTGCTGCTCGAGCAGCATGGATGCCTTGCCACACTCCGCTACCCGCACGGTGACATTCAACAGGTCATCCAACCTAGCCGAAGCCAGGTAACGCAGGTTCACTTCCGCCACGACAAAGATGCAGTCCTGCTCGGCCTGCAACGCGCTTTGCGAGACACCCAGTGCACGCAACCACTCGGTACGCGCACGCTCGAAGAACTTCAGGTAGTTAGCATAGAACACGACACCGCCCGCGTCGGTGTCTTCCCAATAAACCCGCACCTGCAAGGGACTGTTGGCTTGGCTCAAAATCTTCTCTTTCAAAATACCGATTATTCGCTGAACAGCGGCGCGGCCGCGGTGCGATACTTCTGCTTCCTCAAAAAACAATCTGTCTTGAGTTCCGAATCCCCCATCGCCACACCTGTACGTCCGCCCGTTGAACCGGGCGTGCGTGAGTTTGCGCTGATTGCCGGGTTGGAAGCTTTGGTGCGTGGCGCCACGTTGGCGGCCTACCCTTTGCTGATGTACCGCGCGTGGAATGATGCGCAGGTGGTGTCGGAAATCTACTTCGTGGTGGGCGTGCTGTCGCTGCTCACGGCGCTGGGTGTGCCTTTGCTGACGCAACATATGCAACGCCGCTGGGTCTACACCCTGGGTGTGAGCCTGTATGTGGTGTCGGCTGGCTTTGGCATGTTGGGCGGCAAATGGGTCACGGCAGCGCTGATGTGCAACACCCTGGCAGCGGCCACTTCCTTTGTCTGTTTCAACGCCTATGTGCTGGACCATGTGTCCAAGACGGACTTTGCACGGCTGGAATCCCTGCGCATGTTTTACGGTGCACCAGGCTGGGTGCTGGGCCCGGCGCTGGGGGTGCAGCTGCTGCCGGTCTGGCACGGCACGCCATTCCTGCTGGCTGGGTTGGGCGCTGCGGCCATTCTGGGTTTCATCTGGTACCTGCGGCTGGGCAATGGGCGCGCCATGTCCCGACAGCGCTCCGGAGCTTCCAATCCACTGGTGTATTTGCAGCGCTTCTTTGTGCAGCCGCGCCTGATCGGTGGCTGGCTGTTTGCCGTCATACGCTCGTGCGGCTGGTGGTTCTACTTTGTGTATCTGGGCATCTTCGCAGTGCAAAACGGCCTGGGCGATGAGGTGGGTGGTGTGGCTACGTCACTTGCCAACATGGGCCTGATTGCTGCGCCGCTGATGTACCGCTGGGTTCAAAGCACTTCGGTACGCCGCGCCATGCGTACGGCGTTTTTGTGCAGCGCAACCTGCTTTGTGCTGGCTACCCTGGTGTCGCCCTTGCCCTGGGCCACCATCGCCATACTGGTTCTGGGGTCCTACTGCCTGGTGCTGCTGGATGTGTGCGCCGGTCTACCCTTCCTGATGTCGGTTAAACCTTCGGAACGCACGGAAATGTCGGCGGTGTACTCGAGCTTTCGCGATGTGTCGGGGATTCTGTCGCCGGCGCTGGCCTGGGCAGTGCTGCAATTCACCACAGTGTCGGGCGTGTTTGCCGCGGGAGGATGTGCACTGCTGCTGGGTTGGGCGATTGCTGGCCAGTTGCATCCGCAGCTCGGGGTGCCTGGCGCGCTGCGGGTACGCAACACCTCTCAGCCCGACAGCCCCCGATAAGGCTTCGGTGGCTCAGTTCAGCGCAACGCGTTGCAGCTTATCGGTGAAGTGCTTGTGCACCAGGGTTTCCAGCTTGGCGTAGTTCACAGGCTTCTGAAAACAGATAACGCCTTCGGGCAATCCACCGCGCTCATTGATCTCGTCCGTGCTCAATGCCGAAATCACCAGCAACTTGAGCCCGGCGAAAGCCGAGTCGGGCTTGGTCAGGGCGCGCAACATCTCGAATCCATCCATGCCGGGCATGACCAAGTCTGAAACCACGATGTCCGGACGCTTCTCGCCAATGCGCACCAGCCCGTCAAAGCCGTTGGTTGCAGTCGTCAGCTCCACCGGGAACGGCCAACCGGATACTACGCCGCTGAACAAGCGCAGCAGGTGCGGGTCGTCTTCCACAAGCAGCAACTTGAGTGCCGTGGGAACCGCTGCTGCGGTGCCGTTGACGGGACTCAGGTCGTGCTGACGCTCGGCCATGAGTTTTTCGACAGCGCTTCGGGCAATCCGCCGGTGTCCACCCGCAGTACGCCAAGCTGGCAAAACTCCCGCTTCCACCCACAGCTGCACGGTGCGAACGGCCACGCCCAGGGTTTCCCCGGCTTCGCGGGTGGTCATGACATCTTCATTGGCGGAAATTTTGCGCATGGAACGATTCTGATTGTTCGTAGAGATTTTATCGGCAGAGGCACGGATATGGCATCCAGAAGGCGACACGGACCGCTTTATCGGCCTTTCTTGCTGCTAGCATCCGGCTACAGCTTATCCCATGTTGTTCTTTTCCAAGCTCCTCAATCTTCTTGCACAGCCTTTGAACGGGGTATTGCTGCTATTGGCACTGGCCTGCTACCTCGGCAAAAACAAACCCCGTGCTGCCCGCAGACTGCTGGCCTGTGGCACGGTTCTGCTGGCGCTAAGTGGCATAACCACGTTGCCGGACGCGTTGCTCAGCCAACTGGAAGACCAGTACCCGGAGCTGGGGGCCCAAGCCGACCTGAGTGGCTATGCGGGCGTCATCGTGTTGGGCGGTGCGCTGGAGTCAGGCCGGGTCAGTGCGCACCATGCGCTGCCTCAGCTCAACTCCAGTGCGGAACGCATGACAGCCGCTTTTGCGCTCTGGCGCCGCAATCCTGCCTTGCGGGTGGTGTTCACCGGCGGTGAAGGTGAACTGTTTGGCACCGGTCCCAGCGAAGCCGAGCGGGCCCGCAATTTCTTCACCAGCATGGGACTGCCTACAGAGGCCCTTGCGCTGGAAGACCGATCCCGCACCACCTATGAAAACGCCCTCTTTACCAAGGAGCTACCCGGCGTGGATACCAGCAAGCGCTGGTTGCTCGTGACCTCCGCCTGGCACATGCCGCGCTCGCTGCGCACCTTTGAGAAGGCTGGCTGGAAGGTAACGCCCTATCCGGTAGACTTTCGCACGGGCGGCCTGACGCCGCTGACAAGCTATTCCCTGCGTAGCGGCGCGGAGCAGTGGGAGCTGCTGCTGCACGAATGCATTGGTATTGCCGCCTACCGCCTGGCGGGTCGCCTCTAGGGCTTGACAGGCCCCTGGGGCAGATGCCAGGCCAGCGCTTTGTCGATGCGCCGACCATCAAGTTCCTTGACCTCAAAGCGCCACTGGGCGCAGACAATTTTTTCGCCCACTGAAGGCATGTGGCCGGAAACCGTCATCAGCAACCCGGCCAGCGTGTTGTAGCGGCCGCGGTCTTCATGGGGCAGTTCCTGCTCGATATCCAGACGCGACTTGAGTTCCGCCACCGGCATCAGGCCGTCCAGCAGCCAGGAGCCGTCGGGCTGCTGGGTGGCCCACGCTTCTTCCTGCACCTCTGGCTTGAGCTCTCCGGTAATGGCCTCCAGCACATCGTGAGGCGTGATCAGGCCCTGCACCACGCCGTATTCGTCCACCACAAACACCATGCGGGCGGCCTTGGTGCGGAACTGCTCGATCAGTTCCATGCCAGTCAACGTCTCGGGCACATACACCGCCGGCTCCACCAGTGCACCGATGCCGTAGGGGTAGCGCACACCCCGCTCCAGCATGCGCGCCACACTGACCACCCCCACCACGTCGTCCAGCGAACCGCGGCACACCGGGTACCAGGAGTGCGGGTTCTTCTCCGCTGCGCCACTGGCCTGTTGCAGCGCTTCGGCCACGGTACTGCTGGCGTCCAGCCACTCGATGTCGGAGCGCGGCAGCATCATGGAGGTGAGCGTGCGGTCATCGAGGTGGAACACGTTGCGCACCATCTGATGCTCATGTTCTTCGATGATGCCGGCGTCCACGCCTTCTTCCAGGCTGGCGGAAATCTCGGCCTCGGTCACGGCGCGGTTGTCACTGGTGTCGATCTGCAGCAAGCGCAGCATGCCATGGGTACACAGCGACAGCAGGCGCACAAAGGGCTTGGCCGCAATCGCAATCCAGAGCATGGGGCGCGACACCACACGGGCCACCGGCTCCGGGTAGAGTTGCCCGATGCGCTTGGGTACCAGTTCACCAAACAGAATGGTGATGAAGGTGATGGCCGTGACCACCAGCACCGTGGAGGTCACGCCGGATGCTTTGTGCGACAAGGCGAAGGTACGTTCCAGTACGTCTGCCAAACCGTCACCAAAGGCGGCCTCGCCCACCACGGCGTTCAACATGCCGATGCCGGTGATACCCACCTGCACGACAGAGAGAAATTGCGTCGGGTTGTCCAGCAGCTCCAGCGCCGCTTTGGCCCCTGCGTCGCCTTCGTCGGCCATGGTCTGCAAGCGTACTTTCCTGCTGGCGGTGAGCGCCAGCTCCGACATGGCGAACGCGCCGTTGAGCAACGTGAGCACCAGAATGACTAAAAAGTCCATGCAGCCTTCAGCGAAAATGTAGACATGGCACTTTACATGATCGGTGACCTGCAAGGCTGCGATGCCGCATTGCAGCGTCTTCTGGAAAAAATATCCTTCTCGCCCAGCCGCGACACGCTCTACCTTCTTGGAGATCTCGTCAACCGCGGCCCGGCGTCGGACGCGGTACTGCGCCGCCTGATGGGTTATGGCGCTTCGGCCCGCTGCCTGCTGGGCAACCATGATCTGCACCTGCTGGCCGTTTCCTACGGCGCACGCAAGCCCGGGCGCAAGGACACACTGCAGTGCATTCTGCAAGCCCCCGACCGCCACGCCATGCTGGAGTGGCTGCGCCACCAGAACATGGCTCTGCTGGAGCAATGGGGCGGACGCGAGATGCTGATGGTGCACGCCGGCGTGCTGCCGCAATGGGGCGCGGCACAAACCCTGGAGCTGGCACGCGAGGTGGAAGCTGCGCTGCGCTCCAATACGGTGGCGGACTTCTTTGCCACCATGTATGGCAATGCACCTGCGTCCTGGGATGAAGCGCTGCAGGGAGCCGAGCGGCTGCGCGTGGTGGTCAATGCCCTCACCCGCATGCGTTTCTGCACGCCGCAGGGCACGATGGAATTCGGAGAAAGCGGCACGACCGCCCCGCCAGGCTATATGCCGTGGTTTGATGTGCCCGGACGCCACACGGCGCAGAGTACGGTCGCGTTCGGCCATTGGTCCACCTTGGGCCATCTCGACCGTGGGGATGTGCTGTCCATGGATACCGGCTGTGTGTGGGGTGGTTGCCTGAGCGCCATGCGCGTCACGCCCCTGCAACAGGGGTGGGATGCGGAACTAATCCAGGTGCAGTGCGAGCAGGCGCAAAAGCCGGGCGAATAAGCCCGCAATGGCCGCACAGCAAAACGGGCCCCAAGGGCCCGTTTGTCACTCCGACTTGAACAGTGCTGCCACCTTGCGCTTGGGCTTGATGTTGGCCGATATGCTGCGGGTCGCTGGCTTGGCTGCAGCCTCCCAGGAAGGTGCGGCGTCTGCTGCCGGTGCTTCATAGGGTTTGTCGAAGAACGGATCACGCGGAGCCGGCGCCGGACGGGAATACTCGCGTCGGCCTTCGCTGCGGCCACCACGGCTCTCGCTGCGCGCATCGCCACGTCCTTCTGGGCGGGCGTCACGGCGCGGTTCGCTTCGGCCATTGTCGCCACCGTCTTCGTGGTACATGCGGCGACCATCGTTGATGCGGCCTTGCTTGCGGATGTCGGGTAGGTCTTCGTCGAACTCCAGCGCCTCGATTTCGATCTTGCTCTTGATGAGCTTTTCGATATCCGCCACCAGGCGCGCATCGTTGTTGCCACCGACAAAGCTCACGGCCAGACCGGAGGCACCGGCACGACCGGTACGGCCGATGCGGTGCACATAGTCTTCGGCGTTAAAGGGGATGTCGAAGTTGAACACCGCAGGCACGTCCTTGATGTCCAGGCCGCGCGCTGCCACGTCGGTACACACCAACAAATCCACTTCGCCCTTCTTGAAGGCCTCGAGTGCCTTGAGGCGCTCGTCCTGGCTCTTGTCGCCATGCAGGGCTGCAGTCTTGAGTCCTTCGCGCTCCAGCGAACGGGCCAGTCGGGCACAGCCCAGCTTGCTGTTCACAAACACAAAGGCCTGCTTCATGCCGCGGCTCTGCAGGATCTGGTGCAGGGCGTGGCGCTTGCTGTCTTCGTTGACGCTGTAGAAGTGCTGCTCCACGGTGGACGCGGTGGCATTGGAACGCGCCACTTCAATGGAGGTCGGGTTTTGCAGGTAGCTATTGGCCAGGCGCTTGATTTCGGGTGAGAACGTCGCCGAGAACAGCAACGTAGTGCGCTGCTTGGGCAGGTACGACAGGATGCGCTGCAGGTCGGGCAGGAAGCCGATGTCCAGCATGCGGTCGGCCTCGTCCAGAACCACGTATTCCACTTGGTTAAGCACGGCGGTCTTGGCTTCAATGTGGTCCAGCAGACGGCCTGGGGTGGCCACCAGCACTTCCACGCCGGCCTTGAGCTCCAGCGTCTGCGGCTTCATGTCCATGCCGCCAAACACCACGGCGCTGCGCAGGTTGGTGTACTTGGCGTACAGCTTGACCTGCTGGGCCACCTGGTCGGCCAGCTCACGCGTGGGCAGCAACACCAGGGCGCGCACCGGATGACGCGCGGGGGATGTGGAAGCGTTTTCGTGCTTCATCATGCGCTGCAACAGCGGCAGGGCAAACGCGGCGGTCTTGCCGGTTCCAGTCTGGGCCGCGCCCATGACGTCGCGCCCGGCGAGCACCACGGGAATGGCTTGTGCCTGGATCGGCGTCATGGACTCATAGCCCATCTCGGCCACCGCACGTGCAATAGGGGCAGCCAACTGCAGCTGGGCAAAAGCCATCACGGGGGTGTCCTGGGTCAGGACGTTGGAATGGACGGTGCTCTCAGGGGCAGCGTTGGCTGCGGGGGAGACGGTCTCAGAGGGGGAATTCAGTTCAGTATTCAAACGGTTAAGGCATAGCCAAAATGTGAGCTATCCATCCGATAGCAGGGCGCCCCCAAGGCTAGGGGCAAACCCGCATTATCCTCCAATGCCCGGTTTTCGGCCAGCGACTGGTCGAAACGGTATTGGCAGCAGATCAGGCCTTGGGCAGCGTGACGCCCACCTGCCCCTGGTATTTGCCGCCGCGGTCCTTGTAGGAAATCTCGCAGACGTCGTCCTTGTCGCTCTCAAAAAACAACACTTGGGCGCAGCCCTCACCGGCATAGATCTTGGCGGGCAGCGGTGTGGTGTTGGAAAACTCCAAGGTCACATAGCCTTCCCATTCAGGTTCGAACGGGGTGACGTTGACGATGATGCCGCAGCGGGCGTAGGTGCTTTTGCCCAGACAAACGGTAAGGACATTGCGTGGAATACGGAAGTATTCGAGGGTACGGGCCAGGGCAAAGCTGTTGGGCGGGATGATGCAGACATCGTCGTGGAAGTCGACGAAGCTTTTTTCGTCGAAGTTCTTGGGGTCGACCACGGTGCTGTGGATGTTGGTGAAGACCTTGAATTCGGGTGCGCAGCGGATGTCGTAGCCGTAGCTGCTGGTGCCGTAGGAGATGATTTTCTGGCCGTCGCGCTGGCGGATTTGACCCGGCTCAAACGGTTCAATCATTCCGGTGGTTTCGGCCATATGGCGTATCCACTTGTCGCTCTTGATGCTCATGGGGCTCAACTCCTGTAGGGGGCTTGATTGTACGCAGTGGCAATAGCCAAGAGGGTTGTTCGTCTGATTACGCCGAAGGCCCTTGCGAAATCACCGTGCGCTCAACTAACCGGTCATCCCCCAACACAATCATGGAGAACAGCAACTCATCCAGATTGGAGGCCAGCGCCGTCTTGCGCGCCAGCAACGGCGTGGCCTTGGGATTGAGCACCACAAAGTCCGCCTCGCAGCCTGGTAGCAGATTGCCAACAATCGACTGCCCGGCTTCGTTCTTGACGCCCAGGACCTGCCCTGCTCCCGCCGTGTGCTGCCACCACAGGTGCTGCGGTGATAAGGACAACCCTGGCTTGGTCTGGCCTTCGCGGCCCACGTAGTAGGCCGCCAGCATGGTGTGGAACGGGCTGAAGCTGGTGCCGCCGCCTACGTCACTGGCCAGGCCGTAGCCAAAGCCGACGCGGTCGGCGCCTTCGTAATCGAAGAAGCCACTGCCTAGGAACAGGTTGCTGGTTGGGCTGATGGCGGCACTGGAGCCGGTATCGCGCATCAGGGCGCGGTCATCGTCGTCGAAGTGGATGCAGTGCGCATACACCGCGCGCTCGCGCATCAGGCCGAAGTCGGCATAGGTGGCCAGGTAGCTGCGGGACTGGGGAAACAGTTCGCGTGCCCAGGCGATCTCGTCCTTGTTCTCAGCCACGTGGGACTGGATCCAGACGTCGCTGTAGCGTGCGGCCAGCTCCCCTGCCCCGCGCAATTGCGCGTCGGTGCTGGTAGGAGCGAAGCGTGGCGTGATGGCGTAGCCCAGGCGGTCCTTGCCGTGCCAGTGGTGGATCAGCGCCTCGCTGTCCATCAGGCTTTGCAGAGTGGCGTCCACATGGCCGCCAGCGGACTGCTGGTTCAGCAGGTCGGCCGGTGCATGGCGGTCCATCAGGCACAGGCCGGTGATCATGCGCATGCTCCGCGCCTGCGCTTCGGCAAACAGCGCGTTGACCGAGGCCGTGTGCGAGGTTGCAAAAGCCAGCGCCGTGGTGACACCGTTGCGCAGCAGCTCGTCCACAAAGAACTGCGCGCCCTCGGCGCCGTGCTCGATGGAGGCAAAGCGCTTTTCCTCGGGGAAGGTGTAGTTCTCCAACCAGGGCAACAAGCCGCTGGCGGGCGAGCCGATCACATTGGTTTGCGGGAAGTGCACATGCAGGTCCACAAAGCCCGGGGCAATGATGCGCCCGCGCAGGTCTTCGACCGGCACATGTGCGTAGCGGCCCGACACCTCGCGCCAGGGACCGATGGCCTGCACGACCTGCAGACCCTTGGCATCCGGCCCCACCACCAGCATGCCGTCTTCTTCGTACAGGGCCTGCACCGGGCCCTCGCTGTGGGGAGCGAACCAGAGCAGGGAGGCGCGATAGGCTTTCATGGCTGCCAATTTACTGGAAGGAGTCAAACACTGCATTCAGCTTGTCGATATGCCGCGCGCGCTCACTGGGCTCGATGAAGCTAGCGTCGAAGCTGTTGAGCGCGAGCTGGTAGGCCTGTTGCGCGCCCAACTGCAATGCTGAAAAGGTCTGGGTGAAGTTCTCGTTGATGTAGCCGCCGAAATAGGCCGGGTCGTCGGAATTGATGGTGGCCACCATGCCGGCTTCCAGCATGCGGCCAATGGCATGCTGCGTCAGCGATGGATACACGCAGAGCTTGAGGTTGGACAGCGGGCACACGGTGAGCGGAATGCGGTCCTGGGCCAGGCGCTGCATCAGGGCCTTGTCCTGCATGGACTGCACGCCATGGTCGATGCGCTCCACCTTGAGCACATCCAGCGCGCTCCAGATATAGGCCGGCGGGCCCTCTTCACCCGCATGGGCGACCAGGCGGTAGCCCAACTGGCGTGCACGCGCAAACACCTTGGCGAACTTCTCCGGTGGATGGCCGACTTCGCTGCTGGCCAGGCCAATGCCCACTATCTTGTCGCGCAGCGGTTGCACCTGCTCCAGGCACTCGAAAGCCTCTTCTTCGCTCAAGTGGCGCAAGAAGCACAGGATGAGAGACGCCGTCATGCCGAACTTGGCAGGCGCGTCCATGCAGGCGCGATGCAGTCCGTTGACCACGATCTCGGCACTCAGGCCGTGGCCAGTATGGGTCTGTGTGTCGAAAAACAGCTCTGTGTGGGTGACGTTGTCGGCCTGCGCGCGCTGCAGGTAGGCGCAAGCCATGTCGTAGAAGTCCTGCTCGGTCTTGAGCACCAGCGTGCCCGCGTGGTAGATGTCCAGAAAGCTCTGCAGATTGTCGAACACGTAGGCCTCGCGCACCGCCTGTGCACTGGGAAATTTCAGCGCCACGCCATTGCGCTGGGCAAAGGCAAACATCTGCTCGGGCTCCAGCGAGCCCTCGATATGCATATGCAGTTCGGCCTTGGGCATGGCACGCAGAAGCGCGGGCATGCGATCAGCAGCCACCGGTTTGACTGTGCGCACAGGGTTCATGGGATAACTCCAAAGGAAACGTTTTGCTGCTTCAAGAAGCGGCGATAGGCGGAAGATGCCTTGTCCACCGCAGTATGTACTTCTGCACGCAAATCCAGCGGCAGGCGCTTCGGGCTCTGCGACTCCAGCACCGGCTGGTCCTGCGTGAAGATGGTGTGCTGGAAATCGCGCAGCACCTGGTCGGGGGAGGTGAAATCGGCCACGGCCAGCCGGAACCAGACCCGGCTTTGCTCGGGAGTCACTGGGCAGATGAACAGACCGATCGACTCGCGGTAACCCTGCAATGCCACGCTGGCCGCGTCGGGCACCTTGGTGAGCTGCGCCGTGTAGGGTGCAGTCACCTCGTAGGTATAGGCCACTTCCGCAGCCGTCGTGGAGTGCAGGTTGCTCTGCGGCTGCACGGCCTTGCAGCCGGTAGCGCGCAAGCCAGTGGGCGTTGCCTCAACGGCGTATTCGGCAATTTGCGCAACGTCGCGGCTGCCCAGCCAGCCCTCGTGGACAAAGCCAAAGTGCGCCATGTCCAGAAAGTTCTCGATGATGCGCGGCGCACTGGCGGCCACGTCATACGGGCCGCAGTTGACCTTGCGCAACTGCGCGTCGTCTTCTGCTGCGAATGCGGGCAAGGCTGCGTCCCCCGATCCGGCCAGACGCACCCAGACCAAGCCATTGCGCTCGGTACAGGCAAAGGTTTTGACAGCATGCGTAGCGGGTGGAACAAACTGCGGCAGCGCGGGCACGTGCACACACTGGCCTACGGCATCGAACTGCCAGCCATGGTAGGGACACTCCAGCCGGCCTTCGCAGACCCGCCCCAGCGACAGGCGGGCGCCGCGGTGCGGGCATTGGTCAGCCCAGGCCTGCACCCTGCCCTGTCCATCGCGCCAGAGCACCAGCGGCTGCGCCAGCAGAACGCCAGCCAGGGGCGCGCCGGTGACCGACTCGCGAAGCGCCACCGGATGCCACAGTTCTTTTTCCATCATGTTGTCTGTCTGCCCAATCAAAAAGGGCCGCTCGAAGGCGGCCCTTGTCAGCGACCCAATGGATTACTTGCCGCCGGGGATCTTGCCTTCCACGCCCTTGACGTAGAAATTCAGACCACCCAGGAACTTGTCATCAGCCACTTCGTCTTTCTTCAGCTGCACCTTGCCGGTGTTGTCGGTGATGGGGCCCTTCCAGATGGCGAAGGAGCCGTCGGTCAGGCCCTTCTTGACTTCGTCGATCTTGGCCTTGGTTTCGGCAGGCACGTCTTCAGCGATAGAGACGATGTCGATCGCGCCTTCCTTCACACCCCACCAGCTTTGGCCGGTCGTCCAGGTACCTTCCAGCACATCCTTGGTGGCCTTGATGTAGTAGGGAGTCCAGTTAATGACGCTGGAAGCCAGGTGAGCCTTGGGACCATAGGCAGTCATGTCAGAGTCCCAGCCGAATGCGCGCTTGCCCTTGTCCTGTGCAGTCTTGAGAACCGCGGGAGAGTCGGTGTTCTGGAACAGGATGTCCGCACCGCCATTGATCAGCGAGGTAGCGGCTTCGGTTTCCTTGGGCGGATTGAACCATTCGTTCACCCACACCACCTTGGTCTTGATCTTGGGATTGGAGCTTTGCGCGCCCAAGGTGAAGCTGTTGATGTTGCGGATCACTTCAGGAATTGGCACGGAAGCCACGACGCCCAGCACGTTGCTCTTGGTCATCTTGCCGGCGATCACACCAGCCATGTAGGCACCTTCATAGGTGCGGCTGTCGTAGGTGCGCAGGTTGTCAGCGGTCTTGTAGCCGGTGGCGTGCTCGAACTTCACGTCCTTGAAGTCAGGAGCGACCTTGAGCATGGTTTCCATGTAGCCAAAGGTGGTGCCGAAGATCAGCTTGTTACCTTGGGTCGCCATGTCGCGGATGACACGTTCAGCATCGGCAGACTCGGGCACGTTTTCCACGAAGGAGGTGACGATCTTGTCGCCAAATTCCTTTTCGAGTGCCTTGCGGGCGGAGTCATGTGCGAAGGTCCAGCCACCGTCGCCCACAGGGCCGACGTAGGCGAAGGCGATCTTCAGTGGCTCGGGCTTGGGAGCAGGAGCAGAAGCGGCCGGAGCGGGGGCTGGTGCCGGCGCAGGCGCTTCTTCCTTTTTGCCACAGCCAACCAGCACGGCGCTAGCTACAGCGCCCAGCGCCGCTATTTTCAGCAACGAACGTTTCTGCAAATCTGTCATGTCTATTCCTTCTTTAAAAAACGGAGTCTTACGGTTGGGAAATCAGGAGCCCGGGTAGAACGGCTTGCCAATGGCAGCTGGCATGTTAATACGAATCCAGCGTGGGTTACGCGAAATCAGTGCCAGCACCACGATGGTGGACAGGTACGGCAACATGCTCAGGAACTGGCTTGGAATATCCACCCCAATGCCCTGCAAATGGAACTGCAACATGGTCACGCCTCCAAACAGATAGGCACCCAGCAAAACCCGTGCCGGACGCCAGGTGGCGAAGGTGGTGAGCGCCAGCGCAATCCAGCCCTTGCCGGCCACCATGCCCTCCACCCACAGGGGCGTATAGATGATGGAGATATAGGCACCCGCCAGGCCACACAGGGCGCCGCCGGCCATCACTGCGCCCAGGCGTATCAGCCGTACCGGATAGCCCAGTGCATGGGCCGATTCGGGACTCTCACCCACGCTGCGCAGGATCAACCCCGCACGGGTGCGGTAGAGGAACCAGATCAGCACACCGGCAAACACCACGGTGAGGTACACCAGCGGATGCTGCCTGAACAGCGCGGGGCCCGCAAAGGGAATGTCCGACAGGAAGGGAATTTCAAACTGGGGCCGCTCGGGGATTTTTTCCTGCACGTAGCGAATGCCCGCAAACGCAGAGAAACCGGAGCCAAACAGGCTCAGGGCCAGTCCGGTGGCGTATTGGTTGGTGTTGAGCCAGATCACCAGTGCCCCGAAGACACCCGCCATCAGGGCGCCCACGGCAATGCCAGCCAGAAAACCCATCAGGTCACTGCCCGTGGCCACCACCGTGGCGAACCCGGCAATCGCCGCGCAAAGCATGACGCCTTCGGCACCCAGGTTCACGATACCGGCCTTTTCATTGATCAAGAGACCCAGCGAGGCAATCGCCAGCACGGTGCCCGCATTCAGCGTGGCCGCAATCAGCAGTGCGTAGGAAGAATCCATTATTTGGCTCCAACGGTGCGCTTCCACACCAGACGGTAATTCACCAGCGTGTCGCACCCCAGCAGGGTAAACAACAGCAAGCCCTGGAACACACCGGTCAAGGACTTGGGCAGGCCCAGTCGCGATTGCGCCAGTTCACCGCCGATATAGAACATGCTCATCAGAATGGCCGAGAACATCATGCCTACCGGGTGCAAGCGCCCCACATAGGCCACGATGATGGCGGCAAACCCGTAGCCTGCCGGCACATAGGGTGTGAGCTGGCCGATCGGGCCTGCAACTTCCAGCGCACCGGCCAGCCCGGCCATACCGCCGGAGATGAGAAACGCAGTCCACAAGGCGCCACGTGAAGAGAAGCCTGCGTAGCGCGATGCCGCCGGTGCCAGTCCACCCACCTGCTGCGCAAAACCTGCCCGCGTGCGAAACAGGAACACCCACATGCCCGCCACGCCCACCAGTGCAAACAGCACACCTATCGTCATGCGCGAGCCGTTGAACAGCCGCGGAATGTGGGTTGCCAGCTCAAAGTTCTTGGTCTGTGGGAAGTTGTAGCCATTGGGGTCCTTCCAGGGACCGTAAACGAGGTAGCCCAGCACCTGGATGGCCACATACACCAGCATCAGGCTGACCAGGATTTCATTGGTATTGAAACGGTCCTTGAGCAGCGCCGCGATTCCGGCCCACAGCATGCCACCCAGCACGCCCGCCAACAAGATGGGAATGACGATCAACGTGCTGCTAGTCTTGTCGGCCAGCAGCGCCACGCCGCTGGCAGCCACCGCGCCAATCAGGTACTGGCCTTCGGCACCGATGTTCCAGACATTGGAGCGAAAGCAGACTGCCAGCCCCAATGCGATCAGGAGCAGCGGTGTCGCCTTGACCACCAATTCGCCCAGCGCGTAGCCGGACTTGAGCGGATCCCAGAAGAATATCTGCAGACCGCGCACCGGGTCCTTGCCCAGCAGCACGAACAGGATCACACCGATCACCACGGTGCACAACAGGGCCAGCAAGGGCGAGCCATAACTCCAGAAACTGGACGGCTGGGGACGGGCTTCCAGCTTAAGCATGATGATGTTGCCCCCCACGCTCCGCCGCTGCGCGGGTCGCAGCCCCCCCGAGGGGGGCTGCCCCGCCTTGGGGCGGCCCGGCGTCGGGGCCCTCCTCTGTTGACCACAAACCACTCATCCATTCGCCAATCTTTTCCACGGTCGCCTCTGCAATCGGTATCGAAGGCGACAGCTTGCCACGCGCTATCACGTGCATGCGGTCGCTCACCTCGAACAGTTCTTCCAGCTCTTCACTCACCACGAGCACCGCACATCCGGCATCGCGCATGGCCAGGATTTCACCGCGAATTTGTGCCGCCGCACCCACGTCTACACCCCAGGTGGGCTGCGACACAATGAACAGCGTGGGCTTGGCATCGATTTCGCGGCCCACAATGAATTTCTGCAGGTTGCCGCCCGACAGCGAGCGCGCCACCGCGGTGGGCCCGTTGGCCTTCACATTGAAAGACTTGATGATGCTGGCCGCGTGCTCTTCGAGCTTCTTCACCTGAATCCAGCCACCGGCAAAGCCGGGGTATTTGATGGAACCCGTGCGCGTGAGCAGCAGGTTGTGGGCCAGACTCAGCGTAGGCACTGCGCCACGCCCCAGGCGCTCCTCCGGCACAAAGTGCAGGCCCAGCTTGCGCCGCCCGCCCGGATGTACGGACGACACATCCTTGTCGCCCATCCGAATGCTGCCCGCGGGAGAGCGGCAATCTTCTCCGGAGAGCACATACAGCAATTCCTTCTGGCCGTTGCCCGAAACGCCAGCAATGCCCACTACCTCACCGGCACGCACTTCCAGGTTGATACCTTCCAGATCCACGCCGAACTGATCTTCACGCGGCAAACTCAGGTTGCGTACCGTCAAGCGGGCCTCACCCGTAGGCTGGGCAACGTGCTGCAGTTGCGGCGGCTCCGCTCCAATCATCAGGCGCGACAGCGAGGCATTGCTTTCCTCCTGCGGATTGCACACACCGGTGACCTTGCCGCCGCGCAACACGGTGCAGGCCGTGCAGAGCTCGCGGATCTCGTGCAGCTTATGCGAGATGTAAAGGATGCTGCAGCCCTCCGACGACAACTGCTTGAGCACCACGAAGAGTTTTTCCACGGCCTGCGGCGTCAGCACCGATGTAGGTTCATCCAGAATCAGCAGCTCCGGGCGCGTCAACAGAGCGCGAATGATTTCGACCCGCTGCATTTCACCCACGCTCAGGGTATGGACCGGGCGCGCCGGGTCAATATCCAGCCCGTATTCCTCGGCCTTGGCCACGATGGCCGCGGTCACCTGCTCCAGCGAAGTGCGGGTGAGGCCCAGCCAGACGTTCTCTGCCACCGTCATGGTGTCGAACAGGTTGAAGTGCTGGAACACCATGCTGATGCCATTGGCCCGCGCTTCCTTGGGATTGCGGATGTGGATCGGTTGGCCGTTCAGGCGGATCTCTCCGGCGTCGGGTTTGACTGAACCGTAGATGATCTTCATCAGGGTGGATTTGCCGGCACCGTTTTCACCCAGCACCGCATGGGTTTCGCCGGGCATAACGGTGAGGGAGACGTCGCTGTTGGCCACCACGCCCGGATAGGCCTTGGTGATGCCAAAGAGCTGCAATCGGGGATGCGTCATCGTGTGCTATTTCCTTCTTATTTTCGAAGCTTCGCTGCGGCAGACTTGACTCTTTCCCGCAACCAGCGTCCAGACTCGGAAGCGTGGGTGCGTTCATGCCAAAGCTGGTAGTACATCATGGTCGGAAACACAATCGGGCAGGGCAATATCCGGACCGGCAGCGTGTTCACAAAGCGTTCGCAATACTGCCGTCCGGTGGTCAGCACCAGCAAGGTTGATGCCACCATACCAGGGATCAATCCGAAGTAAGGGCATCGCGCGACGATGTGCCGCTGCAGGCCCAGCGAGGCCAGATGCCCATCGACAAATCCTTTGGCGCCCGGATGGGTGGCACCCGGTGCGATGTGCTCCACGTTCAGCCAGGATTCCTGGTCCCAGCCCCGCCGTACTGCCGGATGCTTGTCCGACACCAGACACACCACCTCATCGCTGAACAGGCGGCCCAGGTGCAAGTCCTGCGGCGGAGACAGCCAGTTTCCAATGACTACATCCACCTCCCCCTGCGCCAACTGGGTCCGGTAGTCGGCGGCGGGTGAGAGCGGATGGATTTCAATTTCGCAGGAAGGTGCCTGGCCTTTGATCTCTGCCACGAGTTGCGGCAGGAACAGCGGGTCCAGGTAATCCGAAGCCGCTACGCGAAAGGTATCCTGGGCCCGGGCCGCCTCAAAGCCCCGCGCTTCCGAGAACAGCATCTGGGCGGCACGCAAAATGCTGGCTGCTGGTTCCAGCATGCGCTGACCCGCAACGGTAGGCACCATTCCGGAACCGGAACGCACCAAAAGTGGGTCGCCCGCAAAATCCCGCAGTCGTTTGAGCGCGCTGCTGACCGCCGGCTGGTGCATGCCCAGGCGGACGGCGGCTCGTGAAACACTGCGCTCTGTCAACACGGTATGGAGGATCCTTATCAGATGAAGGTCTATCTTGTCGAAAAGGTTTTGGTCTCTCATACGTGCGTGCTGATGGGTGCCATATGCTAATGCGTATGGATTGTGGCAATCTCCCGATTTACCCTCCCGCACGAGGAACCTAGCATGACCCCCCAACCTATTCGATTTCTGCGCCGCGGCCAGATCGTCCAACTGAACGCAGAAACCAACCGCACTCTTTTGGATCTGTTGCGCGAAGACTTGCATTGCACCGGCACCAAAGAGGGGTGCGGTGAAGGCGACTGCGGCGCCTGTACCGTGGTGATTGGTGAAGAAAAGAACGGTAAGCTGGAGATGAAGGCCATCAACAGCTGCATCCGCACTGCCCATTCGGTGGACGGATTGGCGCTCTGGACCGTGGAGGACATTGGCAGTGCGCCAGGCGCACTGCATCCGGTGCAGCAGGCCATGGTGCAGTGCCACGGCTCGCAATGCGGCTTTTGCACCCCCGGTTTTGTGATGAGCCTGTTCGGTCTGTACGAGCAAAAGGCCGGGCAGCCCATCAGCCGCGAGCAGGCGCAGGGCGCCCTTTCGGGCAACTTGTGCCGCTGCACCGGCTACCGTCCGATTCTGGACGCTGCCCAGGCCATGCAACAGCTGCCTGCGGTCAAGGTCAATGAAGCCGAGGTACTGCAAGGCTTGCGCCGCATGGCAACCCAGACCAAGGCCAAGCCCTCTCCGACCAAAGCAGAATCGGCCCCCGGCTATCTGCTTCCCACGCGCCTGCAGGACTTGCTGCAACTGCGGGCTCGCCACCCAGAGGCGCAACTGGTCGCGGGTTGTACCGATGTGGGGCTGTGGATCAACAAGATGCACATGCAGTTTCCCCGCATCCTGGACGTCACCCGGGTCAAGGAGCTGCGCCGGGTGGAGCACTACCGGCACCACATGGCCATCGGAGCCGCCGTCACCCTGGCGGATGCGTTTGCAGCTCTGGTGGCTGACCGCCCCCAACTGGCCAGCTTTGCGCACCGATTTGCGGGACTGCCGGTGCGCAATTCCGGAACCCTGGGCGGCAATGTGGCCAACGGCTCTCCGATTGGCGACTCCATGCCGCTACTGATTGCGCTGGGTGCCAACGTGGTTCTGATGAGCGCACGGGGCCACCGCGAGCTGCGGCTGGAAGACCTGTACATCGGCTACCGCAAGAACGTGATGACCCCGGATGAGGTGCTGGCCTGGATCAAGGTGCCCAAGGGCAGCAAGGCCGAATTCTCCCGGGCCTACAAGATTTCCAAGCGCTTCGAGGATGACATCTCTGCCGTGTGCCTGGCCATCAACCTGCACGTGGAAAAGGGTGTGGTGACCCACGCGTCCATCGGCGTGGGCGGCGTTGCAGCCACCCCGGTACGCGCCCACAAGACACAGGCCGCCCTGCTTGGAAAACCCTGGACCCTGGATACTGTGCAGCAGGCGATGGGCGTGCTGCGAGCAGAATTCAATCCGATCAGCGACATGCGCGCATCGGCCACCTACCGCAGCGAAGTGCTGGGCAATCTGCTGCAGCGTTTCTGGCTGGAGGGCCTGAACACGCCGGACTGTTCACTGGAATCCCTGGCACTGGAAGGAGCCGCAGCATGAGCAAGAACCCTTCCGTCGCCGCACAAGCAGCGCAGTCTGCCGCCGGGCATTCGCTTCCCCATGAAAGTGCGGCTGCGCAGGTCGCCGGCGCAGTGCATTACATCGATGACCTGCCCGAGGTGCGTGGCACGCTGCACGCAGCCCCCATCCTGTCCAACCAGCCCCATGGACGACTCAAGGGGGTCGATATCAGTGCGGCGCTGGCCATGCCAGGCGTGGTGGACGTCATCCTCGCCGCGGACATTCCCGGTGACCCCATACTGGCCGCCTTTGCCGGAGACGAACCCGTGTTTGCCACCGACACCGTGCAGTTCATCGGCCAGGTGGTCGGTCTGGTGATTGCCAAGACCACCATGCAGGCGCGCCGCGCCGCCCGCAAGGTCACGCTGGATATCGAGCCCCTGCCTGCCATCCTGACGGTGCATGAGGCGTTGGCGGCCAAGAGCTATGTGCTGCCACCGGTGCATGTGCGTCGCGGCGATGCGGCAGCCGGCCTCAAGAAGGCGCAACACACCCTGAGCGGCACGCTGGAAGTGGGCGGCCAGGAACACTTCTACCTGGAGGGTCAGGTGGCTTATGTGCTGCCCATGGAGCAGAACCAGTGGACGGTGTACAGCAGCACCCAGCATCCGGGCGAAGTGCAGCACTGGGTGGCGCACGCCCTGGGTGTGGACAACCACGCCGTGCGGGTGGAATGCCGCCGCATGGGTGGCGGCTTTGGCGGCAAGGAAACCCAGGCCGGCCATCTGGCGGTGTGGGCCGCAGTGGCCGCCAAAAAAGTGGGCCAAGCCATCAAGCTGCGGCTGGACCGCGACGACGACTTCATGGTCACCGGCAAGCGCCACCCGTTTGCATACGAGTACACCGCGGGCTTTGACGACAGTGGTCGCCTTACTGCCTTGCAACTGATGATGGCGGCCAATTGCGGCTTCAGTGCCGACCTGTCCGGCCCGGTGGCCGACCGCGCCATCTTCCACAGCGACAACGCCTACTACCTGGAACATGTGGACATCGCGTCCTACCGCTGCAAGACCCATATCCAGAGCCACACGGCTTTCCGCGGCTTCGGTGGTCCGCAAGGCGTGATCCTGATCGAAACCATCATGGGCAATATCGCCCGCCACCTGAAGATGGACCCGCTGGATGTGCGCCTGCGCAACCTCTACAGTGACGAGGCACTGACCGACGGCAGTGGCAAGCGCGACACCACCCATTACCAGATGAAGGTGGAGGACAACATCCTGCTCCCCCTCATCACTACCCTGGAAAAAAGCAGCGACTACCGCAAGCGCCGCGCCGCCATTGAGGCCTGGAACAGCGCCAGCCCCGTCCTCAAGCGCGGCATTGCCATCACGCCAGTGAAGTTCGGCATCAGCTTCACCGCCACCCTGTTCAATCAGGCCGGTGCGCTGGTGCACGTCTACACGGACGGCAGCGTGCAGGTCAACCACGGTGGGACCGAAATGGGCCAGGGCCTGCACACCAAGGTCTCGCAGATCGTTGCGGATGAGTTGGGCATTCCGTTTGAGCGTGTCATGGCCACGGCCAGCGATACCAGCAAGGTGGCCAATGCCTCAGCCACGGCTGCATCGGCCGGCACGGACCTGAATGGCCGCGCCGCCCAATTCGCAGCGCGCCACGTGCGTGACAATCTGGCAGCCTTTGTCTGCGGCCTGGATGGCTGCGGCGCCGGTGCCATCCGCTTTGCGGGCGGACAAGTGCATTCGCCCACCGTCACGCGCAGCTTTGATGAAGTCGTGCATCTGGCCTACGCCAACCGCATCCAGCTTTGGAGCGATGGCTTCTACCGCACACCCAAAATCCATTACGACAAGGTCACCCTCACTGGTCGCCCGTTCTACTACTTTGCCTATGGTGCGGCCTGCACTGAAGTGGCCATCGACACGCTCACCGGCGAGAGCAAGGTGCTCAAGGTGGACATCCTGCATGACGTGGGCCACAGCATCAATCCGGCCATTGATGTGGGCCAGATCGAAGGCGGCTTTGTGCAAGGCATGGGCTGGCTCACGACGGAGCAACTGGTGTGGAACGACAAGGGCTACCTCAGCACCCACGCCCCCAGCACCTACAAGATTCCAACAGCAGGCGACGTGCCGCAGCACTTCATGGTGGCGCTCTGGCCCGAACCCAACCGCGAAGACAACGTGTTTGGCAGCAAGGCCGTGGGCGAGCCCCCGTTCATGCTGGCCATCAGCGTGTATGAGGCTCTGCGCCACGCGGTGGAACAGGCGCGCGCAGACGGTGGCGTGGTGCATCTCACGGCACCTGCCACTGCGGAAAATGTGTTGAAAGCGCTGGGCGCTTAGACGCCGGCCAGCGAGCGCAGTCCGCCTGGGTCCACCAGGTTGACGATGCGGCCTGATCCGCTGATCAGGCTCCGTTCGCGCAGGTGGCGCAGCACGCGCGAAAGTGTTTCAGGAGCAATGCCCAGTTGTGCGGCAATCAGGCGCTTGCGTTGCTGCAGCTTCACAGAGCACACACCCTTGTCACTTGACTCTGCGTGGCGCAACAGCCATTCGGCACAACGCGCTTCTGCATCCTTGGCTAGACGGCTCACAGCCAATTCGGTTTGCTGTCGATGGGCACGGGCCACGTCGATCAATATGGCATGGGCTGCTGGTGAGCCGCCAGTGATCAGCGCACGAAAATCTTCCAAGGGAACGCTGTGTAGCACCACTTCAGTTTCGGCTTGTGCGTCCACTGCGCTCGGCAAACCCAGCACCGCGGCATTGACCTCCAGCCAGGACGGGCCCACCACTGTGCCCAGCTGGTGCTCCATCGTCTTTGCGCCGGGAGTCTGTGTTTCAAGACAGATCTGATCCGGGGCGGCGATGCCTAGCACCACACGGCCAGACTCAACAAATATGACCTTGTCTGCCGCGACCGAGCGCCGCAACAAGGTCGCGCCGGGCGCCACCAACTGGGTTGGGTACGCAGAAACAAAATCGTTTTGGTTAACTAGCATGGGGGCAACTGTGCCGCGTTGGCGCTGGAGCTACATTGAGAAATATCAAACATCTAATGAAAAGCGGCAGCGCGCTATGATTGCGTGGCACAGCCCGGTACGCACGGCAACGCGGCGCTCGCCTCTGGAAACCAACCGTTTTCAGTGGGATTCGGCCTCGGTTCTTGGTTAATCTATTTGTAAGCATTACCCCAATGACCACGCTCCTGATCCATAACGCCCACACTGTTGCAACGCAAGACGACCACCGCTCTGAGCTGAAAAACGCGTCTATCTATATTCGCGACAACCGCATCGAAGCCATAGGCCCCGCGGCTGCCATGCCACCTGAGGCATTGCAGGCAGACGAGGTGATTGATGCCCGCCAACACCTGGTGACCCCCGGTCTGGTGAACACCCACCACCACATGTACCAGAGCCTGACCAGGGCCATTCCTGCCGTTCAGAACGCCGAGCTGTTTGGCTGGCTGCAAGGTCTGTATCCGCTGTGGGCTGGGCTCACGCCCGAGATGATTCATGTCTCCACCCAGGTGGCCATGGCCGAACTGTTGCTCTCCGGCTGCACCACCAGCAGCGACCACCTCTACATCTACCCCAACGGCGTGCGACTGGACGACAGCATCGAAGCCGCGCGCGCCATCGGCATGCGTTTTGTTGCCACACGCGGCAGCATGAGCGTGGGCCAGAGCAAGGGCGGCCTGCCGCCGGACCGCGTGGTGGAAGAGGAAGACTTCATCCTGAAGGACACGCAGCGCGTCATCGAAACACACCACGACGGCAGCTTCGGCGCCATGACCCACGTTGCGGTGGCACCGTGCTCCCCCTTCAGCGTGAGCCGCGACCTGATGCGCCTCTCTGCCGAGCTGGCGCGAAGCTATCGGGTGCGGCTGCACACCCACCTGGCCGAGAACGACCATGACCTGGCCTACTCCCGGGAGAAGTTCGGTTGCACGCCCGCGCAGTACGCGCAGGACCTGGGCTGGCTGGGCCACGATGTCTGGCACGCGCACTGCGTCAAGCTGGACGACGAAGGCATCAGCCTGTTTGCCGCCACGCGCACTGGCGTGGCCCATTGCCCCTGCAGCAACATGCGTCTGGCCAGCGGCATTGCACCCATTCGCCGCATGCTCGATGCCGGCGTGCCTGTGGGCCTGGGCGTGGATGGCTGCGCCAGCAACGATGCAGCCCACATGGTCAATGAAGCGCGCCAGGCCTTGCTGCTGGCCCGTGTGGGACGCGCCATGCAACCAGCAGAAGAAAGAACCCTGCCGTCAGGCGAACGCAAGACCTTCTTCGGTTGCGACCTGGGGCCGGCAGAGATGACTGCGCGTGACGTGCTGCACATGGCCACGCGTGGCGGTGCCGAGGTGCTGGGGCGCAAGGACATCGGCAGTCTGCAAGTGGGCATGTGCGCCGACCTGGTGCTGTTTGATCTGCAAACCCTGTCGTTTGCAGGCGGCGCCGTGCATGACCCGGTAGGTGCGCTGCTGCTGTGCGGCAGCCCGCAGACCGACTACACGGTGGTCAACGGCAAGGTGGTGGTGCGCCAGGGGCAACTTGCCACCGTGGACCTGGGGCCGCTGGTGGAGCGGCACAACGCGCTGGCGCTTCAGCTTTGCGGCAACTGATGTGCCGTAGCCGCTTCAGTCGGTGTGCGCGCCGGACTCGAACCACTGCTTGATCATGCCGCGCTCGGCGTCGCTGATGCCGGTAGCGTTGTTCATGGGCATGATGCGCGTCACCACCGCTTGCTGGTAGACCATTTGCGCATGCTTGGCAACGCCTTCGGGTGAGTCCAGGCGCACGCCCTTCATCTGCACCTGCTCGCCGTGGCACATGTAGCAGCGCTGCGCCAGGATAGGCTGCAAGGTCTTGTAGCCGATAGGCCCGCCGGGCGCACCGGCGGTGCCTTGTGCCGTGGGCGCAGCCGCTTGCGCAACCGGAGCAGCGAGGGCAGGCTTGAGCCAGACGATCACTGCCACGATGGCCACCACACCGACCGCCGCGTACTTCCACGGATGTGGATTCCGGCCCAGCTTGTAGCTGTGGCGCATCACGAAAAACTGGCGGATGGCAGCACCCGCAAACATCATCAGCACCAGCACCAGCCAGTTCTGCGGATGGGTGTAGGTGAAGCTGTAGTGGTTGCTGAGCATGGCAAACAGCACCGGCAGCGTGAAGTAGGTGTTGTGCACGCTGCGCTGCTTGCCGCGCTTGCCGTGGATGGGGTCCACCGGCTGGCCGGCCTTGATGCTGGCTACCATGGCGCGCTGGCCGGGGATGATCCAGAAGAACACGTTGGCACTCATGGTGGTGGCAATCATGGCACCCATCAGCAGGAAAGCGGCACGCCCCGCAAACCAGTGGCAGGCCAGCCAGGCAGCCGCACACACCAGAATGAGCACCAGGGCACCCACAATGCCATCGCCATCCTTGCGCTCACCCAGGGTGCGGCAGATGGTGTCGTAGGCCAGCCAGAACGCCACCAGGAACCCCAGTGCCGCCGTTACCGCCATGGCCGGCGACCAGTCCATCACCGTCTTGTCGATCAGATAAGTGCCCGCGCTCCAGAGGTAGGACACGGTGAACAGCGAAAAGCCCGTCAGCCAGGTGCTGTAGCTTTCCCAGAAGAACCAGTGCAGGTGATGCGGCAATTTGGGTGGGGACACCGCAAACTTGACCGGGTGGTAGAAGCCCCCGCCATGCACGGCCCACAACTCTCCGCTGACGCCCTGGCGCTTCAGGTCTTCGTCCTCGGGGGCCGTGAGGCTGCTATCCAGGAAGACGAAGTAGAACGACGAGCCCACCCAGGCAATGGCCGTGATGACATGCACCCAACGCAGCAACAGATTGGCCCAATCCAGAATGTAGCTTTCCATGCAAGGTCTCTCCAGTCAAAAAATTGTATACAGTTTTGCAGACTATGGCTGATTCTGCAAGAGCAAGAGTTGGGCCGCCACCGCGATGGCAATCGCCTCCGGCCGCTTGTCGGCAATGCCAGCGATACCGATCGGGCAGGTTACATGCGCCAGCTCGGCTTCACTGAAACCTCGCGCCTTCAGGCGGGAGCGAAATGACGCCCATTTGGTCTTGCTGCCGATCAGCCCGATGTAGGGCAGATCGCCGCGCTCACGCTGGCGCGCCAGGCACGCCGCCACAATGTCCAGATCCTCCGCGTGGCTGAAGCTCATCACCAGCACCCGGCTGCCGCTGGTCAGCTGTGGCACGGCGGCCTGTACCGGGTCGGAGTGCTCACACTGCACCGTGTCAGTCATGGTCGGTGGAAAGATCTCGTCACGGCTGTCGATCCAGGTGATTTGTAACGGCAGCGTGGACAGCACGTGGACCAGCGCCCGCCCTACGTGGCCGCCACCAAACAGAGCCAAAGGCTGGTATGGGGTGGACAAACGAGTGCGCAGGGCTGAAGCGTCCGCGGCGTTCACGTATTCGTATTGCAGCTCCACCTCACCGCCACAGCATTGCCCCAGGCTGGGGCCCAGGCGATAGAGCACGCGCTCAGGCTGCCGCGCGGGCTGGTCCTTGCAAGCAACAAGCATGGTCTGGGCGTGGCCTATGGCATCCCGCTCCAGCCGCCCACCCCCTATGGTTCCCACCAGGGAGGCCGGAAATACGGCCATCCATGTCCCGGTTTCCCGGGGTACCGAACCCCGTGTCGCCGTGACGGACACCAGAATCGCGCCTTCTTGCGCCAGTTTGCTCAATAATTGCGAAATCACAATCAGATACCCTTTACTTGCGCCGGCGTGTCAAAAACGGCCCGTTTCGGTGCACAGTACGGGCCAGCATAATTTTTTCGAGGAACAAGCATGGAAAACCCAATGCCCCAGCGTCGCCAGCGCAGCACGGTGAAAGCCAACCTCTCCCGCCTTGGCGTCTGCATTGCCGCGCTGATCGCCGGTTGCGCCACCCCTCCACCGCCCGCTCCCAAGCCGGCTGCTATCCCGGCTCCCGTGGCCCCTCCGGTGGTCGTGGCGCCTCCGCCCGCGCCCGAGCCGGTCTATGCCAAAGTCTCCAACGCTCTGACGCCGAGGGAATACCGGCGTGACGCAGCAGCCCACCTCTATGAAAAGAACGCCGGCCGCATCTACGCCGGAAAGATGCCCCCGCTGCTGTATGCCGTGGGTGTCTTGCAGGTGGAAATTGATGGCCGTGGCAACGTGACCCATGTGAGCTGGATGCGTGCTCCCACGCAGGCCCCGGAGGTGATGGCCGACGTGGAGCGCTCGGTGCGCGCCGCAGCCCCCTTCCCGGTTCCCGTCAAGATGGGCCGTGTCACCTACACCGACACCTGGCTGTGGCACAAGAGCGGACGCTTTCAGCTCGACACCCTGACCGAAGGCCAGATGTAAATCGCGCGGCCCGGCGTAGGCGACCTGCCGCCGGGCCAACCTCGCTGCTGGTGCGGGCCTAGGATCCACGGTAGGTGGAATAGCTCCAGGGGCTGACCAGCAGCGGCACGTGGTAGTGCTGGTGCACATGGGCCACGCCAAAGTCCAGACTCACCTGGTTCAGAAAATTCGGCTCCGCCAGAGCCACTCCCCGTTTCTTGAAATACCCGGCAACATCAAACACCAGCCGGTAGGTGCCGACCTTCAAGCTGGCGTTGTCGTACAGCAAACCATCTGGGTTGCGGCCGTCGCTGTTGAGCGTGAAGCGCTTAACCAGCGTGGCCTGCTCGCCCTCGGTGGTGTAGAGCGCCACCTGCATGCCCGCAGCCGGCGTGCCGTGCATGGTGTCCAGCACATGTGTACTCAGGCCCATGAAAACTCCTTGTTGCTGAATCAAAAAAGTGGTTCGCCAAAGTGTATACACTTTTTGGACTTGCCGCTATCATTCGGCCATGGACATCACCGCCACCAGTTTCATTGTGGACTCGCTCACCAAGGCGATCGTGGAGCACCGGTTGCAGCCCGGCGCCAAGCTGGTGGAGCAGAAGCTGGCCGACCAGTATGGCGTGTCACGCACGCTGGTGCGCCAAGCCCTGTACCGCCTTTCGCAAAACCGCCTGATCAAGATCGAACCGGCCCGCGGTGCCTTTGTGTCGGCTCCCAGCAGCGAGGAAGCCAAACAAGTCTTCGAGGTGCGCCGCATGCTGGAGGCGGGCATGGTCCGTGCTTTTGTCAAGGACGCGAAAGCGAGTGACATCAAGGCATTGCAGGCGCACATGACGCAGGAAAAACTGGCCGTGCAGAACAACGACGTGCCCAACCGCACCGAGCTGCTGGGCGACTTCCATGTGCACATGGCCAAGCTCATGGGCAACGACGTGCTGGCCCATCTGCTGATGGACCTGATCTCACGCAGCGCCCTGATCACCCTGATGTACCAGACCTCCACTGCAGCCGCCCACTCCCATGACGAGCATGAGGCCATCGTCAAGGCCATCAAGGCACGCGATGCCGAGCAGGCTGCCGCGCTCATGGACCAGCATCTGCGCAATGTCGAACAAGCCCTGAATTTCAACTTACGCCCCAATCCGATATGACCCATTACGACTCCACCCAAAGCTATCCGCGGGACCTGATCGGCTATGGCCCCAAACCGCCCCATGCACAGTGGCCCGGCCAGGCACGGGTCGCCGTGCAGTTCGTGCTGAACTATGAAGAAGGCGGCGAGAACAGCGTGCTGCATGGCGATGCGGGCTCCGAGCAGTTCCTCTCGGAAATGTTCAACCCGGCCAGTTACCCGGACCGCCACATCAGCATGGAAGGCATTTACGAATACGGCTCGCGCGTGGGCGTGTGGCGCATCCTGCGCGAATTCGAACAGCGTGGCCTGCCGCTCACCGTGTTTGGCGTGAGCATGGCACTGCAGCGTCACCCCGAACTCACCGCTGCCTTTGTGCAACTGGGCCACGAAATCGCCTGCCACGGCTGGCGCTGGATCCACTACCAGAACATCGACGAGGCGGTGGAGCGCGAGCACATGCAAAAAGGCATGGAAATCATCCAGCAGCTCACCGGCAACCGTCCCCTGGGCTGGTACACCGGGCGCGACAGCCCCAACACCCGCCGCCTGGTGGCGGACTACGGTGGCTTTGAGTACGACAGCGACTACTACGGCGAGGACCTGCCCTTCTGGATGAAGGTGCGCAAGTCCAATGGCGAAGTGGTACCCCAGCTCATCGTGCCCTACACCCTGGACTGCAACGACATGCGCTTTGCCTTGCCCCAGGGCTACTCGCATGCCGATCCGTTCTTCCAGTACCTCAAGGACACCTTTGACGCCCTGTACGCCGAAGGCGACCCGCAGGGCCTGAACCAGCCGGCCATGATGAGCATCGGCATGCATTGCCGCTTGCTGGGCCGGCCCGGGCGCATCACCGCGCTGCAACGCTTCCTGGACCACATCCAGAACCATGACAAAGTCTGGGTCTGCCGCCGCCTGGACATCGCCCGCCACTGGAAGGCGGTGCATCCCTACACCGAGCAGGCGGCACCATGAGCACTACACCCCTCACGCTGGAACAGCTCAACGCCGCGTCGCTGGATGCGGCCTGTGCCATGCTGGATGGCCTGTACGAGCACTCGCCTTGGATCATGCGCGCAGCGCTGGAGCAGCGCCCGTTCCAGTCGCTGGCGCAGCTCAAGCACACGCTCACACAAGTAGTCAGCGCCGCCGACAAAGACGCCCAGCTCGCACTGCTGCGCGCCCACCCGGAGCTGGCGGGCAAGGCCATGGTGGACAAGAGCCTGACGGCGGAGTCCACCAACGAGCAGAACAAGGCCGGGCTCACGCAATGCACGCCGGCCGAGTTCGAAAAGATCCAGAGGCTCAACGCGGAATACAACGCACGCTTCGGTTTCCCCTTCATCCTGGCGGTGCGCGGCCCGCGCGGCGTGGGCCTGAAGAAGGCCGAGATCATCGCCACCTTCGAGCGCCGTCTCAAGGGTCACCCCGACTACGAGCTGCAGGAGTGCCTGCGCAATGTGCACCGCATTGCCGAGATCCGGCTCAACGACAAGTTCGGCGTGTCCCTGACCCGCGGCAACCAGGTGTGGGACTGGCAGGAAGAGCTCGCCCAGTACAGCGACACCGGCTTTGCCGAGCAGGGCCAGCTCACCGTCACCTACCTGACCGATGCGCACAGGGCCTGCGCCAGGCGCATCGTGGCCACTATGCAGGACGCGGGCTGTGATGCGGTGCATATCGACGCCGTGGGCAACGTGGTGGGCCGCTACAAGGGTACCGGCGCCAGCCAGCAGGCGCTGCTGACCGGCAGCCATTACGACACGGTACGCAACGCCGGCAAATACGATGGCCGCCTGGGCATCTATGTGCCGCTGGCCAGCGTGCAAAAGCTCAAGGCAGCGGGCAAACGCCTGCCGTTCGACCTGGAAATCGTGGCCTTTGCCGAAGAGGAAGGCCAGCGCTACAAGGCCACCTTTCTGGGCTCCGGCGCCCTGGCCGGCGACTTCAAGCCCGAATGGCTGGACCAGGTGGACGCCGATGGCATCAGCATGCGTGCCGCCATGCAACATGCCGGTCTGGACATCGTCGCCATCCCCTCCCTGGCACGCAAGCCTGCCGACTACCTGGGCTTTGTGGAAGTGCATATCGAACAGGGCCCGGTGCTCAACGAACGCAACCTGCCGCTGGGCATCGTCACCTCCATCAACGCCAGCGTGCGCTATACCGGCGAGATGCTGGGCATGGCCTGCCACGCCGGCACCACGCCCATGCAGCTGCGACGCGATGCCGCCACCGGCGTAGCCGAGCTGGCACTGTATGCGGAGCAGCGTGCCGCAGCCGACGGCGACTCGGTGGGCACGGTCGGCATCCTGCAGGTGCCCGGCGGCTCCATCAATGTAGTGCCCGGACGCTGCCAGTTTTCGCTGGACCTGCGCGCGCCCACCGATGCGCAGCGCGATGCGCTGGACCGCGACGTGATCGCCCAGGCGCAACAGATTGCGCGCAAGCGCGGCCTCGAATGCAATCTGACCCAGAGCATGCGTGCCAGCGCGGCGCCCAGTGCGCCTGCCTGGCAACAACGTTGGGAGAAAGCCGTCGCCGCGCTGGGCCTGCCCCTGTACCGCATGCCCAGCGGTGCCGGCCACGACGCCATGAAGCTGCACGACATCCTGCCGCAGGCCATGCTGTTTGTGCGCGGCGAAAACGCCGGCATCAGCCACAACCCGCTGGAGTCCACCACCAGCGACGACATGCAGCTGGCCGTGCAGGCCTTTGACCACTTGCTGCACAACCTAGCGCAGCAGACGCCCTGAGCCCCACACCATTCAAAGATTACCAACCGGAATTTCCATGAGCCACTACGACCAACTCGACCAATGGATTGATGCGCACTTTGACGAACAGGTGCGCTTCCTGCAGCAACTCCTCCAGGTGCCCACCGACACGCCACCGGGCAACAACGCGCCCCACGCCGAACGCGCAGCCGAGCTGCTGGAAGCCATGGGCCTGCCCACCGAACGCCACGCCGTGCCTGCCGAGCTGGTGAAGGCCGCCGGACTACAGACCATCACCAACCTGATCGTGCGCCGCCAATACGGCGCGGGTCGCACCATCGCCCTCAACGCCCACGGTGACGTGGTGCCACCCGGCGAAGGCTGGGTGCACAACCCCTACGGCGGCGAAATCGAAGACGGCAAGATCTACGGCCGTGCCGCTGCCGTGAGCAAATGCGACTTCTCTACCTATACCTTTGCAGTGCGCGCGCTGGAGGCGCTGGGCATTCCGCTGCACGGCAACGTGGAGCTGCTGTTCACCTACGACGAGGAGTTCGGCGGTGAAGTGGGGCCTGCCTGGCTGCTGCAAAACAAGTTGACCAAGCCAGACCTGATGATTGCCGCCGGCTTCTCCTACCAGGTGATCACCGCGCACAACGGCTGTCTGCAAATGGAAGTCACGGTGCACGGCAAGATGGCACACGCGGCCATTCCTGCGTCGGGCATCGACGCCCTGCAAGGCGCCAACAAGATCCTCACCGCGCTGTATGCGCAGAACACGCTGTACCAGCAGATCACCTCCCAGGTGGAAGGCATCAGCCATCCCTATCTCAACGTCGGCATGATCGAAGGCGGCACCAATACCAATGTGGTCCCCGGCCGCGTGACCTTCAAGCTAGACCGCCGCATGATCCCCGAAGAGAACCCGGCAGAAGTGGAGGCCAACATCCGCCAAGTGATTGCCGATGCAGCCGCGCAGACGCCCGGCATCACGGTGGACGTCAAACGCATCCTGCTAGCCAATGCCCTCAAGCCCCTGCCCGGCAACAAGCCGCTGGTGGACGCCTTGCAGAAGCACGCCAGCGACCTGTTCGGAGAACCCATTCCTGCCCTGGGCACGCCGCTCTACACCGACGTGCGCATCTTCTGCGAGGCAGGCATTCCCGGCGTGATCTACGGCGCCGGCCCCCGCACGGTGCTGGAGTCCAACGCCAAACGCGCCGACGAGAACCTGGTGCTGGAAGACCTGCGCCGCGCAACCAAGGTCATCGCGCGCTCCTTGCTGGATTTGCTGGGCAAGGCGTGAGTCTGCTTGGCGTGTGCCAACAACGCAGCCTGACGCAGGCCGCCGTGGCACTCAGCGCCGGTAGGTAAAGGAGGAGCCCACGCAGTGGGCGGGGGACACGGACGGCGCTGAGTGCCACGGCGGCCTGTGTCCGCAAACAACCGTTGCATGATGGGGTCGGCTCACCACGTGACCGGCACCCTTCTTGCATTAGACTGGTCATTCGCTTTTCAGAACCAGAACACCATGCAAAAACGCCAAGTCCTGCGCACCTGCGCCCTCTCCGTCTCCCTGCTGCTGGCCGGTGCCGCTTCCGCCCAGTTGACCCCCATCAAGTTCCAACTCGACTGGCGCTTTGAAGGCCCCGCAGCCCTGTTCCTCACGCCTGCCGCCAAGGGCTACTACAAGGACGCCAAGCTCGACGTCACCATCGACGCAGGCAATGGCTCCGGCGGTGCCGTTACGCGTGTGGCGTCTGGCGCCTATGACATGGGCTTTGCCGACCTGGCAGCGCTCATGGAATTCCACGCCAACAACCCGGACGCACCGAGCAAACCGGTGGCCGTGATGATGGTCTACAACAACACACCCGCCTCGGTCATGGCGCTGAAGAAGTCCGGCATCAAGACGCCCAAGGACCTCAACGGCAAGAAGCTGGGTGCGCCGGTATTTGATGCAGGCCGCAAAGCCTTCCCGGTATTTGCCAAGGCCAACAACATCACCGGCGTGCAATGGACCTCTATGGACCCGCCGCTGCGCGAAACCATGCTGGCCCGCGGCGATGTGGATGCCATCACCGGCTTCACCTTCACCTCCCTGCTGAATCTGGAAGCGCGCGGCGTGAAGGCATCCGATGTGCTGGTGCTGCCCTACCCCGAATATGGCGTGAAGCTGTACGGCAACGCCATCATCGCCTCACCCAAGCTGATCAAGGAACACCCGGAAGTCATCAAGGCATTTCTGGTGGCCACGGCCAAGGGCATGAAGGACGCCATGGCCAAACCAGCGGATGCCATCGAGTTTGTGAAACAGCGCGACGGCATCATCAATGTCGAACTGGAAACGCGCCGCCTGCAGATGGCGATTGACTCCGCCATCAACAGCCCCGACGCGCGCGCCGAAGGCTTTGGCCAGGTGAAGGCACCGCGCCTGGCGCTGATGGCCAGCCAGGTATCGGACGCATTCGGCACCAAGACCCGCGTCAGCCCGGATGCCGTCTGGAACGGCAGCTTCCTGCCCACGGCGGCCGAGCTCAACGTGCTGCCAGCCAAGAAATAGCATGGCGGTTGAGAACAGGGCTTTTGTCGACTTCAAGGACGTCTGGCTAGCCTACAACGCCGAACTGCAGGCGCAGAACCAGTATGCGGTAGAGGCCATCGATCTGCAGGTGCGGCAAGGCGAGTTCATCGCCATCGTCGGGCCTTCGGGCTGCGGCAAGTCCACCTTCATGAAGCTGGCCACCGGCCTGAAGATGCCTTCGCGCGGCACCATCCATATCGATGGCCAGCCGGTCACCGGACCCTTGAAGATTTCCGGCATGGCGTTTCAAGCGCCCTCGCTGCTGCCATGGCGAACCACGGTGGACAACGTGCTGCTGCCGCTGGAAATCGTGGAGCCCTACCGCAGCCAGTTCAAGGCCAAGCGCGCAGAGTATGTGGAGCGCGCCCGCAAGCTGCTGCAGAAGGTGGGCCTGGCAGGCTATGAAGACAAGTTCCCCTGGCAGCTCTCGGGCGGCATGCAGCAGCGCGCCAGCATCTGCCGCGCCCTGATCCATGAGCCCAAGATGCTGCTGCTGGACGAGCCCTTTGGCGCGCTGGACGCTTTCACGCGCGAAGACCTGTGGTGCATCCTGCGTGACCTGTGGACCGAGCAGCGCTTCAACGTCATTCTGGTTACCCACGACCTGCGCGAGAGCGTGTTTCTGGCCGACACCGTGTATGTGATGGGCAAGAGCCCGGGCCGCTTCATTGCCAGAAAGCCCATAGACCTGCCGCGCCCGCGCGACCTGGAGCTGACCTACACGCCCGCATTTACTGACATCGTGCACGAGCTGCGCAGCCACATCGGCGCACAGCGCAACGCCATCACGCCGACGCCCAACCCATGAACAGCAAGCAACTACAAACCTGGTCGCCATGGATTCTGCTGCTCGCCTGCATCGCGCTGTGGCAAATCATCTGCTCGGCCTTTGACGTGTCGGAGTTCATTTTCCCCAGCCCCTTGCGCATCGCTGCGCAGCTGTGGGAGTTCAAGACCATCATCGCCGCGCACGCATGGCGCACCTTCTGGGTCACCATGACCGGCTTTGGCATCGCCATCGTGGTGGGTGTGCTGCTGGGCTTTGTGATCGGCAGCTCGCGCCTGGCCTACGCCGCGGTGTACCCGCTGATGACCGGGTTCAACGCCCTGCCCAAGGCGGCTTTTGTGCCGATTCTGGTGGTGTGGTTCGGCATCGGCGTGGGGCCGGCGATTCTCACGGCCTTCCTGATCAGCTTCTTTCCCATCATGGTGAACATTGCCACCGGCCTGGCCACGCTGGAGCCCGAGCTGGAAGACGTGCTGCGGGTGCTGGGCGCCAAGCGCTGGGACGTGCTGATCAAGGTCGGCCTGCCGCGCTCCCTGCCCTACTTCTATGCCTCGCTCAAGGTGGCCATCACCCTGGCCTTTGTAGGCACCACCGTGTCGGAGATGACCGCGGCCAACGAGGGCATTGGCTACCTGCTGATCTCGGCCGGCTCGGCCATGCAGATGGGTCTGGCGTTTGCCGGCCTCCTGGTGGTGGGCGCCATGGCCATGGTGATGTACGAGGTCTTCAGCGTGCTGGAGCGCCACACCACCGGCTGGGCACACCGCGGCTCGCACAACAATTGATTTCCCCGGACAGCCTATGGCCTGGCAGGCAAACCTGAATCTCGCCTACGCGCGCCACGGTGCGCGCGTGGTGGCACACCACCAGCACAGCGGACCGCTGCGCATCCTGCAAAGCCTGTACCCCGAAGGCGATGCCATCTGCCACAACGTGCTGGTGCATCCACCCGGTGGTCTGGTGGGTGGCGACACGCTGGACATCGCGGTGCAGGCCGCTAGCGGCACCCATGGCCTGGTCACCACGCCGGGCGCCACGCGCTTCTACCGCTCGGACGGTCCACTGGCCTTGCAGCGCACCCGCATCCACCTGCAGGCCGACAGCCGTCTGGAATGGCTGCCGCTAGAAGCGCTGTGCTACAGCGATTGCCAGGCCGAGAACCGGCTGCAGATGGAGCTGGAGCCCGGCGCCGAAATGCTGGGCTGGGACGTGACCGCCTTTGGCCTGCCCAATGCGAACCTGCCCTTTGTGAAGGGCAGCCTGGCCCAGCACATCGAACTGCCCGGGGTCTGGCTGGAGCGTGGCCGTATTGATGCCGCCGATACCCGGCTGATGGATGGCCCCACTGGCCTTGCCGGTGCGCGCTGCATGGCCAGCCTTTTCTTGGTGGCGGGTAGCGCCATCCACCGCGCGCGCAAGCAGCAGGCGCTGGACATTGCACGTGAATGCATTGGCGCCAGCGAGCTGGCGGCCACAGCCGGTGTCACCAGCCCCCACGGACAGGTCATCGTGCTGCGCGCATTGGCGCCACTGGTGGAGCCTGCCATGCAATTGCTGCGCAACGTGCGCAATGCGTGGCGTCAGGCGTTGTGGCAGCTGCCGGTCTGCAATCCGCGCATCTGGAGCATGTAAGAGGCTTCAGCGCAGCCTGCAAACCCAGGGCGCAAACGACTCCATCACACGCAACGGTTGCCCCTTGTGCCAGAACACCGAGCTGCGTGCCCATTGCGGCACTTCAGCCCCGACGGTCTGCTGCGGCAAACGCAGCCATTGGATACGCAGGTGGCGCTCCATTGCGCTGCGCTTGACCAGATAGTGCGCACGCAAAGGCGTACGCTGCACCCTGCGGCCCGCAAACAACAGCTCGGCCAGAGGCCTGGTACCCAGCCCGCGCATGGCGCGCCAGGGTCCTTCGATGGCGTGCAACGGAGTGGCACTGCGCGCCCACACCACCGGCACCCCATCGAGCAGCAAGACGACTTCACGTACATAGCCGCAAGGCACACCCAGATCCAGCCGCTCCTCGCGCCACAGAGGCATGGCGGATTGCGCCAGCACCTGTACGGTGACTTGACCGTGTTGGCGCAGGCGTGCGGTGAGTGAGCCGTCGGCCTGCAACCAACGGCGAAGAGCAGGATGGGAAGGGAGCATGGGAAAGGGATTATTCCGCAGGTGCAGGCCGCCCCAGCAGATACCCTTGAAAGTACTGGCAACCCACACCCAGCAGCACCTCGCGCTGCGCTTCGGTTTCCACACCTTCCGCAATCACGCGCAAACCCAGACTCTCTCCCATGTTCACAATGGCGCGCACGATGCTGCTATCGTGCGCGCCATCGCCCAGGTCGCGGACGAATGACTGGTCGATCTTGAGCTGGTCCAGCGGCAGGCGCTTGATCATGCTGAGCGAAGAATATCCCGTGCCGAAATCGTCCAGCGACAGGCGTACGCCCAAAGCCTTCAAGGCCTCCATTCGCAGCACCACGCCCTCCACGTCGTCCACCAGTTGGCTTTCGGTCAGCTCCAATTCGATATGGTGGGGTTGTGCGCCCGTGACACGCAGGGCACTGCGCACCTGCTCGACAAAGTCCGCCTGCCGGAACTGGCGGGCGCTGACGTTGATGGACAGCACCCAGTGGGCCTTGTCCGGCTGCTGCGACCAGACCACGGCCTGCCGGCAAGCAGTTTCTAGTATCCATTGCCCCAGCGGAAGAATCAGGCCGGAACTCTCCGCTACGGGAATGAACACACTCGGCGTGACCAGTCCACGCGTGGGGTGTTGCCAGCGCACCAGCGCCTCCATGCCCACCTGTTCACCATCCGCCCGTATCTGTGGCTGGTAATGGAGCACGAACTGGCCATTGGTGATGCCCTCCCGCATGGCTGCTTCCAGCGCCGTGCGTTCGTTGACCTGTGCCTGCATCTGGGGATCAAAGAAGCAGATGCGGTTACGCCCCTCCGCCTTGGCACGGTACATCGCCAGATCCGCCTGTTTGAGCAGTTCATCCTGGTTCAATTCCTGTCCGGTGAACATGGCAACGCCGACGCTGACACTGGAGGTGAACTGCCCGCCGTCCAGCAGGTAGGGTTCCGACAACTTGTAAGACACTTTCTGCGCCACCAGACGCGCCTGCTGCACCGCTGCATCCATCTGCGAGCCCAGGCCTTGCAGCATCAGCACAAATTCATCCCCGCCCAGGCGTGCCAGACTGTCCTGGGTGCGGGTGCACTGAGACAGGCGCTGCGCCATGTGTTGCAGCAGTTGGTCACCCATGGGATGGCCCATGGTGTCGTTCAGATCCTTGAAGTTGTCCACGTCCACAAACAGCAGGGCTCCATATTCCTGGTGGCGGTCCGCGGACCGCAACGCGATCTGCATATTGCGCAGCAGCAGGCGACGGTTGGGCAGCTTGGTCAGCGGGTCAAAGAAGGCGAGCTGGTGTATGGCCTGCTCGGCCTCCTTGTGACGCGTGATGTCGGTGGAAATGCCGCACAGCGCGTAGATACTGCCGTCGCCCTTGCGCAGCGGCAGCTTGATGGAGTGGTAGACCCGCGCCGAGTCGCCGTCGGCGCTGCGGTTCTGCTCTTCCTCATCCACCCGTTCGCCTGCCTCAATTACACGCAGGTCGTTGGCACGCAGTCTGGCTACGGTATCCGCATCGAAAAACTCCGCGTCGGTCTTGCCCACGATGGCTTCCACCGGCAAGTTGAACAGATCAGCCACCTTGCGGTTGACGTACTGATAGCGCAGCTCGGTGTCCTTGATGTAGATATAGGCATCCACCCCGTTGAGGATGGCCGCCAGCTTGTCTTCGCTGGCTTGCAAGCTGTGCGTCTTGCGCGACACTTCCCAGCGCAGCAGCAAGCTGATGCCCACCGCAACGCCCAATAGTGCAGCCAATGCGGCCAACGCCCACCAGACATAGCCGGGAATCGTGAAACGCTGCTCCCCTTTCATCCACCGGCCCAGAATCTTCTGGTAGGGTGAGCTCGCCTGGTTTCCCCACTGCTCCAGATGGATGTCGATGGCGGCCAGCAGATCGGCATTGCTGCCCTTGGCGGTCGCATAAAACAGCTTGGCAGGCTGAAACAAAATCGGCGTGGAGTCCAGCTGAAAACGCTGCGCCTGCAAATCGCCAAAGAAATTGTTGGCGGCCACCGCCTCTGCCCCACCGGACTGCACCAGTTCAAACCCCTGCTTGAATGACTTGACCGGAACGATATCCGCCCGAATGGCAAAGCCCTTGAGCAGGTCCTGCACATAGGTCTGCTGCACGGAGCCGTCCAGCAAGGCAATGCGCTTGCCCTGCAGGTCCAACGCGGTGTTGATGGTGACGCCGCTGTGCTTGTAGATCTGCGACCAGCTCAGCAGTGCAGGAATCTTGTGGAAATCAAAGATTGCCGCGCGCTGGTCGTTGAAGGCCACATCGGGCATGAGGTCTAGGTCGCCGCTCTTGAGGGACTCCAGACATACCTGCCAATCGCAATAGATCGGCATCAATACCCACTGCTCGCGCTGGGCTATTTCCATGAGTAGTTCCCCCAAAATGCCGCTGGGTTGTCCATTGGCATCGGAGAATATTTTGGGTTCGTTTTCGTAAATGCCGACTCGAACCACGCGGGAATTTGCGTGCACCATGGCGCAGGCCAGCAACAGCACGAGGCCAAGGCACTTGTTTACGGCAAGAACTCGTCTGCGAAAACGTTTCATGGACAGCACACTGGCAACGGCCCCGGAACACACGTGCCCAAGGCATTTTTATATTGAAGCCTCTACTGTACCGCCCCTCGGGTCTAAAGCGCCCGCCTCTTTTTGTCCTCGCAGAAATCAAGGGTCACGGGGATCAGATCGCCACCAGCTGGCGCACGCCGTCCGCTTCCATATTGGCACCCTTGCCGCGTGCCAGCACGGCACCGCGCTCCATGACGACGTAATCGTCGGCCAGCTCCTGGGCAAAGTCGTAGTACTGCTCCACCAGCACGATGGCCATGTCGCCGCG
Organism: Rhodoferax sp. GW822-FHT04A08; assembly: GCF_058801025.1. NCBI lineage: Bacteria > Pseudomonadati > Pseudomonadota > Betaproteobacteria > Burkholderiales > Comamonadaceae > Rhodoferax > Rhodoferax sp. GW822-FHT04A08. Next base: position 81,577 of record NZ_JBXAMW010000011.1, read on the forward strand.
GTCAGCCAGCATGCGGATGACGCGGCCGATGTCCTTGATGATGCTGGGCTGTATGCCCTCGGTGGGCTCGTCCAGTATCAGCACTTTGGGCCTGGCCGCCAGCGCACGCGCAATGGCGAGCTGCTGCTGCTGCCCGCCGGAGAGGTCACCACCGCGGCGGCCCAGCATCTGCTTGAGGACCGGAAACAGTTCAAACAGCTCGGGCGGGATGGCGGTGCCCGCCTTCTTGTAGGCCAGGCCCATTTGCAGGTTTTCCTGCACGGTCAGGCGCGCAAAGATCTCGCGGCCCTGCGGCACAAAACCAATACCGGCACGCGCCCGCTCGTACGGCGTGGCCTTGTGGATGTCCTTGCCGCCCAGCTCAATGGAGCCGTCACGTATGGGCACCAGGCCCATCATGGACTTGAGCAGCGTGGTCTTGCCCACACCGTTGCGGCCCAGGATGACGGTGACCTTGCCGAGTTCGGCCGTGAGGCTGACGTCGCGCAGGATGTGCGAACCGCCGTAGTACTGGTTGACGTTCTTGACTTGGAGAAGTGGCATGGAGTCTGTCATGTTCAGCGGCCCAGATAGACTTCGATCACCCGCTCATCACTTTGCACCTGGGCCAGCGTGCCCTGTGCCAGCACCGAGCCGTCGCACAGCACGGTGACGATGTCGGAGATGGTGTTGATGAAGCTCATGTCGTGCTCCACCACCATCAGCGAATGCTTGCCCTTGAGGGTCAAAAAGAGTTCGGCAGTGCGTTCGGTTTCTTCATCGGTCATGCCCGCCACCGGCTCGTCCAGCAGCAGCAGCTTGGGGTCCTGCATCAGCAGCATGCCGATCTCCAGCCATTGCTTCTGCCCGTGGCTCAGATTGCCGGCTTGGCGTGTCACGCTGTCGGCCAGATGGATGGTGTGCAGGATTTCCGCCAAGCGGTCGCGCTGGGCCGAGTCCAGCTTGAAGAAGATGGAGGCTTTCACGCCCTTGTTGGTCTTGAGTGCCAGCTCCAGGTTTTCAAACACGGTCAGGTGCTCGAACACGGTAGGTTTCTGGAACTTGCGGCCAATACCCAACTGCGCAATCTGCGGCTCGTTGTAGCGCAGCAGGTCGATGGTGCTGCCGAAGAACACGGTGCCCGAATCGGGCCGGGTCTTGCCGGTGATGATGTCCATCATGGTGGTCTTGCCCGCACCGTTGGGACCGATGATGCAGCGCAGCTCACCCGGAGCAATATCCAGCGACAGGTTGTTGATGGCCTTGAAGCCATCGAAGCTGACGTTCACGCCTTCCAGATACAGGATGCGGCCGTGGGTGACGTCCACTTCATCATTGACCTTGACGCGCGAAAAACCCGCCTTTTGCCCGCCTGAGGCGGTCTGGCCCTTGCTAGCCTCCAGCGCGGCCAACCGCGCCTCGATGCGCTTGGCACCTTGTTCCAATAGTTCGGGAGTCATTGAATGGCCCCCACGCTTGTCATTTCATGTACTGCGCTGCCCCCCACGGGGGCCCTCGCGACTTGGGACGGCCCGGCGTCGCTCATGCTTTCTCTCCCTTCAGTTTCTTCACCAAACCAACCACTCCATCAGGAAGGAACAAAGTGACACCGATGAACAGCGCACCCAGGAAGTACAACCAGAACTCCGGATAGGTCACGGTGAGCCAGCTCTTGGCGCCGTTGACGATGAAGGCGCCCAGGATGGGGCCAATCAAGGTGGCGCGTCCGCCCACGGCTGCCCAGATGGCAATCTCGATGGAATTGGCCGGGCTCATTTCGCTGGGGTTGATGATGCCCACCTGCGGCACATACAGGGCGCCAGCGACGCCACACATCATGGCCGAGAGTGTCCAGATGCCCAGCTTGTAGCCCAGGGGCGAATAGCCGCTGAACATGACACGCGACTCCGCATCACGTATGGCCTGCAGCACGCGGCCGAACTTGCTCTTGATGAGCCAGCGCGCCAGCAGGAAGAACAGCAGCAGCGTGAGTGAGGTCAACACAAACAGCGTCATGCGCATGCTGGGTGTGGCTATCGGAATGCTCAGGATGCGCTTGAAGTCGGTGAAGCCGTTGTTGCCGCCAAAGCCGGTCTCGTTGCGGAAGAACAGCAGCATGGCGGCGAAGGTCATGGCCTGGGTGATGATGGAGAAGTACACCCCCTTGATGCGCGAGCGGAAGGCAAAGTAGCCGAACACCAGCGCCACGATGCCAGGTGCCGCCACCACCAGAATCAGCGTGGCAAGGAAGTTGCCGCTGAAAAACCAGTGCCAGGGTAAGGTCTTCCAGTCCAGAAACACCATGAAGTCCGGCAGCTCGCTCTTGTAGTTGCCATCCAGCCCGATCTGGCGCATCAGGTACATGCCCATGGCATAGCCGCCCAGTGCGAAGAACAGGCCGTGCCCCAGCGACAGGATGCCGGTGTAGCCCCAGATCAGGTCCATGGCCAGGGCGCAGATGGCGTAGCACATGATCTTGGCCAGCAGTGCCACGGCGAAGTCGCTTATGTGCAGCACGCTGTCTGCCGGAATCAGCAGGTTGAGCAAGGGCACCACCGCGCACAGCACGATCAGTGCGACCAGCCAGGCGGTCCAGCCCTTGCCCGAAAGCAGCGGCGCTGGCTGGGGCAAATCAATATTCATAACGGGTGCGTTCTTGGTCATGCTTCAGCGCTCCGGCCCTTCATGGCGAAGATGCCCTGCGGACGTTTTTGAATGAACACGATGATGAACACCAGCACCGCAATCTTGGCCAGCACCGCACCGGTCCAGCCCTCCAGAAATTTGTTGAGAATGCCCAAGCCCATGGCGGCGTACACGGTACCGGCCAACTGGCCCACACCGCCCAGCACCACCACCATGAAGGCATCGACGATGTAGCCCTGGCCCAGGTCCGGCCCCACATTGCCCACCTGGCTGAGCGCGCAACCGGCCAGGCCGGCAATGCCGGAGCCCAGTGCAAACGCATAGGTGTCAATGCGCGCCGTGTTGACGCCCATGCAGGAGGCAATCGGCCGGTTCTGCGTCACGCCCCGCACAAACAGACCCAAGCGCGTCTTGCCGATCATGAACGCCACGGCAGCCAGCACGAACAGGGCAAAGCCCACGATCACCAGCCGGTTGTAGGGCAGCGACAGATTGCCCAGCACCTGTACGCCACCGCTCATCCAGCTCGGGTTTTCCACGCCCACGTTCTGCGCACCAAAGATGGTGCGTATCAGCTGCATCAGCATCAGGCTGATACCCCAGGTTGCCAACAGAGTCTCCAGCGGGCGGCCGTACAAAAAGCGGATCACGCTGCGCTCCAGCGCCGCGCCCACCAGGGCAGATGCCAGAAAGGACACCGGCACCGAGGCCAGCAGATACCAGTCAAATGCGCCGGGAAAATATTTCTGGAATACGCCCTGCACCACATAGGTGGCGTAGGCACCGATCATCATCAGTTCGCCATGGGCCATGTTGATCACGCCCATCAGCCCGTAGGTAATGGCCAGCCCCAAAGCCACCAGCAGCAGGATGGAACCCAGGCTGATGCCGCTGAAGATGGCACCCAGCCGATCGCCCCAGGCCAGGTTGGCTTCCACCTTGCGCAAGCTCAGCTCCAGCGCCGCCTTCACGTCCGTTTCGGTTTCCACCTGCAGACGTTCCACCAGCAGCGTCTTGGTAGCTGCCTGCGCGCTTTGGCCCAGCAGGCCGGCAGCCTGCAGGCGCTTGGCCTTGTCACTGCTGCCCAACAGTGCAGCCGCGCGCAACTGGCCCAGCTGATCCTTGAGGTCTGCCACGGTCTCCTGTGCATAGGCTTTGTCCAGCAGCACCAGGGTGTTTTCTTCGACCGAGCCTTGCAGGGTCTTGATGGCGGCGCGTCGTACCGACACGTCGGGCGACAGCAATTTGAGTGCAGCCAGTGCTGCGTCCAGCTCACCGCGCATGCGGTTGTTGTTCATCACATCTTCGGCGGTGTCGGGCAATGCGACTTCCGTACCGGTGACAGGGTCCTGTCCTTTGTCGCCATTCACGATGACGGGCTTGCCCGCCACCACCTTGACTGCGTCATCCGACAAAGCCTGGATGAACGCCACCGTTTTCTCGTCGGGCTTGACCACTGCCGCGTGCAGCGCCTCAATCCGCGCATCGCCCTCGCCCACGGCAATGGCTTTTGCTTCATCGGCTGTCAGCGCATGTACGCCGGAGGACAGCAGCAAAGCAGCGATGAACAGGTAATTTCGCATGGGTTATGTATTTGTTATCTGTAAGAGCCAACCAATGCCAGCCCCACCTGTAGTGGCGACTGGAAGAAGCGTAGCGAGCGGGCCGAGGTGGGCCCTGAAGCGCGCAACCGTACTTGCGTACGGTGAGCACTGCAGGGGTCCAGATCGGCCCGCGCAGTAGCTTCTTACTTCGCCACAGGTTCGTCAGGCTTCTTGTCGTTGCCTTCGATGTACGGAGACCATGGCTTGGCCTTCACAGGACCCGGTGTCTTCCACACCACGTTGAACTGGCCATCGGCCTTGATTTCGCCGATGAACACCGACTTGTGCAGGTGGTGGTTCTTTTCGTCCATCTCCGACACGATGCCGCTGGGCGCCTTGAACTTCTGACCAGCCATGGCGGCAATGACCTTGTCCACATCGGTGGTGCCAGCCTTCTCGACGGCTTGCTTCCACATGTTGATGCCGATGTAGGTGGCTTCCATCGGGTCGTTGGTCAGAGGCTTGTCCTTGTGACCGGCAATGCCCTTGGCCTTGGCGTAGTCAGACCACTTCTTGATGAACTCGGTGTTGGTCGGGTTCTTGATGGACATGAAGTAGTTCCAGGCAGCCAGGTGACCCACCAGAGGCTTGGTGTCCACGCCGCGCAGCTCTTCTTCACCCACGGAGAAGGCGACGACTGGAACGTCCTTGGCCTTCAGGCCGGCATTGCCCAGTTCCTTGTAGAAAGGCACGTTGGAGTCACCGTTGATGGTGGACACCACAGCGGTCTTGCCACCGGCAGCGAACTTCTTGATGTCAGCCACGATGGTCTGGTAGTCGGAGTGGCCGAAGGGTGTGTACTTCTCGTCGATGTCGGTGTCCTTCACACCCTTGCTGTGCAGGTAGGCACGCAGAATCTTGTTGGTGGTGCGGGGGTAAACGTAGTCGGTACCCAGCAGAACCCAACGCTTGGCGGCTCCGCCTTCCTTGCTCATCAGATAGTCCACAGCGGGAATGGCTTGCTGGTTGGGAGCAGCACCGGTGTAGAACACGTTCTTGGACAGCTCTTCACCTTCATACTGCACGGGGTAGAACAGCAGGCCGTTGAGTTCTTCCACCACGGGCAGCACCGACTTGCGCGACACGGAAGTCCAGCAACCGAAGATCACGGCAACCTTGTCTTGCGTCAGCAGTTGCTTGGTCTTTTCAGCAAACAGGGGCCAGTTGGAGGCAGGGTCCACCACCACGGGTTCGAGCTTCTTGCCCAGAACACCACCCTTGGCGTTGATTTCGTCAATCGCCATCAGCACGGTGTCTTTCAACACGGTTTCCGAGATGGCCATGGTGCCTGAGAGGCTGTGCAGGACACCGACCTTGATGGTGTCGGCGGCAAACGCTGGCACGGCGGACAGCGTGGTGAGGGCGACGGCAGCGGTAAGTGCCTTCAGGATAAATCGACGTTGCATGTAGTTTGCTCCGGGGTTGATAAACAAAAGGGTCGTCTGGCGCCTGCGTGACAGCAAGCAAAACACCAAACGATGGGTCAACTGTAAAAACACCGGCCCCCTTGGGAAATACGCTAAGTGGCGTACATCGACAGAAATCACCGTTCTTGACCTAGAGCAAGTAACATCTTGATGTCTGCCAATTTACCTCTGGAGACAGTGGGATACTTGCCCCAAACAAGTCAATGCGTTGGGAGGAATCTCTTGAGTCCGTACTATTTATGACACATACAACCCGATCCAGAATCTGGATGCAACTGCTTGCCACCATTGCTGCTGCCTTGCTGGTGGTCTGGACTGGCGTCATCATCTGGCAGGGCTATGTGTCACGCCAGGCCGCACTGGAGCAGGCGCAGGACTTCTCCCTCAGCATGCACAACGCAACCATGGCCGGCCTGACCGGCATGATGGTGACAGGCACGGTGGCTCAGCGCGATGTCTTTCTAGATCAGGTCAAGCAGCTGGGCTCCATACGCGACGTACGTGTGCTGCGCGGTGAAAACGTCAGCAAATTGTTCGGTCCCGGCAACGCCAAGAACGAGGCCACCCCCGACAGCCAGGAAACAACCGTGCTGCAAAGCGGCAAGGAAGCCATCGAGGTGCAGAGTGATGCGTCGGGCGAGTACCTGCGCGCCATCCGCCCCGTGATCGCCATGAAGAACTCCCTGGGCAAGGATTGCACCAGTTGCCACCAGGTGCCCGAAGGCACGGTGCTGGGCGCAGTCAGCATGAAGGTGTCGCTCGACAAGGTTAACGCGGGACTGGTGGAGCAGCGCTGGAAATCCATTCTGGCTGCCTTTGTGACCAGCATTCCGGTGCTGATGTTGATCTACCCATTCATCCACCGCGTTGTCACCCGGCCTTTGAGTCGGGGTGTCGTGGTGGCACGTGGCATTGCCGCAGGTGACCTGAGTCAGGACATTGCCGTCGATTCCTCCAACGAAGTGGGTGAACTGCAGCACGCGCTGCAGGAGATGAACCAAGGCCTGATCCGCATCGTGCGCCAGGTCCGTCAGGGGACGGACACCATCTTCAGCGCCTCACGCGACATTGCCAAAGGCAATATGGACCTGTCCCAGCGCACCGAGACACAGGCCGGCACGCTGGAAAATACTTCGATCGCCATGCAGGCGCTGACGGAAACGGTCAACAACAATGCGGACGATGCGCGCCGCGCCAACCAGCTCGCCCAGTCGGCATCCGAAGTGGCGGTGCGCGGCGGCACCGTAGTCTCGGAAGTGGTGCACACCATGGAGTCCATCAACCACTCCTCGCGCAAGATTGTGGACATCATCAGCGTGATCGACGGCATTGCATTCCAGACCAACATCCTGGCGCTCAATGCCGCCGTGGAGGCCGCCCGCGCCGGCGAGCAAGGCCGCGGCTTTGCCGTAGTGGCAGCCGAAGTGCGCAGCTTGGCACAGCGCTCCGCCGTGGCCGCCAAAGAGATCAAGACGCTGATCGACGACTCCGTCTCCAAGGTGGATGCCGGAGGTGCACTGGTGCATCAAGCAGGCGTCACCATGAACGAGATCGTGGAGAGCATCCGCCATGTGACCGACATCATGGGCAATATCGCAGCGGCCAGCACCACGCAGACCGAGGGCATCTCGCGCGTGAACGAGGCCATCGGTGAAATGAACCACGCTACCCAGCAGAACGCCGCATTGGTGGAACAGGCCGCCGCTGCGGCCCAGTCGCTGCAGGACCAAGCCTCTCAACTGGAAGACGTGGTCAGCATCTTCAAGACCGGAACTTGACTGCGGGTCTTTCCGTCAAAGATGACGGAAGAGTTTGGCAAACCTACCCTGCATGCACTTCGGGACTCAGGGCGCCACGGCACTCAGTTCCGTTCGTGTCCCCCGCCCTGCGGGCTCCTCCTTTACCTCACTGCACTGAATGCCGCACCGCCCTGAGTCATCCAACATCGTTGCCAAGCGAAGGAAATTCAGTCATTGCGCGCCAACAGTGCTGGTGGCCGATGACACTGGGGCGGATGGTGCAGCGAAATAAAGGAGGAGCCCGCAGGGCGGAGGACATTCGCGGAACCATCTGCCCCAGTGGCGTCGGCGCGCACGCTGCAGCTGCGCTCAGGACCGGCGCTTCTGCTCCCGCAGCATGAAGAGGTAAAGCCCTTCCACCTTGTCGCGCGCCCAAGGCGTCTTGCGCAGGAACTTGAGGCTGGACGGTACGCTGGGTTCAAAGCTGAAGCAGCGCACCGGAATGCGTTCCGCCAGCCCTTCCCAGCCGTAGCACTCCACCAGCGCCTTGACGATGAATTCCAGTGTCTTGCCGTGCAGCGGATTGTGGGGCTGAGCCTGGGGCGCCGGTGCGGGCGCTTGCGGGGTGTCGGACATGGTGGGCGGGGTTCAGATTTCAAACTGGGGTTGCAGCAGGCGTATGCGCCCCATGGCCATACCGGCTGCTGCGATGCGGGTCTCCACACCGAGCTTAACAAACACCCGCTCCAGGTGCTTTTTCACCGTCATCGGGCTGCTGCCCAGAATGTCGCCTATGTCCTTGTTGGTCTTGCCCTTGACCACCCAGTACAGCACCTCGGCCTCCTTGGGCGTGAGCTTGAAGCTCAGCGCCAGGGCCTCAATCACCGCCGTGTCGGACACTTCGCGCATCACGATCAGCCAGTCGCCCTGCGCATCCACATCGCCAATCTGCTGGTGCAGCCGAAAGCCCAGGCGCCGTGTGCCCTGCTCCAGGGTCAGGCGCGGCGGCTCGCCTGGCTGGTCCAGCCGAGAGAGGCATTGGCGTAACCATTCCACCACCGGCTCGGGTGTCTGCGGCGCCTGCGTGCCGCAATAGCGCTGCAACAGCTCACGCGCCAGCGGTGTCTGCCAGAGCAAGGCGCCATCCGAGGCCCGTACCGTGATAGTGGCGTAGCCAAAGGCATCCAGCGCGCTGCGGGCCTGGCGCCGCTCGCGCGCACCGGCCAGATGCACCGTCATGCGTGCCAGCACCTCCTTGGGCTTGATCGGTTTGGTGACGTAGTCCACCGCGCCGGAGTCCAGTGCCGCCACCAGATGCTCGGTCTCGGTCAGGCCGGTCATGAAGATGATGGGGATATGGGCTGTCTCAGCTTGTGCCTTCAGGCGTTTGGCCACTTCGAAGCCGTCCATGCCGGGCATCATGGCATCCAGCAGCACCACATCGGGCAAGGCGTGCAGCGCGCGCTGCAAGGCCGCCTCGCCGCTGGTGGCAATCAGCACGGTGTAGCCGGACTCATCCAGGGCGTCATGCAGCACCGACAGGTTGTCGGGCACGTCATCCACAATCAGCACCACGTCGCTGTTGCCGCGATCCAGCGTGCTGGCAATATCAATGGACGGGTTCATCCAGCGCTTTCTTCAATTGGCCGAGCATGGCATCGAACTGGTACTGGCGCGCCATCGCTTCCAGCATGGAGGTCATGGGTTGGCATTCGGGGTAGGCCTGCGCCAGGGCATTGAGCTTGTTGGTGATACCGCGGAAGTATCCCAGCTGCACCAACGCCTGCAACGCCAGCAACTCTTCGCGCGGTGGCTGCACCAGGGTTGCCGGGCGCACCGGGCGCGCTGGCACAGGCGGCAGTGCTGCTACCGGCGTGCTGACCCAGGTGAGTTGCAGGCGCCGCTCCAGCCAGTCCAGCAGTTCGCTGTGGCGCACCGGCTTGACGATGAAGTCTTCGGTCGCAATGCCCAGGCCATGGTCCAGCGCGCGGTCAAACGCATTGGCGGAGACGATGGCCACCGCCGGTTGCGGCTCCCCCAGGGCGCGGATGCGGCGCAGGGTTTCCCAGCCATCAATGCCCGGCATGGCCAGGTCCAGCAGGATCACATCCGGATTCAGCCCGGCGGCCAGCAGGTCCAGGCAATCATGGCCACTGGCGGCCTGGCGCAATTCAAAGCCCAGCGGCTCCAGCACATGCAGCAGCAAGTCGCGGTCCGCCTCTTCGTTGTCCACCACCAGAATCTTGCGCCGCGGGCCCAGATAGCCGTTGCGGCTGGCGCGCTGCTGGCGGTGCTCCTCCATCTGCTGCACCCCTTCGGGCGCCAGATGCAGCTGCGGCAGGAACAAGCGCACCGAGAACACCGAGCCCTCACCGGGCACGCTGTGCACCTGCATCTCGCCGCCCATCAGATCGGTCAGCATCTTGGCAATGGTCAGGCCCAGGCCGGAGCCCGCGGCAGCCGCGTTGGCCGCACTGTCACCGCGCACAAAGGGTTCGTAGACGCGCTCGATCTCTTCAGGTGTCATGCCCGGCCCGGTGTCGTGGATTTCGATGTGGGCCATCTCGCGGGCATAGCGCACCTGCAGCGTCACACCGCCCTGCTGGGTGAACTTGATGGCATTGCCCAGCAGGTTGAAGCAGATCTGGCGCAGGCGCTTGTCGTCCGCCTTGACCCAGGCCGGCAGACTGCCCTGCACCACGTAGCGGAAGGACAGCCCCTTGTCCGCAGCCTGCAGCTCGAACATGTTGGCAATGTCGGCCATGGCTGCTTCGAACTGCACGGGTTTGAGCGACAGCACCACCTTGCCGGATTCGATCTGCGCCATCTCCAGTGTGCCTTCCATGAGCGAGAGCAGATGCTCGCCGCCGCGCAGGATCACGCTCACCGCCTGCTTGCGGTGCGGCGGTATGCCTTCGTCCTGCCCCATGAGCTGGGCATAGCCCAGGATGCTGTTGAGCGGCGTGCGCAGCTCGTGGCTGATGGCGCTGATGTAGCGGCTCTTGGCCGCATTGGCCTGCTCGGCCAGTTGCTTGGCCTTTTCGGCAATTGCCTTGGCGTCCTGCAAGGCCTTGTCGGTTTGGCGGTGCAACTCGATCTCACGCATGAGCAGATGGGTCTGGCGGTTGGACTCCTCCTGCGCCACCTGGCGGCTCTTGTGCGCCAGCACCAGCCACCAGGCCACGATGCCCGAGAGCAATAGCAATGCGGCAAAAGCTTTGGAGAAACCCGACTGCAGCGCGGCACGTAGCGCCTCCTGGCTCTCAGCCATATCGGCAAACGCAGCCAGCTCCTGCCGGTAGAACATGGCAAACACAGTGATCAGCAGCGGCACGATCACACCCATCAGCAGCACAAAATGGCTCAGGCCCGTGTCCAGATAGGGCCAGGTGGCGCGCGGCAGCAGCCAGCGCAAAGCGCCCGACCACTGCACCGCCAGGCTGGCGTGCGGCTTGCAGACGTCGCCACAGCGCGCATCCAGCGTGCAGCACAGGGAGCAGATCGGTCCCTGGTAGGCCGGGCAATGCGCCATGTCCGGCCCCTCGTAGGTACGTTCGCAGATGACGCAGCGCATGGGCGAATGGGCAGACCAACCCGCCGCCGGGCCGCCCCAAGGCGGGTTAGCCCCCTCGGGGGGCAGCGACTCACGCGTAGCGGAGAGCGTGGGGGCTCCACTCTCTCTTGCGATGTAGTACCGCCCTTTGGTATACAGCGCCAGCAGTGGCGAGGCCACCATGGCGGTCACCAGCGCTACCACCGCCGAGAACGCCTGCGCCGTGGGCCCGAACATGCCCAGGTAGGCGGCAATCGACAGGAGGGATGCCAGCGCCATGGCACCCACACCCACCGGGTTGATGTCGTACAGATGCGCGCGCTTGAATTCGATGCCCTTGGGCGACAGGCCCAGCGGTTTGTTGATGACCAGATCGGCCACCACGGCCATGATCCAGGCGATGGCGATGTTGGAATACAGGCCCAGCACATCGCCCAGCGCCTGGAACACGTCCATCTCCATCAGCATGAAGGCGATCAGGCTGTTGAACACCACCCACACCACCCGCCCCGGGTGGCTGTGCGTCAGGCGCGAGAAGAAGTTGCTCCAAGCCAGCGACCCTGCGTAGGCGTTGGTGACGTTGATCTTGAGCTGCGACAGCACCACAAACAGGGCCGTGGCCGCCACCGCCCAGCCCAGGGTGGGAAACACGTACTCGTAGGCCGCTAGGTACATCTGGTTGGGGTCCACCGCACGGTCAGCCGGCACTGCATGGGTGATGGCCAGATACGCCAGAAAAGCACCACCCAGCATCTTGACCACACCCAGGATGACCCAGCCCGGCCCACCCACCAGCACCGCCAGCCACCAGCGCTGGCGGTTGGCACTGGTCTGCTGCGGCATGAAGCGCAGGTAGTCGGCCTGCTCCCCCATCTGGGTAATCAGCGCAATGCCCACCGTGAGTGCTGCGCCAAACAGGTGCACATCAAAGACTCCACCTTTGTCAACATCACCGCCGTAGTGCGTAATACCTTTGAAGGCCGTGGGGTCGCGCACCAAAACATAGCAGAACGGTACGAGCAGCATCAGCAGCCAGATCGGCTGGGTCCACAGCTGCAGGCGGCTGATGGTGGAGACGCCATGCGTCACCAGCGGTATCACTATCAGCGCGCAAATCAGGTAGCCCCAGGTGGGTGGAATGTCCAGCGCCAGCTCCAGCGCGTAGGCCATGACGGCAGCTTCCAGCGCAAAGAAGATGAAGGTAAAGGACGCGTAGATCAGCGAGGTAATGGTGGAGCCGATGTAGCCAAAGCCCGCGCCGCGCGTGAGCAGGTCCATGTCCACGCCGTAGCGTGCGGCATACACGCTGATGGGCAGCCCGGCCAGAAAGATCACCAGCCCGGTGACCAGAATCGCCCAGAAGGCATTCACAAAGCCGTACTGCACCAGCAGGGTGGCACCTACGGCCTCCAGCACCAGGAAGGAGGCTGCGCCAAAGGCCGTGTTGGCCACCCGCCACTCGGACCAGCGGCGAAAACGCTGCGGCGTGAAGCGCAACGCGTAGTCTTCCATGGTCTCGCTGGCTACCCAGTTGTTGTAATCGCGGCGAATCTTGACCACCCGCTGCCGCGCAGCCGGGTTTGCCTCTGGAGCCTCATTGGAATTGTCACGGATTGGGTGCACCATTACGGGGGTGCACGATCCATGCCATTTCCGCAGGGCACGGGCCTTGCTTAGAAATGTGTATTAATCTATCGCACGAACTTAATCGATATATACGAGCAACACGCCATGGAATTGACACCGCGCGAAAAAGACAAGCTGCTGATCTTCACCGCCGCCCTGCTGGCCGAACGCCGCAAGGCCCGCGGCCTCAAACTCAACTACCCCGAAGCCATTGCCCTGATCAGCGCCGCCGTCATGGAGGGCGCGCGCGACGGCAAATCGGTGGCTCAGCTGATGTCCGAAGGACGCACCGTATTGACGCGTGAAGATGTCATGGACGGCATTGCCGAGATGATCCCCGACATCCAGGTGGAAGCCACCCTCCCCGACGGCACCAAATTGGTCACCGTTCACCAACCCATTGTCTAGTTTCAACCTCTGCAAAGGATTCGACCCCATGCAAAAACACGTCAAAACACTGGCCGTCCTGCTCGCTGCCGCACTCACCTCCGGCCTGGCCCTGGCGCATCCCGGAACAGACCCGCACCAGCACGTGGGCTTTGTGAGCGGCTTTCTGCACCCCTTTACCGGCCTGGACCATATGGCGGTGATGGTGGCCGTAGGCCTGTGGAGTGCCTTGGTGGCGCGCCGGCTGGGTGCGGCCATGCTGTGGGGCCCCTTGGGCTTTGCCAACCTTTTGCTGGTGGGTGCAGCGCTGGGCATGCAGGGCTTCGAAGTCCCGGCGGTGGAGCCCATGATTGCAGCCTCCCTGGTGGTGACCGGCATGCTGGTGGTTTCCCGCCTCAAGCTGCAAGGCATCTGGGCTGCCGCGCTGGTGGGCGTGTTTGCCATGTTCCATGGCCTGGCCCATGGCTATGAACTGGCGGACAACGTCCAGGCCTTCCAGACCTTGGCTGGCATGGTGACTGCCACCCTGGTGTTGCACACCATGGGCCTGGGGCTGGGCTGGTCGCTGCGCGGTGCCAACGTCTGGGTAGCACGCCTGCTGGGCGGCTGTGTGGCGGCCTTTGGTGGCGTACTGATGCTGCTGCAAATCTCCAACTGATGGTACGGGGCACACACTCATGATTCCTGGCGAAATCCTCACCGACGACGGCGAACACACCCTCAACACCCACCGCCGCACCCTCACGCTGGTGGTGCAGAACACGGCCGACCGTCCTATCCAGGTCGGCTCGCACTACCACTTTGCCGAAACCAATGGCGCCCTGGGCTTTGATCGGCTGGCGGCGCAAGGCATGCGATTGAATATTCCGTCGGGCTCGGCGGTGCGCTTTGAGCCGGGGCAACAACGCACGGTGGAACTGGTGGACTACGCCGGTGACCGCGTGGTGTACGGATTTCGTGGATTAACCAGCGGGCCGCTGGGCTCCTGAAGGAACGCTTTCATGGCAACAATCGGACGCCGCGCCTACGCGGAGATTTTTGGCCCCACCACCGGAGACCGCGTGCGCCTGGCAGACACTGGCTTGCTGGTCGAAGTGGAAAAGGACTACACCCTGGCAGCCGGCAGCTACGGCGAAGAGGTGAAATTCGGCGGCGGCAAGACCATACGCGACGGCATGGCGCAAAGCCAGCGCACTCGTTATGACGGCGCAGTGGACTGCGTGATGACCAATGCGCTCATCATCGACCACTGGGGCATTGTGAAAGCCGACATCGGCCTCAAGGGCGGGCGCATTGTCGCCATTGGCAAGGCCGGCAACCCCGACACCCAGCCGGGCGTGGACATCATCATTGGTCCCGGCACCGAAGTCATCAGCTGCGAGGGCAACATCGTCACCGCAGGCGGCATCGATTCGCACATCCACTTCATCTGCCCGCAGCAGATCGAAGAGGCACTGGCCAGCGGCGTCACCACCATGATGGGCGGCGGCACCGGTCCGGCCACCGGCACCTTTGCCACCACCTGCACGCCCGGCCCCTGGAACATCGAGCGCATGCTGCAGGCGGCTGACGCCTTCCCCATGAACCTGGGCTTTCTGGGCAAGGGCAATGCCTCGTTGCCGGCTGCCTTGCATGAGCAGATCAACGCTGGCGTGATCGGTCTCAAGCTCCACGAAGACTGGGGCACCACGCCAGCTGCCATCAGCAACTGCCTGGACGTAGCCGAAGCCACCGACACGCAGGTGGCCATCCACTCCGACACGCTCAATGAGTCCGGCTTTGTGGAGAACACCATCGCCGCCACCAAGGGCCGCGGCCTGTGCGCCTTCCACACCGAAGGTGCGGGCGGCGGCCATGCGCCCGACATCCTCAAGGTGGTGGGCCAGGCCAACTTCCTGCCCAGCTCCACCAACCCCACCATGCCCTACACCCAGAACACGCTGGACGAGCATGTGGACATGCTGATGGTGTGCCACCACCTGGACGCGGGCATTGCCGAAGACCTGGCCTTTGCCGAAAGCCGCATCCGCAAGGAAACCATTGCGGCCGAGGACATCCTGCACGACCTGGGCGCCATCAGCATGATGAGCAGCGACAGCCAGGCCATGGGCCGGGTGGGCGAAGTCATCATTCGCACCTGGCAGACCGCAGACAAAATGAAATCGCAGCGCGGCGCCCTGCCCGAGGACTCGGCACGCAATGACAACTTCCGCGTCAAACGCTATATCGCCAAGTACACCATCAACCCGGCCATCGCCCACGGCATCAGCCATGAGGTGGGAAGCGTCGAGGTTGGCAAATGGGCCGACCTGGTGGTCTACAAGCCCGCCTTCTTTGGCGTGAAGCCGGCGCTGATCATCAAGGGCGGCTTCATTGCCTTTGCCGCCATGGGTGACCCCAATGCCAGCATCCCGACGCCGCAGCCGGTGCACTACCGCCCCATGTTCGGCGCCTTTGGCGGTGCGCTCACGCGCAGCTCGATCACCTTTGTGTCCCAAGCCGGGCACGACGCCGACATCAAGGAGCGCTTCGGCCTGGCCAAACACCTGAGCGCGGTGCGCAACATCCGTGGCGTGCGCAAACAGCACATGATCCACAACAGCTACCTGCCCACCATGGAGATTGACGCGCAGACCTATGCGGTGCGCGCCGACGGCCAGTTGCTGACCTGCGAGCCGGCCACCAAGCTGCCGCTGGCACAGCGCTACTTCCTTTTCTGAGCACGCACACCAGCCAATTCTGGCGCTCTGTGGCACCATGGTTCCCCGTGAACCATGGTGAACGAGGACTTTCATGATTCAGGTATCCAAACTCATTCCCCAAGGCAAAGGCCTTGCTAGCGTGCTGCTCAAGCGCGCGCATACCGTCGAACTGGACTGGGACACACGCCAGAAAAGCCGCTTCGAAACGCAGGACTCCGCCGGCCGCACCCTGGGCGTGTTCTTGCCGCGCGGCACCGTGCTGCGCGGTGGCGACGTGCTGGTGGGTGACGACGGACTGTTGGTGCAAGTCTGGGCGGCGGAGCAGCGCGTGCTGCGCATCACCCACTGCCAGCAGCACGGCACCCCGTTTGACCTGATACGCGCGGCCTATCACCTGGGCAACCGCCACGTGCCGATCGAGCTCAAGCCGGACTTCCTGCAGATCGAGCCCGACCATGTGCTGGCCGACATGCTGCGTGCCATGCACCTGATCGTGAACGAGATGGATGCGCCCTTCGAGCCGGAGAACGGCGCCTACGCCACGGGCGGTCATGCGCACGGCGAGCACAAGCACCATGGGCACGATCACCACGCGCAGGAAGCGCACGGCCACGGCCATGGTCACGCCCACGGGCACGATCACGACCATCCGCACGACCACTGAAAGAAAGAAGCCACGATGCACGACACCTCTTTCATGCAGCTGATGTGGCTGGCCTCCCCGGCATTGCCTATTGGCAGCTTCTCGTATTCCGAAGTGCTGGAGGCGGCAGTCGACTCCGGCCACGTGACTTCGGAGCAGGAAGCCAGCGCCTGGCTGGTGGACCAATTGCACCTGAGTCTGGCCCGCTCAGACCTGGCCGCTGTAGCCCAGACCATACCGGCCTGGCGCAGCAATGACCACAGCCGCATTGCCACGCTCAACGCCTGGGTGTTGCAGACCCGCGAGACCCACGAGCTGCGTGCCCAGACCGAACAGATGGGGCGTAGCCTGCTGGAGTGGCTGCGCAACCACACCACGGCCAGCGCTGAGCAGATTGCCACGCTGGCCGCCATGGACGCCAGCTACCCCATGGCCTTTGCCCTGGCTGCCAGCGCCACCCAGGCGCCGGTGCGCGATTGCCTGCTGACCTACGCCTTCGGCTGGGCCGAGAACATGGCCCAAGCCGCCATCAAGTCGGTGCCACTGGGCCAGAGCAGTGGGCAGCGCATTCTGTCGGCCCTGGCGGCCGAGATACCCGCTGCCGTGGACCATGCCCTCACCCGCGACGATGGCACGCGCCAAGCCTTCAGCCCCATGCTGGCCATCCTGAGCAGCCAGCATGAAGTTCAGTATTCCCGTTTGTTTCGATCCTAGGAAATCACCCCCATGTCATCCGCACTGCACCACATCCCCAACCGCACCAAGAAGCTGCCGCCCCTGCGCGTAGGCATAGGTGGCCCGGTGGGCTCCGGCAAGACCACGCTGCTGGAAATGCTGTGCAAGACCATGCGCGAACAGTACGACCTGGTGGCCATCACCAACGACATCTACACCAAGGAAGACCAGCGCCTGCTCACCATCAGCGGCGCCCTGCCCGCCGAGCGCATCATGGGCGTGGAAACCGGCGGCTGCCCGCACACCGCCATCCGCGAGGACTGCTCCATCAACCTCGAAGCCATTGACCGCATGCTGGTGGAGTACCCCGACGCCGACGTGGTGTTCGTGGAAAGCGGCGGCGACAACCTGGCCGCCACCTTCAGCCCCGAGCTGAGCGACCTCACCATCTATGTGATCGACGTGGCCGCCGGCGAAAAGATCCCGCGCAAAGGCGGCCCTGGCATCACCAAGAGCGACCTCTTTGTCATCAACAAGACCGACCTGGCCCCCCACGTGGGCGCCAATCTGGCCGTGATGGAAGCCGACACCATCCGCATGCGCACCACGCCCAAGGGCCTCAAGCCCTTTGTAATGACCAACCTCAAGACCCTCAGCGGCCTGACCGAGGTGGTGCGCTTCATCGAAACCCGGGGCATGCTGCAAAGCGCCTGACGGAAGCTGCCGCGTGCCCGTAGGCACGGTTGCGGCGGGTTAGAATACGCGCCTTGCGGAGACTTGGGTGAGTGGTTTAAACCAGCAGTCTTGAAAACTGCCGACGGGCAACCGTCCGTGAGTTCGAATCTCACAGTCTCCGCCACCCTCACACGTTCGCCATGAAGGCGATTAGCCTTTTCGCCACAACCGTTTGGCGTTCAAACGGACAGAATCCGGTCAACGCTTGTGGGCGGCCTCCTCTTCAGCCCGCTTCTTTTCTTCCTCCAATTTCAGTTCAGCTGCCGATCGGGGCGCGGGCACATGCATTTCTTTGGCTGGCGGCCTGGATTCTTCGGTTTTCGGTGCCATGGGTCTTACAGCATTCTGTTGAACTTTGGCGGCCTTTGCTGCCTCGGCTCTTAGGGCTTCGGCTCTTGCCATATCGGCCTTTGCGGCGTTCGCACGCGCCGCGTCGACCTTTGCTGCCTCAGCCTTCATGGCGGCGGACCTCGCTTCTGCTGCACGTGCTGCGTCGACTTTGGCAGCTTCGGCCCTTGCAGCATCGACTCTGGTGGCATCAGGCCTGGATACTTCAGCCTTTGGCACAGGGGCGTTTGCAGACTTCGCAGCATCCGCAGCCTTGACAACATTTGCAGGTGCAGTGTCGCTCTTTGCGTTATCGGTCCTGGCTGCATCAACACGCGTTGCCGCGTTTGCCGGCAATTCGGCTTTACGGGTTTCAGGTGTCTTTCCGGAGGGCCGGGTCGCCGGTGGCAAAGCTACTGACGCGAGCGTCTTGGAAGGCGCCAGAACGCTGACGACGGGCGCATTGGCTGTGGCCGCGGCCGGTTTCAATTGTCCGCGGTGCGTATCGTCAATGGGCGCGCCAGGCTTTGCAGCCAGCAATGCTTGCTGAGCCACGAATGGCACTGGGGGCGGTGGAGGTGCAGTGTGAGTGACTGCTGCCTGGGCATGTACCGGAGGTTTCACATCTGCGCCAGAAGAGCCTCCGTGCACGCTTTGCAGCACGGGAGCCACCGGCGCCGTCAGGACGATTGGTGCCGCCAGAGCTACCGTCTTCGATACCGGCAACACAGCCTTGGCCACCGGTTGGGATTGCGCAAACACGCGCTGGGGAACCGCCACCACCGCACCCGGTACCTGCTGGTTGGCATAGGTCTGCGTCACGTTGGTGTTGTTGTTCACTACCGTTGTATTTTTCGTGACATTGATGGTGTTGTAGACGTTGACGATATTTGCTGGCGCAATGACCGCGTTACTGCGGTTGATATTTTCGAAATAGCTACGGCTGACCTGGTATGTTGGTCTGTAGACCTCACGCGGTGCCAGCGGGAACCAACCTACCGATGCAGCCACGGCGCCTACGGCGAACACACCCTGAAAATTGGCCCCCCCGACAAACACCACCAGTGCTGGTGCATATACCGCCTGTTCGCGGGGTGGGCCGGGAACCCAGCACCAAGAGTTCCCCATATTGGCCCAGCGGCCATAGTGCGACACTGCATAGCCCCACGGCGCATCATCCACCCAAGTCCAACCCCAAGGGTCGATCCAGGCCCAGCGGCCATCGCGATAAGGTGTCCAGCCTGCGGGTACGTGCGATGGTGTCCACACGTATCCGTAGTTTGGATCGGCCCGCCAGGTTCCGTTCGAGTCAAGATCTTCATAGCCTACAACTTCACTCGACACATAACGAGCGGATGGCGAGTTGTCTGCGCGGCCGTCCCGTTCACGCGACCAAAGCTCCAGATCATCACCATAAGGTGTTGCAAGGATGTCGTAATCTGACAGATCGTTGCCATAGAAGCGGTACCCCCGGTGCGACGTGACGGCATAAGAAGCGCCATCCCCATACACTTCGGCTTCGCCGTTTTGAACCATTACTGCTGTCGAAGCGCCATTCGGGTCTACGTCGACGCGGTACTCGCCCGGATGATGCAGCACGAATGCCAAATTGGGCGTGTCTATCTCAAAAGTCTGGTTTTGCGCCATGCGTCGCACTCTCAGCTTAAGTGACCCCTGCGAGATCTGCACCTGCGCCATCTGATCATCCAGATTGAGAACAGTCACACTGGTGGCTACACCCAATCGAATATCCGCTCCGCCAATCTGCACTTCTGCGCGTGAACGGTCCTCTACCCATAGACGGTCACCCGTGGTTACCGGGCGATTCAGTGCGGCCTGTATCCAATCGGTTTGACCCGCTGGGGCAAAGCTCACCGTGCCGCTGACATAGCCAAGGCGGGCAACTCGAGCGGGAGGTTCGGCCGTGGCTATCGCGCACACCGAGAGCAAGACGACGCTGACGAACGCTTTGAGCCCCATGCCAATGATTGCTGTATTCATGGTGTTTTCCTTTGCAGAAGTCCGTGCCTACACGGGCACCATTCGATCCGCTCTTCAGGCTAACCAGCAAATGCTGAAATGGCTGTGCGCTGGCATACGCAACGAGTAGCGCGACTTAGTCCCTATGCCAATCACCATGTTCGTCGTGATGCTCATCCCGCCAGTCATGGCGATGATGAAAACGCTCTCCCAGGTGGACCGGATACTCGTAGTACGGCTGGTAAATGGTGCGTGACTCAATGATTGTGGGCTGCTGATATGGGTAAATCGGCGCAGTCACCACCTCTTCCACTGGGTATTCAGGCTGCACTTGGGCGCTAGCGGGAGACACTTGAACGCGGATGGTGGGACCCGGGTCGTTAGGCATTTGAACCGAGTAACGGCGCCCCCCAAACAAGTAGGTCACGTTGTAACCGACAGTCCGGTTCTCGTAGAAGTTTTGGGTTGAGCAATGCTGAACGTTCTCGAGGTGACTCGCAGGAGCCCCCTCAATACGGTCGCCCAGGACCGCGCCGCCCACAATGCCAAGCATTGTCGCGGCGACATTGCCAGAACCCCGACCAATGGAGTTGCCAATGGCGCCACCGGCAATAGCGCCCATGGCGGCGCCTGCTCCAGACTTCTGCTGTTGAACTTCAACCTGTTGCGTTGAGCAAACCTGCCGTGGCACAGCGACTTGCTGAAGTATGGGCTGGGACGACAGCACGCGCCCGAAGTCGTCAGCAAGAGCGACACCCGAGGAAACCAGGGCCACTGAGAGAATCGCCAATTGTTTGATTGCAGACATAGGGATCTTTCTTGAGTTGAACCAGGTGGTTCGCCATTCAGGCCGTGCGTTCAAGATATTGGCGCATGCCCTTGCTCCAAGAACGCAGGCCGACGACCATTCGCCTACCCCATCTCCTCGTCTGAACAGTCTGTTACCGGTATTTACAAATGCGCATGGGTGCTGACTGGGCGACAGCGTCGCACTCAGCCCCCACCTTCAATAAGGACGTTGACGTGTCACATGCATTTGTGCAGCGTACAGCCGGGCGGACAGGGCCTCTTCGCTGCTGACAATCGTTTTGCCAACAGGCGCCAGGGCCAACCCAGCCAACTTCAAGTGTTGAATTCCGAACGGAATGCCGATGATGGTGATAAAGCAAGCGCATGCTGTGATTACGTGCCCAATCGCAAGCCATACGCCGGCGACCAGAAACCACAGGATGTTGCCAACCATGCCCAAGGCGCCTGTTCCAACGTCTTCGGCACCAGTCAGCTCAGCGCGACTGATTGCCTCCTTGCCGAAGGGCAGGAAGGCAAACCGACCTATGACAAAGCAGGCCTTGGCCCAGGGCAGCCCCACGATGCTGAGCGCACAAATGATGCCGGCGAGCCACCATCCAAGGCCCATCCAGAAGCCGCCGAAGACAAACCACAAAACGTTTCCAATTGTTCTCATTTATTCCTCCCCCACTCGCCACCAATGTACCCCAATCGATTGGCTGAGTCGCTCACCGGGACAGGAATGTTGCCCGCAAATCGACCAGCAAAAAAGGGTGCCGAAGCACCCTTGGTTGTTGCCGTTGCCGCAGTCTTACTTGCCGCAGGTCTTGCCGTGGTCACCGTGATAGCCCTTTGCCTTGGCGTCCGCTTCCGCCATGTACTCACCGGCCTTGGTCTTGCCATAAGACTTGGAACCTTCACAGTGGTAGACCTTGGACTTGGTGTTCACCCAAACCTTGCTGTCTCCACCCGTAGCAGCGACAGCCGCCGCAGGCGCAGCACCCTTTGTGGCGGCAGTCGTGGCTGGCTTGGCAGCCGGGGTAGCGGTTGCAGGGGCCGTTACAGCGGCAGGTGCACTTGCTTTGGCGGCTACAGGTGCAGCTGTTTGCGCAAATGCCGAGGCAGCGCAGAGCAGGCCGAGAGCGATGGTAAGAGCACGAACTTGTGAACGCATTTGAAATTCCTTTGCAGTTTGCAGCGGGCTTCAAAACACTTGAAACCCTACACCTACAACGCTCTTGCTGATATGCCGTCTACACGAATGTGTGAAGATTGAGTGAAGCTGGGCACTATGGCATTGCCCAGCCTAAAACGTTTCCCAATCATCCTCACCCGCAGCAACTGCCACCTTGGCTTTGGCGGCCAGCTTGGGCAAGGAAATCGGCTTCTTCGCAGCAGGCTTGGGGGCAGAAGTAGTGGCGGCAGGCTTGCTCTCCAGACGTCGTTCGGTGCCCTTGAAGGGCACAGCCTTGGATGCAGGTGCGCGCACGGTTGTCTTCACCACGCTGGCTTGTGCATTGGCGCCCAGGTTGAAGACGGCCACGGTTTCCACCAAATCGCCGGCTTGTGATCTGAGGCTGCTGGCGGCGGCAGCCATCTGCTCTACCAGTGCGGCGTTTTGCTGGGTGGCCTGGTCCATCTGGGTGACGGCCTCGCCCACCTGGGCCACGCCTGCGGCCTGTTCGTTGCTGGCCGAGCTGATCTCGCCCACCAAGTCGCTCACCTTGCGGATGGAGCCGACCACTTCGGCCATGGTGGTGCCGGCCTCGTCAACCAGCACGGTGCCCTGCTCCACGCGCTCCACACTGGCGTTGATGAGGTTCTTGATTTCCTTGGCGGCCTCGGCGCTGCGGCCTGCCAGGGAGCGCACTTCGCTGGCGACCACGGCAAAGCCGCGGCCCTGTTCTCCGGCACGGGCTGCTTCCACTGCCGCGTTGAGCGCCAGGATGTTGGTCTGGAAGGCAATCCCATCGATCACGCTGATGATGTCGGATATCTTCTTGGAGGAGTCGTTGATTTCCTTCATGGTCTCCACCACGCGGGCAACCACTTCGCCACCGCGCACGGCCACACTCGATGCATTGCTGGCCAGCTGATTGGCTTGGCGCGCATTGTCGGCGTTGTGCTTGACCTGTGCGCTGAGCTGCTCCATGGAGGCGGCCGTCTCTTCCAGAGCACTGGCCTGGCTCTCGGTGCGGGACGAGAGATCGGAGTTGCCTTGCGCGATCTCGGCGCTGGCCGTGGCCACACCTTCTGAGCCCGCGCGCACCGTGGTGACCACGCGGGTGAGCGAGGCTTGCATACGTGCCATGGCGGCCATCACGCTGCCAGTGTCGCCAGAGCGCACCTGCAAGGGTGCATGCAGATCACCTTCAGCCACCTGGCCCGCCACTTCAGACAGTTCGCCGGGTTCGGCACCCAGGGCGCGCGACAGGTCGCGTGAAACCAGCCAGCCGATCAAGCCACCGATGATGAGCATGAACACGGCTGCCGCACCCATGACCACGGTGGCAGAATTTGCAGTCGCAATGGCCTCGTTCGCCACTTCATCGGCAAACTGCTTTTGCAAGGTGCGCGAGTCATCAACCGCTTTGAAATACGTAGCCTGCAATGGTCGCACTTCATCCAGCAACACCTTGCTGGCTTCAGCCTTGTCACCCTTCTCGATGGCGGCGATAACTTTGTCCATGGCTTTGCTGTAGAGCGGACGCGTATCGTTGATGGCCTTCATCAGCTCAACGCCCTTGGGCTTGACGATGATTTCGTTGAGCTCCTTCAGCAGTGCGCCGTTGGACTCCTTGGTCTCGGCCCGCTTCTTCTGCTCGGCTTCGCGCACTGCAGGATCATCGTATATCAGCATGTTGCGCACGGCCCGTGCGTTGGTATTGAGGTTGTCCATGAGCAGCGTGAACTTCGCCACTTTGACCATCTTGTCACCCGACACTTCTTGCAGGTTCGCCGCAAGTGTGTGCATTTTGACGGCACTGTAGGCGGCTACGCCAACACCGATAAATGCAACGGTGCAAAAGCCGAGGGCGAGTCGGCTCGACACCTTCATTCCGCTAAAAATTGACATGTCCAACCTGTTTGTAATAGTGAAGACTTGAGAGGTTCAAGGGCAACCCACAAGGCGCGATGCATGCTATCACGCCCCTTGCAGCAAAGGCCCAGAATTGCCCTGAAGCAACGCACGTGTATTTGCTGCGGGCAAATGCAGCGGCGCGTTGTCTTTGTGCCCGGCATCCGAGACATGGAATACCGATATGGACTTCACCAGAACAGCGGCCTGCAACTTCAGAGACTCCGCTGCGGCAGCGCTTTGCTCCACCAGTGCAGCGTTTTGCTGGGTGCTGCGATCCATATCCGATACCGCTTCGTTCACACCATGGATTTCGTCCGCCTGAGCCGCAGTAGCTTGAGAAATTTCGGCCACCAGGGTGCTCACGCGCCCGATGGAAGCCACGATCTGGCGCATGGTCTCGCCCGCGGCATGGACCTTGGTCGTGCCGGAGGCCACCTGATCGGCAGAGGCGCTGATGAGCGTGCGGATTTCTTTTGCCGCATTGCTGCTGCGTTGGGCCAGTTCCCGAACCTCGCTGGCGACCACGGCAAAGCCGCGACCCTGCTCGCCTGCACGCGCCGCTTCCACCGAGGCGTTGAGCGCCAGGATGTTGGTCTGGAACGCAATGCCGTCAATGGTGCCTATGATTTCGCTGATGCGTTTGGCCTGCACGCTGATGGCGTCCATGGTGGTCACCACCTCGGCCACATCGCTGCCACCCTTTTGCGCGATCTGGGCGGATTCGGAAGCAAGGTCACGCGCACGTCTGGCCGTGTCGGAGTTGACGCGTATGGTGTTGGTCAGATCGGCTACCGATGCCGATGTGGCCTGCAGCGCCGAAGCAGTCTGCTCGGTGCGGCTTGCCAGGTCGTTGTTGCCGGTGGAGATTTCGCTGGCGGCGGTGTCAATCTGCTCGGCACCATTGCGGATCTCTGCAATCATTCCGTTGAGGCGTTGCGTCACCTCACCCAACGCATTGAGTACCTGGCCGGTTTCATCGGTACCAGCCTGTGCCTGGCGCAAACGCAAGTTGCCGGATGCCACATCTCTGGCAATGGCCACCGCTTCGCGCAGCGGCTGCACAATGCGTCGGGCGATATACCAGGTCAGAAACACGCCTAGCAACAGCGCCAGTGCAGCCATACCAACCGACGTGCGATTACCCGTAACCAGACTGGCCAAGGCTTTGTCACCACTGGCGTCCGCCTGTTCAACCTCGTGTTTGAACAGCTCACTGGATAGGGCGCGGGTTTCGCTGTAGGCCGTCTCGGCGGTGCTCATCATGATGGCCGCAGTGCTCAGGTCGGCGTCCTTCATGTCCAGGGTATCCAGCGCGGCCTTGGTGTATTTCTGAAAGGCGGCACTCAGGCGCTCCAGCTTGGCCGTGGAGTCGGTATCACCGGAGAACAGCTCGCGCAACTGGTCCAGCTGCGCCTGCGTGGCCTTGAGTTCGGCGGCAATCTTGCCGTCCAACGTCTTGATGACATCTGCCTTGAGGCCGGCACCGG
This sequence comes from Rhodoferax sp. GW822-FHT04A08, assembly GCF_058801025.1. NCBI lineage: Bacteria > Pseudomonadati > Pseudomonadota > Betaproteobacteria > Burkholderiales > Comamonadaceae > Rhodoferax > Rhodoferax sp. GW822-FHT04A08. The sequence continues at coordinate 106,958 of NZ_JBXAMW010000011.1, forward strand.
CAAAGGCCATGCTTTGCATCACCATCCCGTTCACGGCAACCACGCGCTCGCGCACGTCTGCCACGTGCGTCACGTTCACAAAACTTTTTTGGGTAAGGAATTCCAGCGTTTGTGAAGTCTTCTGCGAAGTCCACACACCAAAGGACGACACCACCAGCAGGCACAGCAGGACCATGGAAGGTGCCAGTGCCACTTTGGTCATCAGAGACAACCTGTCAAATTTGAAAGTCATGGGGATTGCCCTCTCGTTGCATCAAGCGAAAAATTGGAGGGGATCGGCTCCGGCTGGAGCCAAACCCCTCCGGTATTGCTTAGCGGTAAACGCCCACCAGAACGATGCCGTCGAATCCGGGGATCTTCTTGACGTAGGAAGACTTGGGCTCCACCTTCTTGCTAACGGGGTTGCTGAAGTCGTAGTCCACCCAGCCTTCACCCTTGGTGCCGGTGGCGATCAGTTCCTGCACGAAGAGCTTGCCGTTCTGGTCCTTGAAGTCGATCAGGTTCTTGCCGACGAGCTTTTCATTGGCACCGTGGGCCAGCACCACACCCTTGGTGTCCTGCACGACTACATACAGATCCTTCTTGGTCCAGGTCGCCTTGTCGGTATTGAAGTCGTTGAAGGCAGTGGTGTTGCCCACCTGTTTGATATGGGCCAGGGCTGCATTGACCAGCGCTTTGGCTTCGTCCTTGGTGCCATGGTCTTCAGCCATGGCAGACAGGGACAGGAATGCAGAAACGATCACAACGAGAAAAGCACGGAAGATTTTCATGGTTTGCTCCAATATTGGGCGAATGAACGGCGGTATCTGGAAAGACCGTCTTCACCCTTGTAAAAATTAATAGGTGAGAAAAAAGTGGTTACTTAAATACGTACGCGGTTGGAGCCTCCTTTCAGCGCTTCAATTCGGAAAACTGGGAAATCTCGCGCAGCTGCACTTGCAGCAGACTGGTCATGGAACTGGCCTCTATGGCCTTGGAATACAGCCAGCCCTGGTACAGCTCGCAGCCGTGCTGGTGCAGGAAGCCGAGCTGCTCAGGCGTCTCAACGCCTTCGGCCACCAGTGTCATGCCCAGGCTGTGAGCCAGCAGGATGATGGCTTTGGCAATGGCCACATCATTCATGTCATCGGGCACGCCTTCGGTAAAGCGCTTGTCTATCTTGAGCTTGTTGACCGGCAACACCTTGAGGTAAGCCAACGATGAATAGCCGGTGCCGAAGTCATCCAGCGCGACCTGGCAACCCAGGGCCACCAGTGCATTGAGTTGCTCGCGGGCCTGCTCGGGCTGCGCCATGGCCACGGTTTCCGTAATCTCGACGACCAGCAAGTCAGCCTGCGCACCCGCGGCCTGCAGCTGGCGATGGACTCTTGCCGGCAGATCCGCCTGGCGGAACTGCTGCGCCGAGAAATTCACGGCAACGCACAGTGGCGTACCTGCGTCAGCCCACTGCGCGATCTGCTGGCAGGCGGCTTCCAGCACCCACTCTGAAAGCGGCAATATCAGGCCGGTGGATTCGGCCAGCGGAATAAAGCGCGAAGGTGACACATCGCCAAGCACTGGATCATTCCAGCGCAGCAGCGCCTCTGCACCCACGATCAGGCCTGTGGACACATCCACCTGCGGTTGGTAATGCAGTTGCAGACGCTTCTGCAGGATCGCGTCCTTGAGGCGGCCATGCATGCGCATGTCTTCGCGCACCTTGGCATCCATGTCCTTCGAATAGCAGGCATAGGTGCCACGACCGGCGCGCTTGGCCTGGTACATGGCCATGTCCGCGTAGCGCAGCAGGGTTTCGCTGTCACGACCGTCGCTGGGGAAGAAGGCCAGACCCACGCTGGCCCCGGAATGCACTTCCTGGTCCTGCAACGGATAGGGCAGTTGAAGATGGGTCACGATTTTGCTGGCGACGCCCAAGGCCTCGCTGACGTCCGACAGGTCCGTCAACAGAATGGCAAACTCGTCGCCCCCCATGCGGGCCAACGTATCACTCTCCCTGAGTTGGCTGCGGATTCTGGCACCGGTCTGCACCAGGAGCGCATCACCGCTCGCATGGCCAAAGCTGTCATTCACATTTTTGAAGTCATCCAGGTCAATGAACAGAATGGCCACCTGCTGCCCATTGCGCGCGGCACGTGCCACGGCTTGACCGAGTTGCAGCCGGAACAGCCAGCGGTTGGCCAGACCGGTAAGTTCGTCATGGGTGGCGCGGTGGCGCAATGACTCTTCAAAGCGTTTGCGCTCCGTCAGATCGCGTATGTAGGCGATGGCGTAGGGAACGCCATCCTCGACCCAATGGCCCAGGGAGATATCCACCGGCACGGAAGTGCCGTCCTTTCGCTGCAGCCGGATATCCATCAGACCCATGGCGCGGGAATGGGGTTTGGTGAAGTAGTCCTGAATAGAGCGCGCGTGCTTCTCACGCAGGGGTTCCGGCAGGAAGATCGACACATTCCGGCCAACGAGCTCCTCGCTGACATAGCCGGTCAGCTCCTTTACAGCGGGGTTTCCGAACAGAATGACGCCGCTGGTATCCACCCACATCACGGCATCGGGTGCGGCCTCCAGAATGTGCTGCTCCCGATTGAGTTGCATCTGCAATCGCACCAGCGGACGACTGATCGATTCGTTGAACGTGGCATGAAACAGGTAAAGAAAGGCCACCAGCATGTAGAAGTAGCCCGATGCGCTGGAGGCATCGCTGATGTTGATCCCGGTCTGCATGAAGCACAACGCCGATACGCCCAGGAACGCGGCAGAGAACCGCAGCGCGACCAGGCATTCGTTCTGCAAGGCCTTTCTTCGGGTCCAGAGCACGACCACGGCTATGGCACTCATTGCCACAACGGCCCACTCGAATCCGGGAAGCTCCGGATTTTGATTCTGTAGCCCGGGCAGAAACTCTGCCAATTGATCGGACCAGTGCAAGCCCGCGTATCCCAGCGAATAGGCCACCACCAGCATGGCGACAACGGCCAGGCGCCTTGTTCTCGGAGCAATTCCCGAGCTCCTGCGCGACACCGTGTAGTACAGCAGTGATGCTGTCGCCAGCAGTCGCGTGGCAAGCCAGAACACGGTGGACATCAGCGGCGCGTCCAGACCGTAGCGCCCTGGCAAGCCAAAGAGGCTCAACAGATGGATCAGGTTGAATACCGCAACACCGAGAAAGCCCACACCGAGCAGCGTCGCCGCCCCCTGTCGCGTGGACGCAATCGCCCGGTACCCAGTGATGAACACCAGTGTCGCGAGGACGACGCAGAGTATTTCTGCCGACGTCTGCCAAAGTTTGAAATCCCTGGCATCACCCCATGCGGACTGCCCGTCTTGCGTCAAACGCCACAGCAGCGGCATGGCCAACGTCAGCAGGACCCAGCCAACAGCCATCTGGTAGGGATGCGCATGCGTTGCCTGCGCATAGTCAACGGGTTCAGTTTGCGTGTACGGCGGCATCTGAAAAAACTCTCACAGCGTCCATTAGCAATTGCGCCTGTTCACTCATGTGCTGGTCGCAGCACTGCTCTGCTCAACCATGGTGGCGTTTTGCCGTGCAGCCTCTTCCAGCGAGGCCATGACATCTCCAACCTGCGAGATCTCCAGGTTCTGTTCCTTGGCTGCTGCGGATGAACGCCCGGCAAGGCTGCGCACTTCAGGAGCGAAGAATGCAAGCCCGCGCCCCTGCTCACCCGCGCGCGCGGCTTCCACCGCTGCATTGAGTGCCAGGATATTGGTCTGGAAGGCAATCCTGTCGATCACGCTGATGATGTCGGCAATGCGGCGGCTCAATTCAGAAATCAGGTCCATGGTGGAGACCACATTGCCCATGGCATTGCCCCCTTGCTCAGCCACTTTCAGCACCCGCTTCAACGGCGTGCTCTGCTGGTTTTCTATGGCAGCGTCCATCACCGCCAGACTTGCCACGACCACGGTCGCCACACCCAGTACCATGCCGACACCCAGACCGATGGTGCCCACGGTGGCAACGATGACTGCACCCGAGAGCAACAAAGGCCGCGTTGGCGTACGTGATGTGGCTTTGGGTATCGGTGGTAGACAGCAGAGTCTCATCACCAGGAACGCGTACTCGCGCTGCGAAACCGGCAGGTTGGTCCGCATGGCACTAGTCCTGTACCAAACGGTTCAGGCAGGCGTCAATTGCCAATCGCAGCTGCAGATAGGGAGAGTCTGGTTTGAAATATGAATCGAACACGTCCGCCTCGCGTACCTTTGGTCACTGTTGCCATGCGCTGCGAGCGCGATGGATCAGATTGGCAAGGCGTGTTCAGGGCCTCAAAGTCTGGTAGGCGGGGTTACGGCACTTCCAGATGAATTGAATTTCAGGTTATCTCAGTTTTGGCAAGTTGTCTATCGACCCTAACCATTACATAGCTACAGACTCAGAATAGATCCGGCCTGAATCAGTTCGGTCGCCAGCTCGGAGAGTTTCATGCGTCGCTTGCGCGCCGCATTGCGCAGCAGGTTGAATGCATCGTTGCGCTGGAGCTTGTGCTGCATCATGACGATGCCCACCGCCACATTCACATCGCGCTCCGCCTGCAGTGCGTTCTGCAGTTGTACGCTGTTGACACGCAGCGTTTTCAGCTCCCGGGCGCGCGCCATGGCAGCCTCTATCGTCGGCACCATCTGCTGGATATCCATGGGCTTGACCAGATAACCCAGAGCGCCTGCGGCAGAGGCCTTCTTGACCGTTTCATCGTCGCTGTAGGCACTGAACATGATGAATGGCAGATGGTAGAAGTCACGCAACTTCTCGGCCAGGGTCAGGCCACCCTGCTCCGGCATCTGCACGTCCAGAATGCACAGGTCGGGCCGAATGCCGCTTTGAAGCACCGTGACCGCTTCATCATGCGAATCGGCCAGACTCACCTCGTAGCCTGCATGACGCAATCCACTGGAAAGCGTGGCAAGAATCAATCTGTCGTCGTCAACCAACAACAGGTAGGGCTGTTTACCCAAACCTTCATCAATCAAATTTATTTACTCCCATTGACCCAGTGTGATGACGGGAGCTCCCAACTCCAGTATGGTCACCACCTGATTATTCTGTGTGTTTCTGGTGAGCGTTGCGCTCTGCCGTGGCAAAAGCGTCTCCGCCAGCTGCAAGCCTACCTGTTTGCCGACTGCGTTCTGGCTCCAATCGCCGTAGTTGCTGATCACAATGCGAACCACGCTTTCGGTCTCTCCTTTTTCCATGGCGATACGCACCGAGCCCTTTGCTGCATCACCATGCTTGACGGCATTGAGTATCAGCTCATTCAATACCAGCGCAATGGGGACTGCTTCCTTGGATTCAATGATGCAGGGCTGCCACTGGTCCGGCCTGTGGAACGCGATGCTGACCTGGCGGGCCGCAGCAATGCTGGAGGCAATGGATTCCGTCAACTCACACAGCCGAACCTGCGATAGCGAAGTCTCACCCTGCAAGCCATGTATGACCGAAATGCTCTGGATCTGGCTGATCACCTGAGTCAGCGGCTCCATGGTTTCGGGATGGCTGCGACCGAACTCCCGCAATATGCCGATCATGCCTTGCAGGTTGTTCTTGACCCGGTGATGTACTTCGCGCACCAGAGCGGTTCGATGCGCCTCCTGCTCCGCCTCGCGCTGCACTTGCTGACGCTTCCTTTCGGTGACGTCGGTCAGCGTGCCCACATAGCCCACTACGGAAGCGCTGTCGTTTTTCACCACGGAAAGGTTGGTGACGATGGAAATCGAATCTCCAAACCGGCTATGCGCCAGGAATTCGTCGCTGGCTTCGCCGGTTTGCGCCAATCGCCTCCAAAAGGCGGCTATGCGTTCAGGGTCGTTCTGTCCATGCGCCAGCAACACCTCCGGCCTTTGGCCTCTCAACTCCTCGATGGAAAGGCCGGTCATCTCGGAGAACGCGCGATTGACGCGCCTGAAATGGCGCTCGTCATCCAGGATGTACATGGGCAATTGGCTGTCAAACGCGATGGCTGCGGTGCGCAAGTCGTCATCACGCTGCTTGATTTGGGAGAAGTCGGTGATGGTGCCCACCATGCGCAAGGGATGGCCCTTGTAGTCGCGTTCCACCACCAGGCCACGGGACAGGACCCACTTGTAGGAATCATCCTTGCAACGGATGCGAAACGTCGTGGCATAGGACGGCGACTCCCCGTCCATGTGGGCCCTGCCGACCGCAACCACCCTCGCGTAGTCCTCCTGGTGGGTACGAACTGCCCATTCGTCAATGGTGCTGGGCAGCTCACCGTCCTCAAAGCCGAGTATTTCATTGCATCTGCGTGAGTAGAAGGCGTGCCGGGTTACAAAGTTCCAGTCCCAGACACCATCCCCAGAACCTTCCAGGGCAAATTTCCAGCGTGCCTCGGACTCGGCCAGACGAGCCAGACTCCTGTGCTGCGACTCGACCATGCGGTTGAATTGCTGGGCCACGGTCTGTATTTCCAACGGGCCGCTGGGCACCACGGGAATCGGAATTGCAGACTCCGTATTGTTCTGCGATGCCTGCGCCAGTGCGGTTATGGGTGCAGCAATGAGTGAGGCAATGCCCCAGGCCAAGCCCAAAGAGGTCAGGACCAGTACCAATCCTGTGAACAGGGTTTGCCTGCGCAACGCGTAATAGTCGGCCAAGGCGCGGTCTTCCGACACGCCGGCAACCACACGCCAACCTGTCGCGGGATTTGTCTCATAGGCGACCAGCTTGCTCACACCTTCTACGCTCTGCACTTGCAACACGCCTTCGCGTTGCAAAGTAAATGCGGGTGAGAGCCCCAGAGGACCGGGCTTGCCGATCCAAGCCTCGGGGCTTTGTGTGCGCAGCAAGAATTTGCCATCGCGGTCCAGCACGGCAACCGCAACGGTGCTGGGGATCTTGGCCAGCAGGCGCGCGTTGAGACGCATCAAATCGATGGATGCGCTGATGAAACCTGTTCTGCGGCCCATGCGGTCATGGGTTGGATAGGTGAAGACACTGACCCATCTGCCGCTCAAGCGCCCCTGAAAAGCGTCGCTGGCATGAAACCCCTCGGCGGCAATTGCAGTCTGTACCCAGGCAAAGTCCTTGGCATCCTGGGCAGGCGTGGGGTTGGGCAGATACGAATACAGGTTGTTGGCATTCAAATCATGCAGCGTCAGGTTGTTCACCAGCGGATGAATTCCCATGAACTGTTCGGCCTGGAAGCCTGGCATCTTGACAGGCGGATTGCCCTTGAACTCCTCGGCCAGCAGACGCATCATGGCTTCGTTGTCACGCAGCGTCAGGTCTATGGCCATGGAGGTTGTGCGCGCCAGCTCGCGCATCTGGGCCACTGCGGCTACGCGTGCCGCGTTCTGGTCATTGGCCAGAAACTGACCGAATACAAAAACCCCCAACGGAATCCAGCATGCCAGCACCAGAATGAAAAGCCACGTCCGGATGGATAGTTTGTATTTTGTAATTGACATTGATCAATGATCCAAGCACTGCCCCGCAGCTTGCGAAGATCATAGACAAACTATCCAGCAATCCGGCTTACGGACGTGTCGGCAGCTCCAGGCGCATACGCACCGGTCCCTTGGCATCACCGGACAACGCCACGCGCCGCGACTCGACGGATTGCAGCACCAGCCCTTCTTCCAGTGTGCTGCCCACACGATACGGTTTGGGCGGTTTGCCATCGATGGACAGCAGAGCCACACCCTGACCACCGGGAGACGCAATGATGCCGGTCAGACGGATGCGGCTGGCTGCATCCACTGTCGCGGTATTGCCCATCGGTGCGGCCACAGCCCCCAACAGCCGTGCGATTTCCTCCGGCTTGGCCAGGACGGCATCGTTGGCAGCGGCTGGAGCCGGCAGCTCTCGGCCCAACTCCTTGGACGGCCAGTGCAACACCCAGTAGCCAACGCTCAGCGCCAGCAGCAGTCCGAGCACAAACGCAGACAGGCGCGGTATCCAGAGGTTGGGCGTGGTAACTTGCATATTCGCGATTATCATCGTGACGCCTTAGTCCCCAAGGGTTTGCCCAATGAATTTTGTTTCCGCTCGCACCCGCCGTCAGGCGCGGGGCTTCACACTGATTGAACTGATGGTGGTGCTGGTCATCATTGGCGTGCTGGCCGCGCTGATCGTGCCCAATGTGCTGGACCGAGCAGACGATGCACGCGTCACCGCCGCCAAGACCGATGTGGGCAACCTGGTGCAGGCACTCAAACTCTACAAGCTGGACAACCAGCGCTACCCCACCGCCGCGCAAGGCCTGCAGGCACTGGTGGCCAAGCCCACCACCGACCCGATCCCTCCCAACTGGAAACCGTATCTGGACAAATTGCCCACCGATCCCTGGGGCGGCGCTTACCAATACCTGAACCCGGGCATCAAGGGCGAAGTGGATGTGTTGTCGCTGGGTGCCGATGGCAAGCCTGGTGGCGAAGGCAAAGATGCGGATATCGGCAGCTGGCAGTAAGACATTCCCTGGAGGCCATGCACCAGCGCGCCAGCGCGGCTTCACGCTGCTGGAGCTGCTGGTGGTGGTCAGCATCATCGCCATGGCCACAGTGGGTGTGGCCTTTGCCATGCGCGACAGCGCGCAGACCCAGATAGAACGTGAAGCCCAGCGGCTGGCCGCCCTGCTGGAATCCGCCCGCGCGCAATCGCGCATGCTGGGCGTAGCCGTCAGTTGGCGCAATACAGGCAGCGGCTTTCGTTTTGATGGCCTGCCCAAGGATGCGTTGCCCGGCAACTGGCTGGATGCCGATACCACCGCGACACCCGCATTGCTGGAGCTGGGCCCCGACCCCATCATTGCGCCACAGGCGGTGACGCTGGGCAATGCGCGCATGGCCGGAGCTGTGTGGCGTGTACAAACCGACGGGCTGCGTCCGTTCACCGTGCAGCCAGTGGTTGCCGGACAAGCGGATGCACCAAGCGGAAATTCGCCATGAACCGCCCACACGCAGATGGCCTGCCACGCAAGCGGCACAACGGCTTTACCCTGATAGAAGTCCTGGTCGCACTGGGCATTGTGGCGATCGCACTGACCGCCGGCCTGAAGGCCACCGCCTCGCTGACCCGCAATGCGGAGCGTCAGTCTGACGCATTGCTGGCACAGCTCTGTGCCGAGAACGAACTCATCAAGCAACGCCTGGCACGCCAGATGCCTGGCGTGGGCGATACCGATACCGACTGCGAGCAGGCCGGCCAGCACCTGCGGGTGCAGACCAGCGTACGCCCCACACCCAACCCCAACTTCCTGCGCCTGGATGCGCGGGTATTCAAGGACACGGACGTGCTGATGCAGATCACCACCGTGATGGGGCGCAACTGATGCACAGCCTGCCCATCCCGACACCACGCCGGGACAGCCGGGGCTTCACTCTGGTGGAGTTGTTGGTGGCGCTGATGGTGATGGCCCTGCTCAGCCTGATGAGCTGGCGCGGACTGGATGCCATGGGCAAGGCGCAAGCGCAGACCCAGGCGCGCGCAGATGCGCTGCAGACACTGCGCAATGGCCTGGCCCAGTGGAGCGCCGACCTCGACGCCATGGCGACAGACCTGACCAACCCGCGCGCCATCAATACCTTGCCCAGCCCGCTCGAATGGAACGGCCTGGTGTTTCGCATCACACGCTACAGCAGCACGGCCGGTGCGCCCGGCCTGCGCGTGGTGGCCTGGACCAGCAGAGCCGAAAACGGACGCAAGGTCTGGCTGCGCTGGCAATCGCCGGTAGTGCAAAGCCGCAACGCCCTGCAAGACGCCTGGACCCAGGCCGCACTCTGGGCCCAAAGCCCCGATGACACAACCCGCAAACAGCAGGTGCAGATCGTGCCGCTGGTGGACTGGCAGATCTTCTACTACCGGGGCGATGCCTGGACCAACCCTGGTTCCAGCAGCGAGGCATCAGCCGTCAACCCGGACGGCGTGCGCCTGCAACTGACGCTACCACAGGACTCACCGCTGAGCGGCAAGATCAGCCACGACTGGATGCGCTCCACCGCTTCAGGAACCAAGTCATGACCCGCATGCTGCGCAATCGCGGTGCGGCCCTGCTCACTGCCATGCTTACGGTGACGCTGGTCGCCACTTTTGCCGCGGCCGCCCTGTGGCAACAGTGGCGCAGTGTGGAGATCGAAGCTGCCGAGCGCACCCGCACGCAAATGCAATGGGTACTTAACGGCGCCCTGGACTGGGCGCGCCTGATCCTGCAGGAGGACGCACGCAATGGCGATGTGGACCACCTGTCCGAGCCCTGGGCCTTGCCGCTGCAGGAGGCCCGCCTTTCCAGCTTCCTGGCCGTGGACAAGAACAACACCGACGACGCCATGGACGCCTTTCTGTCGGGCCAGATCAGCGACCAGCAGGCCCTGTTGAACGTGCGCAATCTGGTGCAGGACGGCAAGCCCAACCCGTCCAGCTACCTGGCCTTTGCCCGGCTGTTTGACACGCTGGGGCTACCCAAGGCCCAGCTCCAACGCATGTTGGACAACTATGCCGCCAGCGAAGCAAGCCGTACCGATACGAAGACGAACAACAATTCCGATACGGTACCGCTCAAACCCTATCGCATGGACCAACTGGTGTGGCTGGGACTGACGCAGGACACCGTGGATGCCCTTCTCCCCTACGCGACACTGCTGCCCGTGGCCACGCCGCTGAACCTCAACACGGCCGGAGCCGAAGTGCTGCACGCAGCCGTGCCAGGCCTGGAGCTGGCACGGGCCCAGCAAATGGTGACCGAGCGCGCCACCATGCACTACAAGACCGTTTCCGAGGCACTCAAGGCCGCCGGCATACGCGAGGGCTCCGCTACGCAGCCAGATGCCAAGGACTTCAGTGTGGGCAGCCACTACTTCGCAGTGCGCGGCCGTTTGCGCCTGGGAGACTCCGCCGTGCAGGAGGTCTCACTGGTAGAGCGCAACGGCACCGTGACCAAGGTGATCTGGCGCCAGCGCGAGGCGCTGCATGGCGCCACAACGGCTTCCCTACAATGAGCGCACTGAAGCCATGTCCACATTGATCCTCACCCTCCCACCCACCGCCGTCGCAGCCACGCCTGAATACGACTACGTGCTCACGCCAGACGGCCAGCAGGTGGGCGCCCACGGCCGTGCCGCGGCTTCGTTGCTGCCGGCGCAGCCAGGGCGCGGTACCGAAGTGGTAGCCCTGATTCCGGCGCAGTCCGTGTCCTGGCACTGTGTCACCGTGCCCGAGCGCGTGCTGCGCAGCCTGTTGAGCGCCCGCCTGGAGCCAGCGCGTGCACGCGCGGTGCTATCCGGCGTGCTGGAAGAGCAGTTGCTGGACGATGCCGACAACCTGCATTTCGCCGTCTTTGCGGCCATGACCAGCGAGCCGGCACCCGCTGCCAACGCCTGGGTCGCCATATGCGACCGCGCCTGGCTGCACGGCCACCTGCAGGCGCTGGAAGTGGCAGGCCGCGCGGTAAGCCGCATTGCGGCTGAGTGCACGCCGGCGCCCGCAGGCGCTGCCCACGCGCTGCTGGTAGGTGAAGGACCTGATGCCCAACTGCAGATCTGCGACGCCCAGGGCGTGCGCCTGCTGCCTTTGCAGGGTGCAGGCCTGGCATTGGCTATGGCCGATGCCGATCTGGAAATCCGCGCCGAGCCCGCGGCAATGGCTCTGGCGCAAACCCATTTTGGCAACCGCGTGTCGCTACAGTCCCATGCAGAGCATGTGCTGGAGGCCGCCCGCTCGCCCTGGAACCTGGCGCAGATGGAACTCACCGCCTCGGCCAGCGGCCGACTGGGCAAGCGCCTGCGTGCAGGCTGGCAACAACTGTTGCAGGCACCCCAGTGGCGGCCCGTGCGTTGGGGCCTGACCGCATTGCTGCTGGTGCATGTGGTGGCACTCAACGCCATGGCCTGGCAGCAACGACGCAGCCTGGATGAGCAGCGCAGCGCCATCCAGCGCGTGCTGCGCCAGACCTTTCCGGACATTCAGCTGGTCATTGACGCGCCGCTGCAAATGCAAAGGGCGGTCGATGACCTGGCGCGCGCACGCGGCATGGGGTCTGATGCGGACCTGGGCCGGGTGCTGTCTCTGGTCACCACCATGGCGCCGCCGACCACCGCCGTTTCCAGCATCGATTTCAGTGGCCGGCAGATTCGCCTGAAGACAACTGGCCTGCCGCCAGGCCATGTCACGGACCTCAACACGGCACTGGAGTCGCGCGGTCTGCGCTCGCGCCTGCAGGACGACGCGCTGGTGATCGAACCCAAGGAACAACGCTAATGGCCTGGCAGAAAACACTCCAAGTCCGCTGGGCCGCGCTGGCCGCACGGGAGCGACGTGGCCTGGCTGTTGCCGCACTGGTGGTCGTGCTAGCCGTCTTCTGGGGCATTCTGGTGGCGCCGGCATTGCGCACACTCAAGAGCGTGGAACCCCAGCGTGCCGCCTTGGCCGCCGAGCTGGAGCGCATGCAGGCACTGCAAGTGCGCGCCACCCAGTTGCAGGCCAAGCCGGCCCTGATTCCCAAAGACTCCCTCAAGACCCTGCAGTCCGCTGCCAACGCGCTGGGCAAGAACGCCACCCTGCAGGTGCTGGGTGAGCAGGCCACACTCTCGCTCAAACAGGTCAGTGCGCAGGATCTGGCGCAATGGCTGGCGCCGCAATCGGCTTCGGGCCTGAGCCCGGTGGAGGCCCATCTGCAGCGCGACGCCGGTTCGGCGCTGCCGCTGTGGACTGGCACGCTGGTGTTCCAATTGCCGCCCGCAGCGCGCTGAATCTCCCCATGGCCCGTCCACGCGCACGCTCCTCCTCCCGCATGTCGGCCAGCCGCGGCACCTGGTGGTGGGCGGGCATGGGCGCTTTGCTCGGAGCCATCGCCGCCACGCTGGTGTTTGCGCCCGCGGTATGGGTGCAGCGCGCCGCTTTTGCCGCAACCAACGGCCAGCTAGTACTACGCGAAAGCCGCGGTACGGTCTGGCATGGTTCGGCCCAGGTGGGCCTTACCGGCGGTCCCGGCAGCAGCGACGCGGCGCGATTGCCGGGTCGTGTGCATTGGGACCTGCGCCCCGGCCTAGGCACCATGCACCTGTCCCTGCAGGCCGACTGCTGTACCACCCAGCCCCAGCAACTGACATTCACACCGGGTCTGCGCGGATGGCGCCTGCAAGTTCTGCCTGGCGAATCCACCTGGCCTGCAGCCCTCTTGGCGGGCCTGGGCACACCCTGGAACACGGCGCAATTTGAAGGTTCGTTTCTGCTCCACACACCGGGCCTGACTCTTGTTTCCGCAGTGGACCGTATCCGCGTGGAGGGTGCCATGGTCCTGGAAATGCCAGCCCTGAGTTCCCGGCTTTCCACCTTGCGTCCACTGGGCTCATACAAGCTGTCGCTGCAGGGCGGTGACCAGCCGCAGCTGGACCTGAGCACGGTGCAGGGCAGCCTGCAACTGCAAGGCACGGGCCGCTGGACCGCGGCACACTTGCGCTTTACCGGCGAAGCGCGCGCCGATGCCGACCACGAAGCCGAGCTTTCCAATCTTCTCAACATCATGGGACGGCGCGATGGCGCGCGGTCTGTCATTACCCTGGGCTAGCACCATGCGAAACACCTTGCCATTTACACCCGTCAGCACCTGGGCATGCAGCCTGGGTCTGGTCATGGGCCTGACCTGCGGCCTTGCCTTCGCCCAATCCGCCACGCCTGCTGCCGACATGCCGGCCAAGGGCGCACCGGTCACCCTGAACTTTGTCAACGCCGAAATCGAATCGGTCGCCCGCGCCATGTCCAGCATGACAGGCCGCCAGGTGGTGTTGGACCCGCGCGTGAAGGGCACCATCAACCTGAGCAGCGACAAACCGGTCTCCCCGGCTGCTGCCTACAACCAGTTCCTGGCCGCGCTGCGCCTGCAAGGCTTCACCGTGGTGGAGTCTGCAGGGCTGGACAAGGTCGTACCCGAAGCCGATGCCAAGCTGCAAAGCGGTTCGGTCAGCGCCGATGCCAGTGGCAAGACGGCGCTAGGCAACCAGATCGTCACGCAGATCTTCAAGCTCAACTTCGAGAGTGCGGCCAACCTGCTGCCGGTGCTGCGTCCACTGATCAGTCCCAACAACGTCATCAACGTCAACCCCGGCAACAACTCGCTCATCATCACCGACTACGCGGACAACCTACAGCGCATCGCCCGCATCATCGCGGCAAGCGACGTGGCCAATGGCAGCGACCTGGAAATCCTGCCGCTGAAGTACGCCATTGCCAACGATCTCGCGCCCCTGGTACTGCGCCTGGTGGACAGTGGCGTGAGCGCCGCGCCTGCGGCCGGTCAGGCCGACACCAGCTTCAAGACCACCATCATTGCTGAACCGCGCAGCAACGCACTCATCGTGCGCGCCGCCAACCCGGCGCGTGTGGCGCTGGTGAAATCCCTGGTTGCCCGGTTGGACCAGCCCACAGTGCAGGGTGATGGCGGTACCGGCAACATCCACGTAGTCACGCTCAAGAACGCCGACGCCACCAAGCTGGCCGCCACACTGCGCGCCGTCATGTCCGGCGAAGTGCATGCCGCCAGTAGCGCAGCCACACCTGCAAGCGGCGCCTCTGGAACCTCGACAACGGCGTCCACTGCCTCGCAAACCACCACGGGTGGGCAAGTGCAGGCGGATGTGGCCACCAACTCGCTCATCATCACGGCACCCGACCCGCAGTACCGCCAGCTGCGCGCCGTCATCGATCAGCTCGATGGCCGCCGTGCCCAGGTCTTTGTGGAAAGCCTGATCGTCGAAGTCAATGCCGACCGCGCTGCCGAATTCGGCATCCAGTGGCAAGGCGCCAGTGGCAGCAACGGAGATTCCGTCATCGGACTGCTGGGTACCAATTTCGGCAGCGGCGGCAAGAACATCATCAATCTTGCAACCGGTGCAGCATCTGGCACCGTTACCCCTGGCGCCGGGCTGAATATTGGTGCGGCCACGCTCAACAACGGTGTCTACACCCTGGGCTTCCTTGCTCGCTTCCTGGAGCAGAACGGCGATGGCAACGTGCTGTCCACACCCAATCTGCTGACGCTGGACAACGAAGAGGCCAAGATCGTCATTGGCCAGAACGTGCCCTTCGTTACCGGCCAGTACACCAATTCCAGCACCACCACGTCCGGCACGGTCAACCCGTTCCAGACCATCGAACGCAAGGACGTGGGCCTGACGCTCAAGGTCAAGCCGCAGATCAGCGAGAACGGCACGGTCAAGCTCACCATCTTCCAGGAAGTCTCCACCGTGCAAGCTTCGAGCGTGAACTCGGCCACCGGCCTGATCACCAACAAGCGCTCCATCGAATCCAATGTGCTGGTAGATGATGGCTCCATCGTCGTGCTGGGCGGCCTGCTGCAGGACACCTACGCGGGCAACAACGACCGCGTGCCCGGCCTGGCCGACATTCCCATTCTGGGTGCGTTGTTCCGCAGCGAGTCACGCAGCCGCAGCAAGACCAACCTGATGGTGTTTCTGCGACCAGTAGTGGTGCGCGACGCCAGCGCGATGCAAGCCCTTTCCAGCACCCGCTATGACCAGATGCGCGGCCTGCAGCAAACCGGCCAGCCGCTGCCCAACACGGTGATTCCCATCAACGAATCTTCCGTCATGCCCGCACTGCCACCCGACTCGGTGAAGAGCAAGCCGACCACCATCGTTGCGCCCCAGTAAGCCCTGAGCCCATGGCGTCCCGCTACCCCCTTCCCTACGCCTTCGCACGCAACCAGCAGCTGTTGCTGGAGCAGGACGGCGACACGCTGACCCTGTGGGTGCATGCCACCACATCGCCCGGTGGCATCAGCGAAGCCCTGCGCAAATACCGCGCGGACCGCGTCGAGCTACTGTCCGCCGACACCCTGCAGCAGCGCATCAGCGCGGCCTATGCACAAGGCGAGTCCAGCGCTGCCTCAGTGGTCAGCGAAGTGCAGAGCGACGCCGACCTGACCCGCATGATGCAGGAGCTGCCCGCCGTGGAAGACCTGCTGGAGAGCGCTGGCGACGCGCCCATCATCCGCATGCTCAACGCACTGCTGACCCAGGCCGCGCGCGACGGTGCCAGCGACATCCACATCGAGCCCTTCGAGCGCCACAGCAGCGTGCGCTTTCGTGTCGATGGCACCCTGCGCGAAGTGGTGCAACCCAACCGCGCCCTGCACGCCGCGCTGATCTCGCGCCTGAAGATCATGGCGCAGCTGGACATCGCCGAGCGACGCCTGCCGCAAGACGGCCGCATCTCCCTGCGCATAGGCACGCGCGCCATGGACGTGCGCGTGAGCACCCTGCCCAGCGCGCATGGCGAGCGCGCTGTACTGCGCCTGCTGGACAAGAGCCAGAGCAAGCTCGATCTGGAATCGGTGGGCATGCAGGGCGATGTGTTGCAACGCATGGAGGGGCTGATTGCCCAGCCCCACGGCATCATCCTGGTGACCGGCCCCACCGGCTCCGGCAAGACCACCACGCTGTATGCGGCGCTCAGCCGGCTGGACGCCAGCCGCAGCAACATCATGACGGTGGAAGACCCGATCGAATACGAACTGGCCGGCGTGGGACAGACCCAGGTCAATGCCAAGATCGACCTGACCTTTGCCAAGGCCCTGCGTGCCATCCTGCGGCAGGACCCGGACGTGATCATGATCGGCGAAATCCGCGACTTCGAGACCGCGCACATTGCCATCCAGGCGTCCCTCACCGGTCACCTGGTACTGGCCACGCTGCACACCAACGATGCCGCCAGCGCCGTCACCCGCCTGATCGACATGGGCGTGGAGCCTTTCCTGCTCAGCTCCAGCCTGCTGGGTGTGCTGGCCCAGCGCCTGGTGCGCAAGCTCTGCACCCATTGCCACGGCGCAGGATGTGCCGAGTGTTCACAGACCGGCTACCTGGGCCGTACCGGCATCTTTGAACTGCTGGTGACCGATGACACCCAGCGCGCTTTGATCCACCGCCAGGCGTCCGATGCCGAACTGCGTGAAGCCGCGCTGCAGGCCGGTATGGTGTTGATGCGCGACGACGGCGCACGGCTGGTGCAGTCGGGTGTGACATCCGCAGAAGAGCTGATTCGCGTGACGCGCGATTAGTGTGTGCGCATTCAGCGCAGCGTGCCCACCAAGGTGAAGCTGGCAAGCAGCACCGGCTGGTGCAACATGTAATAGCTCAGGCTCCAGCGCCCCAGAAAAGCCAGGCCGCGCACCGGTGCCCGCAACGGCCCTTGCAACAGCGTTGCACCCAGCCGCTCCAGCACACGTGCGTGGCGACGCAACAGCCATTGCCCCAGCACCAGTCCGAAACACATCACGCCAAACCAGGGAAACAGCGGCGCGTAATCCTCGGTAATGGGCTTGTGGCTGATCAGGCCCAGCCAGTTGAAGCCGCGCTCATTCAGAAAATCCAGCGCGGGCCAGGCGGCATGCGCCTTGGCTGCCAACGCCGGCAGCACCAGTGACACCACACCCACCGGCAACAGCCAAGCATCCGCGCCAGCAGAGCGCCGCGCCAGCAACAGCATCAGCGCCATGCCATGCAGGATGCCAAAGTAGATGAAGCTGTTCGGAAACATGAGCCAGGACCCCGCAGTCACCAGCAGCGCGCACCCCGCAATCTGGTACCAGCGCCGCCAGAAGCGCGCCCAGCTCTGCCCCTGCTCGACAGCAACCGCCTGACCCAGCCCCGCGCATAGGACAAACAGGGTGACGATGGCGGCACGCTGCACGGTCCACAACGGATTGGCGTAAAAGCTGGTGTGCAGGTAGCCGAAATACTGCAGGTCAAAGCAGAAATGAAACACCGTCATCCACACCATGGCAAGGCCCCGCAACACATCGATGGCGGCAAAACGGGGCGTGGTTGAAACGGGCATGGCGCCATTGTCACCGAGGTGCCGGCCCTCTTCCAGAGCATCGCCGCTGCGCGGCCTGCACCGGCATCTTCGTGATAAGGTTGCCCCATGCCCGCCTACTCCTTTATCGCCCTGGACGGCCAGGGGCAAACCCGCAAAGGGACTCTGGAGGCCGACAGTGCCAAGTCGGCACGTACGCAGCTGCGCGCCCAGTCTTTCATCCCGCTGTCGGTACAGGTGCTGGCCGGACGGGCCCAGTCGGAGTCCGGCGGCGAACTCGCAGGCCGCGGTTGGCGCGCCAGCGTCTTCAACAGCAACACGCTGGCCATATGGACAAGGCAACTGGCCGAGCTGGTCGGCTCCGGACTGCCGCTGGAGCAGGCGCTGGGCTCCCTGTCGGAAGAGGCGGAAACCGAAGCCCATCGCAACCTCAATGCATCGCTGCGCGCTTCGGTCAACGGCGGCAGCAGTTTTGCCAAGGCGCTGGAGCAGCATCCGCGCGAGTTTGCTGACATTTATGTGGCGGTGGTCGGCGCCGGGGAACAAAGCGGGCACCTGGCGCTGGTGCTGGCGCGTCTGGCCGAAGATCTGGAGGAGCGCCAGGCCCTGAAATCCAAGCTGATAGGTGCCGCGCTCTATCCGGCCATTGTCTCGGCCGTGGCAGTGCTGATCGTGCTGTTTCTGGTAGGTTATGTGGTGCCCCAAGTGGCCCATGTGTTTGCTGGCAGCAAGCATGCGCTGCCCTTTCTCACCGTGGCCATGATGGCCATCAGTGACTTTGTGCGCGGCTATGGCTGGATGGTGCTGCTGCTCTTGCTAGCCGCCGCGGCGCTGCTCTGGCAATTGCTGAAGAACCCCGGCCTGCGGGAACAGTGGGATGCGGGGTGGCTCAACCTGCCCATCCTGGGCAAACTGGCGCGCGGCTACAACGCGGCCCGCTTTGCCAGCACCCTGGCCATGCTGAGTGCTGCAGGCGTGCCCATTCTGCAGGCGCTGCAGGCCGCAGCCCAGACGCTGAGCAACCAGGCGCTCAAGCGTGACGCGCTGGATGCGCTGGTGCTGGTGCGCGAAGGCGCGCCCCTGGCGGCGGCCCTGTCGCAGAAGAAGCGCTTTCCCGGCCTGCTGTCCATGTTTGCCCGGCTGGGTGAACAGACCGGCCAATTGCCCACCATGTTGGACCGTGCGGCCAAGCAGCTCAGTACCGAAGTGCAGCGCCGCGCCATGCACCTGGCCACCTTGCTGGAGCCCCTGCTGATCGTTGCCATGGGCCTGGTGGTCATGCTCATTGTGCTGGCGGTGCTCATGCCTATCATCCAGTTGAACCAGTGGGTGAAATAATTTGTCACTAACAGGGAGCGCAAAACTGGTGACAAAGTGGTAATCTTTAGGCGAGGGAACAACTTTTAAATACATGTATGCACACTTACCGTGGCTTCGCACGCGTCCGGCTGGCAACCACCGCGCTGCTTTTAATGAGTGGCTCTGTATGGGCCGCACTGGGCGGCAATCTGGCCTCGGTACAAAGTGACCAGCAAGCCTTCGCGGCGACCAATGCGCAAACGTCCTTGGCAGGCGGCACGTTATACACGCAAACACTCCCCAACAGTCTGATCATCCGCCAGTACGTGGATGCGGCCGGCAACGTCTACGCCGTGGCCTGGGAAGGCCCGGTACTGCCGGACTTCCAGCGCCTGCTCGGCGCTTCCTACCCCAGTTACCAGCAAGCGGTACTGCAGCAGCAGCGCGGGGTGCGTCTGCAGACGCCGAGCTTGGTCATCGAGTCCGGCGGCATGATGCGCTCTTTCATGGGACGCGCCTTTTTGCCAGCGCAATTGCCTTCGGCGCTCTCCGCCCAGAGCATCCACTGACGGACTTCACATGAACTTGCTACCTTTTTTGGGTCACCTGCGCAGTCTGGTTTTCTGTTCCGCGTTGTGCCTGGCGATGCTCACTGGTTGCGGTGGCGGCGGTTCGGGCAATTCGGCGTCCACATCGGCAGCCAGCCTGCCTCCCAGTGCGGCCAGCGCTAGTGACTCCAATGTGGCCATCGTCAGTGTCGAAGCCGGACCAGGAAGCAATGTAAATATTCCCTACGTCACTGTCACTCTGTGCGTTCCCGGCACCACAACCTGCAAGTCCATTGACCATGTGCTGCTGGACACCGGCTCCACCGGCTTGCGCATCTTTTCCAGCAATCTCAGTGCTGCGCCAGCATTGAGTCTGCCGGCGCAGACCATCAATGGCAGTTCCACGATAACGGAATGCGCACAATTTCTGAATTCGGTAGCCTGGGGTTCCATCAAAAATGCCGACGTCAGAATAGGCAACAAGACGGCTAACTCGGTGGCAGTACAGGTGATGGATTCCAACATGCCGGCTGGCCTGAGCTCCGTCTGCAGCAGCAACCCGGTCATGGTTCCGCCTGGCACCGCAACTGGCAACCAGACCGCACTGAGTGCCAACGGCATTCTGGGAGTGAGTCTGTTTGCCAATGATGGGCAACACTATTTCTATTGCGCCAGTCCGACCACGGCTTGCTACTTCATTCCAGCGACCAACCAGCAAGTGCAGAACCCGGTCACCCAGTTCGCCAGCGACAACAATGGCGTCGTGGTGCAGTTGCCGACAATCTCCTCCACCGGGAATACCAGTGCGCAGGGATACCTGATCTTCGGCGTGGGCACCCAATCCAACAATTCGCTGGGAAGCGCCAATGTGGTTGCGGTGAATGCCAACAGCGGCTACTTCACTACCAGCTACAAAGGCTCAAATTTCACCCACAGCTTTATCGACAGTGGCTCCAACGGGCTGTATTTCGACGACGCATCCATCTCGACCTCCTGCACCTACGCAGCCACAGGCTTTTATTGCCCACCATCGTCTCTGTCCCTGTCTGCGACGCTGGGTTCGGCTTCGGTGAATTTTTCCATCGCTAACGCGGACAGCCTGTTTTCTTCCGGCGCAAGCAATTACGCCTTCAACAACCTGGGCGGCACTCTGGCGACGGGATACTTTGACTGGGGTTTGCCGTTCTTCTTCGGACGCTACGTCTATACCGTAGTCGAAGGCAAAACCGTGGGAGCCCAGACCGGTCCGTTCTACGCATTCACCAACTGATTCGCTTTCTGCGCGCATGAAACCGGTTGCCATCGTCCAGCACGATATCCATGACGGCCCAAGCTACTTTGCAACCTGGCTGCAAGGCCAGGGCATAGGCTTTGAAGTGTTTGCCATGTTTGACGGCCATACCCTGCCGACAGATCTTTCCCGTTTCAGCGGCCTGTGCATGCTGGGCGGGCCCATGAGCGCCAATGACGCACTTCCCTATTACCCGCAACTGTTGCGCCTGGTGCGCGCAGCGGTGCAACTGCGGCAACCGGTGATAGGCCATTGCCTGGGGGGTCAGTTGCTCAGCCGCGCGTTGGGCGGTACGGTGCAGGCATCGGCCAACCTGGAAATCGGCTGGAGTCGGCTTGACCCTGCGCATGTGGAAGCAGCTGACTGGTTTGGGCCTTTGCCCGTGCAACTGTTCCAGTGGCATGGCGAGTCCTTCAGCATTCCGCCAGGAGCGACCCACCTGCTGGTGGGCCAGCACTGCGCCAACCAGGCCTATGTGCTGGACGACATGCATCTGGGCATGCAGTTCCATTGCGAGGTCGATCTGCCCAAGCTGCAATGCTGGCTGGAACTGGGAGCGAGCGAGATGCAACGCAGCACGTCACCCGGTGTGCAGAGGCCCGACGCCATCCTGCAAACGCTGCAAGCCGATCTGGAACGCAGCCAGCGTACGGCCGACCGCATCTACAGCCGCTGGGCCCAGGGCCTGCAGCGCTAAGGCGCCTTCAGCTCCACAGATCCAGCGGCGGATCGGACACCACGGCACGCAGGATGTCGGTGCGCGAGACAAAGGCCACCACCGCCCCCTGCTCGTCCACCACCGGCAATCCCGGCAGCCCCGTATCCAGCAACACCCTGGCGAGCCTGCGGATATCGGTTTCCGGCGCCACACTGGGCACCGGTGTCCACATGATGTCCTGCACGTTCTGCATCAGGAATGACTGCCATACCAAGGCGTGGGTTTGCGGCCCCGGCAAGCGATCGGACCGCATCAGGTCGGCACGGCTGAGCAGCCCCACCAGCGTGCCCTGCGCATCCACCACCGGCGCCTGCCCCAGGTGGTGCTCTGCCAGCATGCTCCAGGCACCGGCCACGGTGGCGTCATCGCGCAGCGTCATGGCGCCGGAATTCATGATGTCGCGCACCAACGTCAGAGGATGGCGTGGTATGAAGGTCTTGCTGGCCTGCTCATACGCGGCCATGGCACCACGGTGCACCAGGTCCTGCGCCGGTGTGCCTGCCCCACCTCCGGGCTTGGGCAACACCATTCCGGGCACGGGATCACCCAGGCCATCGCGGGCTACGCCGAGAATTTTCTGGGTTCGCCCCAGCGCTGCGGTCGGGCCGATCCTGCGCAACTCTTCCATGGAGCCGCGAAACAGACGCCCCGCCTTGCCATATACCGAGAACATAGACGCCCCTTATTCCACCGTGAGCTCCCTGCGCAGGCAGACAGCGCACTAGGAAGCATTGGACAGGAAAAGTTCCTGCAAGTCACTCAAAAAGTCAAAGCCGCGCACGGTGGGCCGCACGCGGGCAAAGTCCCGCTCGATCAGTCCCTTGCGCTCGGCCTCCACCAGTGCTGCTTCAATGCTGCTGGAAGACAGGCCGGTGCGTTCGGTGAAATCACGCAGCCCGAATCCATGGCGCAGGCGCAAGGCGTTGAGCATGTATTCAAACGCCAGGTCGTTGCGCGCCACTTCCTCATCCTGCGCCAGCGCAGCTCCGGCCAACGCCTGCTGCATGTAGCGCGCCGGATCGCGAAAGCGCACCTGGCGCACGACCCGGTGGGCAAAGCTGATCTTGCTGTGGGCGCCCGCGCCAATACCCAGATAGTCACCAAACTGCCAGTAGTTGAGGTTGTGCCAGCAGCGGTGGCCATCTCGCGCATACGCCGACACCTCGTAACGCTGCAGGCCGGCGGTCTGGGTGCGTTCGGTGATCAGATCCAACATGGCGTAAGCCGCATCATCCTCTGGCACCACCGGCGGGTACTTGGCGAAATAGGTGTTGGGCTCTATGGTCAGGTGGTAGATCGAAATGTGCGGCGGCTTGAACTGCAAGGCCCGGGCAATGTCTTCATCTACCTGCTGCAAGGTTTGCCCGGGCAACGCATACATGATGTCCAGGTTGAAGGTGTCAAAGGCCTGCGTCGCCTCTTCCACGGCGGCCAACGCCTGAGCGCTGTCGTGCACGCGGCCCAGTGCCTTCAGGTGTGCGTCGTTAAAGCTTTGCACGCCAATCGACAGGCGCGTGACACCCGCCTGGCGGAAGGCACGGAAGCGGTCCTTCTCGAAAGTGCCGGGGTTGGCCTCCATGGTGATCTCGCAATCCGGCGTCAACGGCAACCGTGCCCGCACGTCCCCCAGCAACCGGTCTATAGAGGCTGGCGAGAACAGGCTGGGTGTGCCACCCCCGATGAAGATGCTGTGTACCGGGCGGCCCCAGATCAGCGGCAAGGCGGCATCCAGATCGGCCACCAGGGCATCCAGGTAGCGCTGTTCGGGCAGCCCGTCGCCTTGCACCGCATGCGAATTGAAATCGCAGTAGGGGCACTTTTTCAGGCACCAGGGCAGATGGATGTAGAGGCTCAAGGGTGGCAGGGACGACAGCTGCAGGCCGCCAGGGCGCATGTAGTACTGGATGTCATGCTGCACCACCGCCTCTTGCAACTGTTCGTGCGGCGTGACGGGGATGACAGGCACGGTCTTCAAGCCGCGTCCTGGCCCAGCCATTGTTCACGCATCAACTGGACCATGGTGCGCGCAGCGCGGCCGCGGTGGCTGTTGGCATTCTTCACCTCCGGCGCCAGCTGGGCGAAGGTCTGGCCAAACTCCGGAATCCACATCACCGGATCAAAGCCAAAGCCGTTGCTCCCCATGGGCTCCTGCGTCAGCAGGCCACGGGCGCGGCCCATGGCGATCAGCGGCTCAGGATCGTTCTCTGATCGCACCGCTACCAATGTGCTGACCAGGGCGGCGCGGCGGTTCTCCATACCGCGCATCTGCTTCAACAAGGCGATGACGTTGTTGTCGTCGCCCTTGGGATAGCCGAACTGGGTGGCGTAGTACGCGGTGTCCACGCCGGGCAATCCGCCCAGTGCATCCACGCACAGCCCGGCATCGTCGGCCAGCGCCGGCAAGCCGGTGTAGTGAGCCGCATTGCGGGCCTTGGCCAGCGCGTTTTCCACAAAGGTGCGATGTGGCTCGGGTGCTTCGGGTACGCCCAACTCACTCTGGGTGATCAATGTGCAGCCCAAGGGACCGAACAGCGCCTGCAGCTCGACCAGCTTGCCCTTGTTGTTGGAGGCCAGGACGATTTTCATGGGCAGTCCGATGCGTCTGCTCAGGCAGCCAGCGCCTGCTGCTGCAGCGCCATCAGCTCAGTGATGCCTTTTTCGGCCAGGTCCAGCAGGGTATTCATTTCCATACGGCTGAAGGCAACGCCTTCGGCAGTGCCCTGCACTTCCACAAAATGCCCGGCGCCGGTCATGACCACGTTCATGTCGGTGTCACAGGCAGAGTCTTCCACGTACTCCAGATCCAGCAGGGGCGTGCCTTGCACAATGCCCACGGAGATGGCCGCCACGGGCGCGATGATGGGGCTCTGGCTGATCTTGCCCGCTGCCAGCAATCCGTTGACGGCGTCCTGAGCAGCCACGAAAGCGCCGGTGATGGCGGCTGTGCGGGTGCCCCCATCGGCCTGCAGCACATCGCAATCGAGCTGAATGGTGCGCTCGCCCAGCAGTTTGAGGTCAAACACGGCGCGCAGGGAGCGGCCTATGAGGCGCTGGATTTCCTGGGTGCGACCGCTTTGCTTGCCGCGCGCCGCCTCACGGTCGCTGCGGGTGTGGGTGGAGCGCGGCAGCATGCCGTATTCGGCAGTGACCCAGCCTTCGCCGCTGCCACGCTTGTGCGGAGGCACCTTTTCTTCGACCGATGCGGTGCACAGCACCTTGGTGGCGCCAAACTCGATCAGCACCGATCCTTCGGCGTGGATGGTGTAGCCGCGAGTGATGCGTACCGGGCGCAAGGCGTCGGCCGCACGGAGGGATGTGCGCGTAAAGGCGGTCATGGAATTTTCTCTTTTAACTCAAAGGGGACCGCACAGCACTCAGTGCTTGCGGGAAAAGGCGGTGCGGCGTATGGCCGCGTTGATCTCGGCAATCGAACGCTCAATGGCTTCGTCGTCCAGTTCTTCTGCCTCGGAATCCAGCCAGGCGGCCTGCACGGTAGAGGCAAACATGTCGTCATCCATGTTCTGGGTGCTGATGTCGCCGCGGGTGGTTTCGAACACGTCGGGCGTTTCCCACTCCATGGCAATCAGGGTGACGTTGTCACTGCTGGCACCGGCCTTGATCAGGGCGCGTTCAACCAGCTCCGGCGCCGCCACGGAAACGGCTTTTTGTCCCAGATGCAGAACGATTTCCGGATCTTCCAGACTGCCCCACAGCCCATCGGAACACAGCAGGATCTTGTCACCTTGCTGCAGCGGAACCGGGCCGGCAATATCGAACACCGGCTTGGTGGGAGAGCCCAGACAGGTGAAGAGAACGTTGCGATTGACATCCTTGGACGACGGGGGCCGCTTGGAGTCGCGCTGCTGTTCCAGATAGGAGTGGTCCCGGGTGCGGGCCAGAAGCTCTCCTTCGCGCACGAAGTACAGGCGGGAATCGCCGCAATGGGCCCAATGCGCCATTCCGCCCTGCACCACCGCCACGACCAGGGTAGTACGGGGCGTATCGCTCAGGCCACCGTCCACCGCATAGCGCAAGATCTGGCGGTGCGCAGCCATCACAGCGGTGTTCAGGAATGCCTTGACGTCATGCAGTTCGGGTTTGGCTTCCTTCTGATAGAGCGCTGAAATGGTTTGCAAGGCGAGCTGTGCCGCCACTTCGCCTTCGGGGTGGCCGCCCATGCCATCGGCCAACAGGAACAGCCCCGAGCTATTGGTGTAGCAGTAGCCCATGCGGTCTTCATTCTTCTCACGGCCGCCCTTGCGGCTGATCTGGAAAACGGAAAACTTCATTTGGGTTTGCCCGCCGGAACGGGCGCTGCCGACTTCTTGGTTTCAGCCACCATGTTGTCAAATTGCATGCGCACCTTTTCGGCCACCGAGAGCTTGGTGTAACGACGCTCGCCTTCGCGGCTGAGCTCCTTTTGCAAGGCAAACACGGATTGGGGCCGCGACAGCGGGTCCAATGCCATGCACCACTCCACCACTTCGATCAGGTTGTCGGAATACACGCCACGCAGGCGCGCCAAGGCGATGGCAATCCGGTCCTTATCCTGGCGCTGCGGCGCCTCGCTGGGCGGATAGCCCTGCATGCAGGCATACATGCAGGCACCGATGGCGTAGATGTCGGTCCAGGGCCCCATGGCCGCGTCGCGCCGATACATTTCCGGAGCAGCGAAGCCCGGCGTGTACATGGGGCGGATGAAGCTGCCTTCCTTGCTCAGCACTTCGCGTGCCGCACCGAAATCAATCAGCACCGCTTTGTTGTCGTCGGTGATGAAGATGTTGGCCGGCTTGATGTCCAGATGCAGCATCTTGTGCTGGTGCACGATGCGCAGTCCGCGCAGGATTTCATCAAACAGGGAGCGGATGGTGGATTCGCGGAACACCTTACTTTGCTTGAGTTCGCGCGCGGTCACGATGAAATCCTGCAAGGCACTGCCTTCCAGGTAGTTCATCACCATGTAAACGGTTTCGTTTTCACGGAAAAAGTTCAACACGCTCACCACCGAGGGGTGGGAAATCTGCGCCAGCGACCGGCCTTCCTCAAAAAAACTCTTGAGGCCCAAGCGATAGAGTGAGAGCTTCTCCGGCAGCACCTGGGGCAGCAATTCGCCAGGCGCCCGCGCCGCCAGGGAGGAAGGTAGATATTCCTTGATCGCCACCTGTTGGCCTTCGGAGTCCAGTGCCAGGTACACCAGGCCAAAACCGCCAGCGGCGACTTTGCGCACGATGCGGTAACCCCCTACAACCGTATCGGGGGGCAGTGGTGAAGGCTTGACCTTGGACATGGATGGATTGGCTGTGCTGGTCGGTGCGATCTAAATCAGGTTATTCTCAGGGCCATCCCTATTGACCCGAGAACCCGCAATGCCAGTTTACAGCATGACTGGCTATGCCAGTGCCCAGCACAGCACAGCCAACAGCCAACCCGATTCCGAAGTACGTACTCCGCCTGCAGCCCAACTGGGGCTTGAGATCCGGTCGGTCAACAGCCGTTTTCTGGACCTGACTTTCCGTCTTCCGGAAGACCTGCGCCAGTTTGAGCCCAGCCTGCGCGAATTGATCATTGCCAAGCTCAAGCGGGGCAAGGTGGAGGTCCGTGCCTCCATTGAAACCGCCAATGCCACCGGCGTGACCGAACCCAGCCCCAAGCTGCTGCAGCGCCTCAACAGCGCCCAGGACAGCGTGCGCTCCTGGCTACCCCAGGCCACGCCGCTGAGCGTGGCCGACGTATTGCGCCTGGCCGCCGCCGAGCAAAGTGGCACCCGTGACTGGAGCCAAGCCGTCACCCCCCTGGCGGAAAAGGTTTTGAAAGAGCTTCTGGCCGCGCGCCAGCGTGAAGGCACCCGACTGTCTGCCATGCTGAGCGAACGCCTGGGGCAGCTGCGCGCGCTGGCGGCGCAGGCCACGCCCTTGGTTCCGCAATTGGTGGAACAGCAGCGTCAGCGCTTTTTGGACCGCTGGAAGGAAGCCATGGCACTTGCCGACGGCGCCAACCTACCCGAAGCGGCACTGGATCGCGCTCTGACGGAAGCCACCGCCTTTGCCATCCGCATTGATGTGGCTGAGGAAATCACCCGTCTGGACTCCCATCTGGATGAAATCGAGCGCCTGCTGAAAAAGGGCGGAGAAGTCGGCAAGCGCCTGGACTTCCTGATCCAGGAATTGCATCGCGAAGCCAACACCCTGGGCTCCAAGTCATCGGCCCTGGAACTCACCCGCATCTCGGTGGACATGAAGGTGCTGATCGAGCAGATGCGCGAGCAGGTGCAGAACATCGAGTAATTTTTTTGGTGGGAGCTAAGGTATCACGGCACTAGCCGCAGCACCCACCGCCTTGGCAGTCACTTTGACTCCGGTCGCCACCACGGTGACCGCGGCGTCCGCCACTGCAACTACGGCACAGCCTTGCAGTAAAAAAATAACGCAAGCTGTGGCCGTCCAGTGCAGCAGTGCAATTCTTGCCGGTGGCATTTCACTCTTCTGATTCTTTGTCATATTTTCTTACCGCGTAGGCCCTCGGATTCGTGTTGGTACTTGCTTGTTCTCATGGGAAGGTATGCAACCCATGGGCAGGAGTATTGCAAGACACAAAAAATCTCGTCTTCTACTTTGCACAGTTGATATATATCGAATGTGTATCTGTGTATCGACACTATTTCTGTTTTTCACCCTAACGAGTTCAATATTTCGGCATTGAAAATATATATATCGAGCGCGTTTAGAAATCGGCTTTTGTGACTTTCTATTGGCGGCGCTTTCCTGGTTTGATGGCGATATTGGCCTGAAGGCATCTATCTACTATTCATACATCCATTAACCACCTTTCCAGGAGAATAGTATGAGCAGCATCAGTTCCGTTTCATCCCTCACAACGGTTCCTTCCAGCATCGCAACCACCGCCAGGACTGCAGCGTCCGACGTAGCAAATGCTTCCACCACGGCAGCGGACACTGCCGCCGACACGAGTAGTTCCATCGTCAAGTTCAGCGAAGAAAGCATGGCCAAGCTGGGGAACTCCATCAGCAGCGCCGCCACTTCGGTCAAGGACACGGTGGAAGAAGGTGTGCAGTACGTGGAAGACGGCGTGTCCAAGGCTGCGACTTCAGTCAGCGACGCGTTTTCGTCCATGGGCAAATCCATCAGCAATGCAGCCAGCAGCACAGCCGCCTACCTTGGCATGGGCTCTTCAGACACCGCGAGCGGCATCAACGAGAAGGTTTGAGCAGCCAGAAGGAGTCTCCCCACCAACCGGATTACCTGGCCAAACCATGTACAAGATATTCGCCTTGTCCGCGCTTTGCATCAGCCAGACCGCGTGCTCCATCATCAGTCCCATACCCACTTGGGAACTGATCAAGGCGGCCGGGTCGGCAAGCAGCACTGCGATCATGAGTCGGCCGGGTGAGGCAAAAAACACGGTGTATCACTACCACGCGCCCTTCTCGGAGCTTTGTATTGAATACAACCCTCAGACGCAGGTCGCCGACATAGTGCCAGCCCTTCAGTCGGCACTTCGCCATCTCAACATCGAGAGTCGTCTGTACGAGACGTCCACGGTGACAACCAAGTGCAGCATCTGGCTGAAGTACAGCGCGCTGGTTGAATGGGGAACGCCTCCATCCAGCGATGACTTCAGACCGTACATCAGCAACGCGGCCCTCACATTGCAGACGTCGGCCGGAATGGTCCTGTCGAGCAGCAACTACATCCTGGACTCCAGCTTCTTAACCAGTAAATGGGCGACCACCCAGGACAAATTGGGGCCTGTAGTCACCGCGCTCATCACTGGTTTTTGAAACATGAACGCCCACCTCCCACCACAGCGAAAGAATCCCATGCATCCGTACATTCCAATCCTTTTCCAGGCCATCGCAAGAATTTGCCATGAGCCCGTCCACGTTCTGGTCACGGCACTGGTCTGCACGGGCTTTCTGGCAGGTTGCGCCGATGCACCGGTGTCCATCGTGCAGGGGCCATTGACCGCTGCGCCCTTGCCCCCACCGGCCAATATCGAGCGCGTGAATACGGGATCCTTGTTTGTCAAGGGAACGTCGGGCGCCCTGTTTTCTGGCAGGCGCAAACCGCACAATGTGGGCGACACGCTGAAAGTGGACATCTTGGAAAGCTACAGCGCAAACAGCAGCGTCAACACCGACTCAGGGCGTGAAAGCTCGCTGAAGTCCATAGGGCCAGGGGGTTCCAACTCACCTTCCAGTCTGCTGCAAGGGCTGCTGAACCAGAACATCACAGCGTCGGGTAACAGCTCCTTCAAGGGCAGCGGAACCGACAAGAGCAGCAGCAGTTTCACTGGGCAGCTGGCGGCCTCCGTCGTTCGCGTGCTGAGCAACGGGAATCTGGTAGTGGCTGGCGAGCGCAGCATTGCGCTCAATGGCGGCATCAGCACCATGCGTTTCTCCGGCATTGTGGATCCAATGGACCTCAACGACAGCAACATCGTTGCATCCAGCGACGTAGTCAATGCCCGCCTCGAAGTGGTCGCGCAAGGAGATGCCTCGGAGAGTTCCAAGCGCACCTGGCTACAGCGCGTGATGAACAGCAATCTGTCGGTCTGGTGAAAGGTGGGCTGCTACCATGATGCACACCCTGCTTACCCCACCTTTGCGCATCCTGGCCCTTGTGTTGGCATGCAATGCCACTTGCACATCCGCCATGGCCGATACCGACCCGGATACTGCCATACTGAACGAAACGGCACAGGTTGCCGGAAAGCACCTTCGGCTCAACGGAGCGGGTATCAGCTTCCACCTGTTCTTCAAGGTCTATGCCATGGGCCTGTATCTGCTGGATCACCGAAGTACCGTGGAAGACGTGCTGGCTTCCAACGGCCCACGGCGTCTGTTCATCGCATTGTTGCGCGATGTCAGTGGCGGCGATTTTGAAGAGAGAGTCCTACGCTCCATATCCGGCGAAGGCAACACCACGCCCGCAGAAATTGCAGCACGCATGCTGCAACTAGCCAAGACCATCAGCGCCCAGCCCCAGGGTTTGCGCAAGGGCGACACGCTGACGCTGGACTGGGTCCCTGGAACCGGCACAGTCATTGAGCTGAACAGGAGGCGATTGACGGACCCTGTACCCGATATTGCGTTCTACAACGCCCTGCTCAACATATGGCTGGGCGACAAACCGACCGACCCCGCCCTCAAGGCCAAGCTGCTGGGCGGCCCAATGCCCATGCGCACGGTAATGAACTGACCTGTGCAGACGGTTTGTCAATGCATGCTTGCGCGCAGGCTCGGGAAATTTGTCACCACTTTGTATCAATGCATCCCAAAAGAAACCTGTGTGCAAAGCGATGGTAAAGACAGAGCGCGCCAGCAATGTGAATGCGTGAATCAGGCGCAATCCATCTTCTAATGGCGCCTTCAAAACCGACAGATTCCCGCAGCCAATGCACGCACGTAGACAGATATTGATTGTCGATGACGACACTGAAATCACCGCCTTGCTGGCCGATTTTCTGGTTCGCTATGGCTACACAGCCCATGTGGCAAATGACGGCGTGGAAATGTTCCGGCAGTTGGGCGCGCATGCCATCGACCTGATAGTGCTGGACGCCATGCTGCCCGGCGCCGACGGCATGTCCCTGGTCCGCGACATGCGGCGACATTCCCGCATCCCCATCATCATGCTCACCGCGCGCAGCAGCGCATATGACCGCATTCTGGGACTGGAAAGCGGTGCGGATGACTACATGGGAAAGCCGTTCGAACCCCGCGAACTGGTGTCACGCATCCAGTCCGTACTGCGCCGCAGTTTCGTTGCCAAGGAAACGCCCGCCGCCTCTGTTGGCAACAGCGTCATCTGCTTTGACGGTTGGGAGCTGCATTGCGACAACCGCTGCCTGTATTCGCCGGATGGATTGGTTGTGGCGCTGTCCGAGGCGGAATTCCGCCTCATGTGCACCTTTCTCCACAATCCACAGCAGCTTTTCCAGCGCGCTCAGCTGTTGAAGCTGGCGCGTGAAGGGTCCACCGACACGATTGGCCGCAGCATTGATTTGCTTGTTTCGCGCCTGCGCCAAAAGCTTGCCTGCATGCCCGACGGCCAGAACATGATCAAGACCGTGCGTGGCGGCGGCTATATGTTCAACGTGCGCTCCGTGCTGGACCGGACGCAAAGCCGCCAGCACCAACGGATTGCAGGACTGAGCGGTCACTGAAGCGGTATTGGAGGGCTAATCCCGCGCCTTGGGTGCAGAACATAGAATAGGCAGACTTTTTTGCCAATTCACACGCCCAACCATGGACTACCCAGGAAACCTCTTTGTCGTCGCGGCTCCCAGCGGGGCTGGCAAGTCCAGTCTGGTCAAGGCGTTGCTGGAACTGGATTCGCATGTGCAGCCATCGGTGTCCCACACCACGCGCCCGCCGCGCGGCCAGGAAAAGCACGGTCGCGAGTACTTCTTTGTGTCCAACAGCGAGT
The DNA here is from genome assembly GCF_058801025.1 of Rhodoferax sp. GW822-FHT04A08. Taxonomy (NCBI): domain Bacteria; kingdom Pseudomonadati; phylum Pseudomonadota; class Betaproteobacteria; order Burkholderiales; family Comamonadaceae; genus Rhodoferax; species Rhodoferax sp. GW822-FHT04A08. The sequence continues at coordinate 139,059 of NZ_JBXAMW010000011.1, forward strand.
TCGACGCCATGGTGGCGGCAGACGCGTTCGTGGAATGGGCCCATGTGCACAGCCAGCGCTACGGAACTTCCAAGAAGGCGATTGAAGAACGCATGGCCCAGGGTGCAGACGTGATTCTGGAGATCGACTTCCAGGGCGCACTGCAGATCAAGAAGATCTTCTCCAACGCGGTGTGCATCTTCATCCTGCCGCCCAGTTGGGAAGAACTGCGCTCACGCCTGGAACGCCGCGGCGAAGACGCACCTGAGGTGATCGAACTACGCATGAAAAACGCCCAGGCCGAGGTGGCTCAGGTGGATAAATTTGACTTCGTTATAATCAACGAGTTGTTTGACCGTGCGCTCTTCGATCTGAAAGCCATAGTCCACTCGCAACGGCTCAAGTTTTCGGCACAGCGTCGTGCCCGGGCCGAAACATTCAAAGCGTTGCAAATTCCGTAGTCTTTTGGAGAAATCATGGCCCGTATTACCGTTGAAGATTGCCTGGAAAAGATCCCCAATCGCTTTCAGCTCGTGTTGGCAGCCACCTATCGCGCCCGCATGCTCAGCCAAGGCCACACCGCCAAGATCGAGAGCAAGAACAAGCCTGGCGTGACCGCTTTGCGCGAAATCGCCGCTGGCAAGATCGGCATCGAGATGCTCAAGAAGGTACCTCTCTGATTCATTGCCTCGGCACCGAGGAAAACACCGCTTGCGGTGTTTTTTTTCGTCCTTAGTCTTCCACTTCACACTTTTATTGACCCTGCGCTACATTTAGAGCATGGGTAACGCCACAACCACTCCAATACCGGTCAACGCGGCAGTCGCCAACGCGGCCTCCGCCAGCTTTGCCGGCCTCACCGCCAAGCTGGACTACCTGTCTGCCAGCGACGTGGAGCAGGTGCGCGCGGCCTACCGTTTTGCAGACCAGGCCCACCTGGGCCAGCTACGCAACAGCGGCGAGCCTTACATCACCCACCCGATTGCCGTGGCGGCGCAGTGCGCGGAATGGAAACTCGACGCCCAGGCCCTGATGGCCGCCTTGCTGCATGACGCGCTGGAAGATTGCGGCGTCACCAAGATCGAGCTGATTGAGCGCTTCGGTTCTCCCGTGGCCGAGCTGGTGGACGGTCTGACCAAGCTGGACAAGCTGCAGTTCAACACGCGCGAGGAAAACCAGGCCGAATCCTTCCGCAAGATGCTGCTGGCCATGGCGCGCGACGTGCGCGTCATCCTGATCAAGCTGGCTGACCGCTCCCACAACATGCGCACGCTGTCGGACAGCCCGCGCTCCAAATGGGGACGCATTGCCTCCGAAACACTGGACATTTACGCGCCGATTGCCCACCGCCTGGGGCTGAACAACACCTACCGGGAGCTGCAGGACCTGTCCTTCAAGCACCTGAGGCCCTGGCGCTATGCGATTCTCACCAAGGCCGTCACCAAGGCCCGCAGCCGCAGGCGCGACCTGATCCAGAAAGTGCAAAAGGACGTAGAGGCCGTGTTTGCCGGAGCGAACATGCCGGTGCGCATCGCCGGGCGTGAAAAATCCCTCTTCTCCATCTACAAGAAGATGCAGAACAAGCACCTGAGCTTTGCCCAGGTGACCGACATCTACGGTCTGCGCATCCTGGTGCCCACGGTGATCGACTGTTACAAGGCACTGGGACTGCTGCACCAGCTCTACAAGCCGGTTCCTGGCCGCTTCAAGGACCACATCGCCATTGCCAAGCTCAACGGCTACCAATCGCTGCACACTACCTTGGTGGGCCCGGCGGGCATCAACGTCGAGTTCCAGATGCGTACCGAGGCCATGCACATCGTGGCCGAGTCCGGCGTGGCAGCGCATTGGCTGTACAAGGCCAGCCACCCCGATGCGTCGAGTGACCGGCTGGGAAGCCAGTGGCTGCAAAGCCTGCTCGACATCCAGGACGAAACCCGTGACGCCGCCGAATTCTGGGACCACGTCAAGGTGGATCTGTTCCCCGACGCTGTGTACGTGTTTACCCCGAAGTCGCAGATTCTGGCGCTGCCGCGCGGCGCCACCGTGGTCGACTTTGCCTATGCCATCCACAGCAACGTGGGGGACCGCACGGTGGCAGCCCGCATCAACGGCGAACAGGTCCCGCTGCGTACCGAGCTGAAAAACGGGGATGTGGTGGAGGTGGTCACCGCACAGATATCCGCGCCCAACCCGAACTGGCTAGACTTTGTGCGCACCGGACGGGCACGCTCCAAGATACGCCACCACCTCAAGACCATGGAGCAGACCGAGTCGGAGAGCCTGGGAGAGCGCTTGTTGCAACAGGCTCTGCGCGCCGAGGGGTTTGACACCTTCACCGGAGATCAAGCCGACTTTGCAGCGATCTGGGACAAACTGCTGCGCTTTACCGGCAACAAGACACGCAACGAACTGTTGACCGACATCGGTCTGGGCAAACGCATTGCCAATATCGTGGCCAAGCGCCTGGTGCACCTGCTGACAGAAGCGGGGCACAAGCCCGATGCCCTGCTGCTGACGCGCGAGCGCTTTACTGCGCACGAATCGGGTGCCGCGGCCGGCATCGTTCTGGACGGCAGCGAGAGCGCCTCGGTTCAGTTTGCCAAGTGTTGCATGCCCATTCCGGGCGACAAGATCGTGGGCTACCTGGGACGCGGCGAGGGGCTGGTGGTACACACACAAGATTGCCAGGTGGCGCGCAGGCTGCGCCACAAGGACGCGGAGCGTTTCATTGGTGTGGAATGGTCGGAGGAACCGGTGCGCTCCTTCAAGACCAGCATCACCGTCACCGGCAGCAACAGCAAAGGCATGCTGGCCAAGATGGCAACCGCGCTGGCTGCGGCCGAGGCGGACATCATTGATATCGACATGGGACAGGAAGGCGGCCAGGAGGCCAGGCAGTTGCGCTTCCTGGTATCCGTTCGCGACACCGCCCACCTGGAAGTGGCACTGCGCAATTTGCGCCATACCCCCAGCGTGCTCAAGGCGGAGCGCAGCGGTGCTGCCGGCAACGCGGAGCCAAGCTAAGCGCGCACTGTCATTACCTGGCTGGCGCGGGGTATTCGACCGCGATGACCTCGATATCGCCCACACGGTCCGGCATGACCAGCTTGAGTTCATCCCCGATGCGCGCCTTGAGCAAGGTTCGCGCAATAGGTGAAATCCAGCTGACCTCGCCTTTGGAGCTGTCCGCCTCATCGATTCCGATGATGCGCACCGTACGCTCCTGGCCTGTCTCGTCCGCGTAGGTCACAGTTGCACCAAAGAATATCTGCTCGTTCCCGTGGTGCACCGTGGGGTCCGTCACCTCGGCAATTTCCAGCCGCTTGGTCAGAAAGCGGATGCGCCGGTCTATTTCCCTCAGGCGCTTCTTGCCGTACAGGTAGTCCCCGTTTTCCGAGCGGTCGCCGTTACTGGCCGCCCAATGCACCACTTCAACGACTTTGGGGCGCTCGTTGTCGATCAGATCCAGCAGTTCCGCGCGCAAAACTGAATACCCCTGCGGCGTGATGTAGTTCTTGCCCCCCACCGGCAAGGAAGGCAATTGCAGTTCGTCATCGTCCGCATCATCGGACTCTTTGGTAAAGGCCTTGCTCATGGATTCGCGGTCTGCACGTCCTGTGAAAAGGCCAGACTGTACCAGCGCGCGCACGAGAAAGCATGATGATCAAAGGGTTGAAACCGCGGCCATAGAATGAATTCTTGACGCGGCGCACAAAGATGCTGCGCGCGCTGGAAGATAATCAAGGGCTGCCGCCATGCGGCAAATGCACCTTTGAACAGTACTAAATGACCCCGAACGGGATGGCAATGAAACGACTTGATGATTTTCGGCTGCGTTTTGGCAACAAGGAATTGGTGCCAATCATGATTGGCGGCATGGGGGTGGACATTTCCACTGCTGAGCTGGCCTTGGAAGCCGCGCGGCTGGGAGGCATAGGCCATATCTCCGACGCCATGGTGCAGGACGTGTCGGACCGGCGCTTTGACACTTCTTTCGTCAAAGAGAAGACCAAGCTCTTCAAACACAACATCGACAACTCCGACAAGAGCGTGGTGCAGTTCGACCTGGGCCGCTTGGCCGAGGCCACCCGCTTGCACGTGGGCAAGACCATGCAGGCCAAAGAAGGCCCCGGGATGATTTTCATCAACTGCATGGAAAAGCTGACCATGAACGGCCCCAAGGAGACGCTGCAAGTGCGGCTGAACTCCGCCCTGGACGCTGGCATTGACGGCATCACCCTCAGCGCCGGCCTGCATCTGGGTTCCTTTGCACTGATGGCCGACCATCCACGCTTTCGCGAAGCCAAGCTAGGCATCATCGTGTCTTCGGTGCGCGCGCTGCAGCTTTTCCTGCGCAAGACTTCACGCCTGAACCGCCTTCCGGACTTCATCATCATCGAGGGGCCGCTTGCCGGCGGGCACCTGGGGTTTGGCATGGACTGGGCCCAATACGATCTGGGCACCATCCTGGTGGAAATCAAGCAGTATCTGGATTCGGAAAAACTGGATATCCCACTGGTGGCCGCCGGCGGCATCTTCACCGGCAGCGATGCTGTCCGCTTCCTGGAAATGGGCGCTTCGGCCGTGCAAGTTGCCACGCGCTTCACCGTCGCCAAGGAATGCGGCCTTCCATCCAAGGTCAAGCAGGAGTACTTTCGCGCCAGCGAAGAAGACATCATCGTCAACACCATCTCGCCTACCGGCTACCCGATGCGCATGCTCAAGAACACGCCAGCCATCGGCTCGGGCATTCGTCCCAATTGCGAGGCCTACGGCTATCTGCTGGACGGAAATGGCAGCTGCTCCTACATCGTGGCCTACAACGAGCAGATCGCCCAACATCCGGATGGCAAGAACATCTCGGTGATGGACAAGACCTGCCTGTGCACCCATATGCGCAACTACAACTGCTGGACCTGCGGCAGCACCACCAATCGCCTCAAGGACACTACGCGCAAGCTGCCCGATGGCACCTACATGGAGCTCACGGCTGAGCACATCTTCCGCGACTACCAGTTCAGCGTGGATGACAAGATTGCGTTGCCTGAGATGCCAGAGGCGGTCAAGGCCTAAGCAGCACGCTGCAGCATGTCCTGCAGCGTTGCATCCTTCTGCTTCCAGATATCGTCCAGCCAGCGATGGAACGACTTGCGCAAGGCCCGGTCGTTCTCATAGTCACCGGTGCAGAACTCCAGTGGGATATCCAGCTGCTGCACATGCAGCATGACGCGCGGCGATTGGCCGCACAGGTACTGCCAGAAGGTGGGAATGCCGTCCGGGTACGCAATGGTGGCATCTACCAAAGAGTGGAACTGCGCACCCATGGCGTTGAGCGCCATCGCCATGGCTCCGGCTTTGGGCTTGAGCAGGTGCTGGTAGGGTGAGGCCTGGGTCTGGTGCTTTTCTGCGGTAAAGCGGGTTCCCTCCACAAAGTTCATGACCGACGTCGGCACCTTGGCAAACTTCGCACAGGCCTTGCGGGCGGCATCGCGGTCGTCATTGCGCAAATCGGGGTTCTTGCGCAGGGCGGCGCGGGAGTGGCGCTTCATGAAGGGGAAGTCCAGTGCCCACCAGGCCAGACCGATGACCGGTACGTAGATCAGCTCGGCCTTGAGGAAAAACTTCAGCACCGGGATGCGACCATTGAGCGCATCCTGCAGCACAAAGATGTCGACCCAGGACTGATGGTTGCAGTTCACCAGGTACCAGTCGTTGTAGCGCAAGGACTGCACGCCCTCCACACTCCAGTCGGTCCTGTGGGCAAAACGCATCCACAGGCTGTTGCATTTGGTCCAGGCCGAGGCCGTTGCATTGATCAGAGGGTCCAGACGCTTGAGGACACCTTCGAACGGCAGGCAGAACTTGACTAGCGCCAGGGCGAACAGCAGCAGGCACCAAAACAATGTATTGACCGCCAGCACCAAAAATGACAGCGCGCCACGCACAAATGGCGGCAGAAAACCCAACATGAGCAAACCCAATCCAAACAAGCAAGCGCCCCAGGCGGGGGCGGAGTTATCGGATTGTCGCAAAGATTGCGCCAGATACTGCGGGCAACGGCATTCCAAGCAAAACTGATGCAAATCAATTGTGGGCCGATTAGTTTCCTCACTGTGGACGAATCGCATAGCATCCATCCGTCCAGCTTACCCAGGGATGGCGGCTCTTGCGCCGTTGGGGGGTTGGGCCTTTCAACTATCTCCGGGTTGCCATGAACACTTTCGCCAAACAATGGTCGCAGCTGGGTCTGCAATCGAAGCTCCAGATCCTTATTCAAGGGTTCGTGTTGCTGATGTTGCTGGCCACCCAGCTATGGATTTCCAACCAGATTGAAAACCGTTCCCTGCGCGCCGCCGAAGAACGCATTGCCACCGTGGCGGACGGCGTCATCAATGCCCTCACCACCCTGATGTCCGCCAAGGTAGGCGAGCACGACGTGATAGACGACCCCAAGGTACGTGAGATGTTCATCCGCAAGATGGGCGAGTCCGAGGGTCTCAAGGAACTGCGGGTCATTCGTGGCAAAGGCGTGATTGACGAATTCGGGGAAGGTTTGCCCAATCAGAAGCCGGTTGACGACCTGGACCGCGAGGTGCTTGCCAATGGCAAACCCGTCTACCGCATCAGCAGCAACCAGGGTGATGAAACCTTGCGCGCCGTCATTCCCTACATCGCCAAGAAGAACTTCCGGGGCTCCAAATGCCTGGAGTGCCACGGTGTGGACGAAGGTGCAGTGCTGGGAGCCATCAGCGTCACTGCAGACATTCAATCGGACAAGGAGAGCATTCGTCGCATCAACCAGTGGCTGTGGCTGGGCCAGGCACTGGTGCAGATCGCACTGTTCTTTGTCATCCGCATCATCGTGCGCCACCAGCTCAGCGCACTGGGCGCCGAGCCTTCGCAAGCCACGCTGCTGGCCAGGCGCGTGGCTGAGGGGGACTTGTGCACTCCCATCCAGGTCAAGCCCAAAGACACCCAGAGCATGATGGCCCAGCTCGGCCACATGCAAAGCAGCCTGTCTGGCATCGTGGCGCGGGTGCGCAGCGGCTCGGAAGGCGTTGCCGTGGCCAGCCGGGAGATTGCTGAGGGCAACAATGACTTGTCTGCACGCACCGAACAACAGGCAGCCGCACTGGAGCAAACAGCCTCGTCGATGGAGCAGCTGGGTGCCACCGTGCGACAGAACGCCGACCATGCGCGGGAAGCCAACCAACTGGCACTGGACGCTACACAGGTGGCAGAGAAAGGTGGCCAGGTGGTAGCCGAAGTGGTATCCACCATGCGTGGCATCAACGCCTCATCGCACCAGATATCAGCCATCATCAGCGTCATCGACAGCATTGCTTTTCAGACCAATATCCTGGCTCTGAATGCTGCAGTGGAAGCTGCGCGCGCCGGTGAGCAGGGGCGCGGCTTTGCCGTAGTGGCCACCGAAGTGCGTTCACTGGCCGGCCGCAGTGCCACTGCCGCCAAGGAGATCAAGGACCTGATCCAGACCAGCCTGGAAAAGGTGGAGCTGGGTTCCACCCTCGTGGACAACGCGGGTGCCACGATGAACGCCGTGGTGGATGCCATCAAGCGGGTGTCCGACATCATGGCCTCCATCACCACCGCCAGCAACGAACAAGCCAATGGGGTGGCTCAGGTCGGTCAGGCCATTTCCCAAATGGACGAGGCTACTCAGCAGAATGCGGCGCTGGTGGAAGAAATGGCCGCTGCAGCCAGCAGCCTGAACAACCTGGCGCAGGAACTGGTGCAAACCGTGGCGGTTTTCAAGCTGGCAGGTGATTCAGGCCGTCACGCCGAACAGTGAGCCCACCCCGGCAGTCACCGCGATGGCAAGCGCACCCCAGAACGTGACGCGCACCACACTGATGAAGGGGCTGACCGCACCGATACGCGCAGCGATGGCGCCCATGCAGGCCAGAAATGCCAGCGCGGTGCAGGCGATCCACAGAACCAGGGCGTCCCTGGGGGCGACTACTGCCACCAGCAACGGCAAGGCAGCGCCCACCGCAAAACTGGCCGCTGAAGCAAGGGCCGCCTGAACCGGTCGCGCGGACACGATCTGCGTGATGCCCAGTTCGTCTCGCGCATGCGCGCCCAGTGCATCGTGCTGCATCAGTTGCCGAGCCACCTGCGAAGCAAGCGAGGCTTCTACGCCGCGAGCAATGTAGATGTTTTCCAGCTCCTTCAACTCAGCCACCGGGTCAGTCTGCAACTCAGAGCGTTCCCGCGCAAGGTCCGCCTGTTCGGTATCCGCCTGCGAATGGACCGACACATATTCACCGGCTGCCATCGACATGGCACCCGCCACCAGGCCGGCCACGCCCGACAACACGATGTTCTGCATGGATGCATGTGCCGCGGCAACACCGACCATCAGGCTGGCCGTGGACACGATGCCATCATTGGCCCCCAGCACCGCGGCGCGCAGCCAACCGATGCGGTCCATACGGTGTTGCTCCGTATGGACCGCCACAGTGCGTCGCCTGGTTGTTCTAGGGTGCAATGGTTTCCTTTGCGTGCTCGCGTTCCCAGTAATTGGGACGATCATAGTGCTGGAACAACTCCTGCTCCTGCAGGTGGTTCAGCTCGTACGAAAGTTACGCCATCAATTCAGCCAGCCGCCTGGCGGCCGGACAGCCACGCTTGTCGAAGATGGTTCCATTGCAGACACACCTCTGCGACGTCGGAAGGTTTCGGAAGGAAGTTCACCAAACAAGGAGCGATATTCCGTCGCAAAGTGGCCGAAGTGCCAGAAACCGAATCGTGTTGCAGCCTCGGTTACCGACTGTGCATCACCCAGCACGCGGCGCACACGGTTGAGCCGCTCCACCCGCAGGTAGCTGGCGGGATTGATACCCAGCGCGTCCTGGAACGCGTACTGCAGATTGCGCCGGCTGACGTCCAATGCTGCGACCAGCTCAGCCACTGAAAGCGGGCAATCCCGCGACGTCTGTTCGATGTGTGAGCGGGCCGCCTGCGCCAGGCGCCAGCTGCGCGGCGGGTTGCACTCTGGTGCGCCTGCAATATGTGCATCGACTTCCAGCAGGTCCGACAGCGCATACACCAACGACTTCTCAAATGCCTGGCGTACCGCCGCGTTGTGCAGCAGATTGGGGGAAGCGGCTACTGCTTCCAGCATCGTGCGCAAAGTGTTCCGCGTTGCTTCCATGCGCTGCGCAGGAAGGTCCAGCACGGTCGACTGGTTCCCCAATCGCGCGGCAATGCGATCCAGACTCCTGCGCAGGGCCGGGTTGGCAAAGCGCCGCGGATAAAACTCGATATCCACCACCAGATGCCGCTCGGGCGACAAGAATTCAAAGCCGCTGTTGCCCGAAAAAATATGCAGTCCATTGACATGGCTGACGTGTCCGCACAGGCGCGCGTGTCCATGCAACTGCAGCGGCACACCGATTGCAATGCAATCGGGTGACAACGCACCACGCTGTAGCACCGCACGGTTGAGCCGCTCCACAATGACTCGCACGGCACCCGTATCGATCTCGGTCACGCTGCCTTCAAAGTGGCCTGCCGACAACTGGCAGTACGACTGGTTCCAGGCCTGCAGCATGGCCGCTTGTTGGTGCGTATCGTTGCACTGGAAGGTCTGGAAATGCCCCGGATTGGGCTGGGGTGCAAGGTTGGTAGTCAAGGCGGCTCCAGTCTGTCGGGAACATTGAATTCGGGCCCGGGCAATTAAGCAATTTTTTTGCCAATCCGGGATAGTGCGGAAAACCCGCTATTCCTAAACTGCGTTCAACACATCGGTTCACCCCTCTGAGGAACGTATACATGGCAGGCAGATTGGCGGGCAAGGTCGCCCTTATTTCAGGAGGCGCTACAGGCGCTGGCGGCGCAGCATCGTTGCTGTTTGCAGCAGAAGGCGCACGCGTTGCGGTAATGGACATCAACGCGCCCGCTGGCGAAGCGGTGGTGGCCCAGATCCTGCAAGCAGGCGGAGAGGCTGCATTTTTTCACGCGGACGTATCGCAGCGTGAGCAAGTGGAGCAGGCCGTGGCGGGCGCACAGGCGCACTTCGGCCCCATCTCTGTGCTGTTCAACCATGCGGGCACCATTATTGTGAAACCCTTTCTGGACACCACCGATGAAGACTACGACCGGCTCATGGACATCAACGTCAAGAGCATGTTCATGGTGACGCGCGCAGTGTTGCCGCAGATGCTGGCTACCGGCAAAGGCAGCATTGTCTGCACGGCGTCCATTTCATCTGTGGCAGCCACTCCGCTGGAAGTGCTGTATTGCATGACCAAGGGAGCCTGCGCCATGCTGGCGCGCGCCGTGGCAGTGGAATACCGGGACCGCGGCATCCGCTGCAATGCGGTGTGTCCGGGCTTCATAGATACGCCCCACGGGCAACGCGAAATCAAGGCGCTGGCGGAGCACGGCTTTGACGCCACCGTGGACGCTCTCTCCGTTCAGCAAGGCCGCCTGTGCCAACCCGAAGAAGTTGCCAAGGCTGCACTGTTCCTTGCCAGTGACGATGCGAGCTTCGTCAACGGCGCCCATCTCTTCGTCGATAACTGCTTTACCGCAGCTTAATTTTTTCCACACTTGCAGAAAGGCTTGTCAATGAATACTCACGCTGCCACAACCCTGGACCCGGACGTCAAACTCCTTCATGAGATGGGCTATGCGCAGGAGCTCTCGCGGCGCATGGGCCGCTTCTCCAACTTTGCGGTTTCGTTCTCGCTGATCTGCATTCTCTCGGGCGGTATCACTTCGTTCCAGATGGGTCTGTCCGCCGCTGGTGGCGCATCCATCGGGCTTGGCTGGCCCCTGGGTGGTTTGTTTGCCATGATTGTTGCGGCCTCCATGGCGCAGATCGCATCGGCCTACCCCACTGCGGGCGGCCTGTATCACTGGGGCTCCATTCTGGGCGGCAAGGGCTGGGGCTGGCTAACCGCCTGGTTCAACCTGCTGGGTCTGGTGTTTGTGGTGGCGGCGATCAACTTCGGCACCTATGACCCGTTCTTCAAGACCTTGATCGCGCCTATGTTTGGTGTGGCACCGGAATCGTTGGGTTGGATGCACCAGACCCTGTTCCTGACCGTGATCACGGGCCTGCAGGCACTGCTCAATCACCGCTTTGTCAAGATTGCCAGCCGCATCACTGACCTGTCGGGCTATCTGATTTTTGTGGTGACAGTGGTTCTAGTGGTATCGCTGATTGCCTATGCACCTGGCAAGCTCGACTTCAGCCGTCTGTTCACTTTCACCAACCTCACCGGCACCGAAGGCAGTGCCTGGCCGCAGCAGACACTGGTGATGGCCTTTCTCTCTGGCCTGCTGCTGACTGCCTACACCATCACCGGTTTTGACGCCTCGGCCCACACTGCCGAAGAAACCCATGAAGCCGCCAAGAACGTGCCCAAGGGCATCATCAGCTCGGTGCTGTGGTCGGTACTGTTCGGCTACGTAATGGTGTGCAGCTTTGTGCTGGTGATGCCCGATATCACTGCGGGCATGAGGATGGGCACTGGATTCTTTGAAGCCATTCTTGCCCCCATCCCCACGCCGCTGCGCGTCACCATCGAGGTGTTGATGTTCTTCATCAACTTCGTATGTGGTCTGGCTGCAGTGACCTCCTGCTCTCGCATGATGTATGCCTTCGCCCGTGACGGTGGCCTGCCCGGCTCGCGTCTGCTCAGGCAAGTGCACCATGTGCAACGCACTCCGGGCGCTGCCATCTGGGTCACCGCCATTCTGGCCATCTCCATCACGCTGTATGGCGATGCTTTCACCGTGCTCAGCGCTGGCTCTGCCGTGTTCCTGTTCATCTCCTATGCCATGCCCATCGCCGCAGGTTTCCTGGTGGAAGGAAAGGGCTGGACCAAAAAAGGCCCATTCACCCTGGGCGTGTGGTCCAAGCCGTTTGCCCTGTTCGGGACTGTTGGCGCACTGGTGTTGGCCTATGTGGGCATGCAACCCCCCAACGAAAAAGTGGCCTACGTGACGGTAGCACTCATCGTGCTGCTGAACCTCATCTGGTTCGTCTTTGGCGTGCGCAAGACCTTTGCCGGCCCACCCATTGGCAAACGCATTGCGGAACGCCAATCGCACATGCAAGAAATCGAATCCGAATTCGTGGAACCTGCTGCGCAATAAGTTGACCTAGGTGGCGCCAAGAAAGTGGGGCCACCTTTCTGAGTCCGTTTTCAAACTCCCCGCATCGCGGGAGTCTGCTTGCCAGCGCAATCAAATGAGCACAGATACGATAGCGGCTGTTGTGAGCGCCGCTGACGCCCAGCGCCCGTAGGTGAAGCTGTCATTGGGGAGAGCTGCCGACTCCGCCGTCGGACGATCCAAGCCCAGTGCTCCGTAGGCGAATTTCTTGATATCGGACGGCGCGTCAGTATTCGCAGTGCCGGCTGTTTCCGCATTCAGTTTGTTTTGCGCCTCTTCGCTGATCGTGACCTGATCACCCACAGCGACCGGCTGAGGGCTTGCCTTGGCAGCCACAGCCGCAGACCTCTTGTCACCAATCGCTGCCCAAGCGCTGGGGCGATCCGCTGCCCCTGCGACAAGGCTTGGATTTCCGGAGGAGCCAATGCTGGAAGCGTTGTGAATGTCCATAGCGTTTGGATAGGTGTAAAGGATACGAACTTCCATCCATCTTTAACATCGGCATTCCATTGAGCCGACTTAAACAAAACAGGAAGAACAAGGCATCGCTTCAGAACACCTTGCCTTGGCTCAGTCAATCACACCCGCCAAGTAGCAGACCTATGCCTTGGTGTTCAACATCTGCCCGAGGGGCTGGCCCATCGTGTTGGTTACAGGCTTGGGTTCCGAATTGCTGAAAGGTAATTTGCTTTCGGCAGCCTTTGCCGCTGGCACGTTGGAACCCAAGGGAACAATGGGTTTGACAGGTGCCGCACTTCCTACCGAATTGATGGCCATGATGACTTCCCTACCAAGATATGAGGTACGAAGAGTCTGGCGGATATACCTTTTTGGGCTTGCGCCAAAAAGAGGTTAAAAATCCTCGCTTTTCACGGCTTAGCGATGAACGCAGTGGTGCAGGACCAAGCTTCGTCACGCTTCGGAAACGAAAAACCCCTCAAGCATTGCTGCTTGAGGGGCATCGTTTGGTGCGGCTGGCAGGAATTGAACCCACGACCCCTTGGTTCGTAGCCAAGTACTCTATCCAACTGAGCTACAGCCGCTAAGCCTCGAAGTATAGCACAAGATTTCCGGCTTTTAAGCCTTGCAAAACCCTCGGGTGGCACAATGGTCCACAAAGGACGCCTTTATGCAAAGTACTGACCTCTCCCTGTGGATGCACGACCACGTGTTTGACCAGACCAATCCGCTGGCCGAACGCAGCACCCGGCTGGTGATGTGGATCACCGCTGCCATGATGGTGATCGAGATCGGCGCGGGCTGGTGGTACAACTCCATGGCCCTGCTGGCGGATGGCTGGCACATGAGTTCCCACGCCATCGCCATTGGCCTGAGTGCGTTCGCCTACTCTGCAGCGCGGCGCTATGCACGGGACAACCGCTTTGCCTTCGGCACCTGGAAGATTGAGGTGCTGGGCGGTTTTGCCAGTGCCATTTTCCTGATGGGCGTGGCGCTGCTGATGATCGTAGGCTCGGTGGAGCGTATTTTGTCGCCCCAGCCCATTCAGTACCGTGAAGCCATAGCCATTGCCGTGCTGGGCTTGCTGGTCAACATCGTCTGCGCACTCATCCTGGGCAAGGCGCACCATCACGATCACTCTCACCACACTCACGATCTTCACCAAGACCACGCGCATGAGCACGGCGGATCGCATGACCTGAACCTCAAGTCCGCCTACATTCACGTCATTGCCGACGCAGCCACTTCGGTATTGGCCATTGCCGCACTCATTGGCGGCTGGGTACTGGGCTGGTCGTGGCTGGACCCGGTCATGGGGCTTCTGGGCGCGGTACTGGTAGCCGTATGGGCCAAGGGCTTGTTGGCAGAGACTGCAAAGGTGCTGCTGGACCGTGAAATGGACCACCCCGTGGTGCAGGAAATACGCGAAGTGGTGGAACTGGCCGAAGACGCGCAGGCACAGACACGCATTACCGACCTGCATGTCTGGCGCGTAGGCAAAAGCGTTTATGCCTGTGCTGTAAGCGTGGTCACCCAGGACCCAGACCTCACGCCCAGCCATATCCGGGAGCGTCTGGCTGTGCACGAAGAAATCGTGCATGCCACCATTGAAGTGCTTCGTTACCCACCAACCGCTGCCTGAGTCACCACTGTGGCTGCAGGCAAAACCAGCATACTGAAGCAGATGCCCGCGGGCATCTGGGTGCTGGGCGGCGTGAGCATGCTCATGGACATCTCGTCCGAGATGATTCACAGCCTGTTGCCACTATTCATGGTGACCGTGCTGGGCACTTCGACACTGACCGTCGGGCTGATTGAAGGCCTGGCCGAGAGCACAGCACTCATCGTCAAGGTGTTCTCCGGCGTCATCAGCGACTACCTTGGCAAACGCAAGGCGCTGGCCGTTGCCGGCTATGCGCTGGGGGCGCTCACCAAACCGCTATTTGCCATGGCGTCCTCTACCGGCATCGTGATTACCGCACGATTGCTGGACCGCGTTGGCAAAGGGATAAGGGGCGCCCCACGTGATGCCCTGGTGGCCGATATCGCGCCTGCCCAGCTGCGCGGCGCTGCGTTTGGCTTGCGCCAGGCGCTGGACACTGTGGGCGCGTTCATGGGACCGCTTCTTGCCGTGGGTCTGATGCTCCTCTGGGCCAACGACTTTCGCGCAGTGTTCTGGGTTGCCGTGATACCCGGCCTGATGGCAGTTGCCCTGCTCTGCCTAGGCATTCGTGAACCGGTTTCGTCCAACCACGGTCAACGCAGCAATCCTGTTTCTACCGTCAATCTGAGGCGTCTAAGCAGTGCCTATTGGTGGACCGTAGGCATTGGGTTTGCGTTCACGTTGGCACGCTTCAGTGAAGCGTTCCTGGTGCTGCGCGCTCAGCAATCCGGTATTGCCATAGCCTGGATTCCGCTGGTCATGGTGGCCATGAACGTGGTGTACGCGGCATGCGCCTATCCCTTCGGAAAATTGTCTGACCGGCTGAACCACAACCTATTGCTGGCTGCAGGCCTGCTGGTGATGGTTGGCGCAGACTTGGTGTTGGCCTGGAGTACCCATTGGTTTGCACTGGCTGCAGGTATCGCTCTCTGGGGGATTCACATGGCCATCACCCAGGGACTGCTCGCTACCATGGTGGCCGATACCGCGCCAGCCGACTTGCGTGGCACGGCCTTCGGCTTTTTCAACCTGCTCAGCGGTATCGCCATGTTGATAGCGAGTACGCTAGCCGGCTGGCTATGGGATACCTATGGTGCAGCTTTCACGTTCTACGGCAGTGCCGCGCTATGCGGGCTGGCACTGATGGCCTTGCTGGCCAAACCACAGAGCCACTGAGAACTTTGGAGCGTCAGGTCCGCGCGGCACGCCGGTTACGACGCCGGCGCCCGATTGCTGCGGCTTATGTGTGACTGCGCACGGAAGGATGGTCTTGCAAACCCTAGCATGACCCCTGTGATGCCCAGGCACACACAGCACTCCCATTCACTTTCAAGAAAGCCAGTATGAACAAGGAACAGATCAAAGGTAGCGCCAAGGACCTCACAGGCAAGGTGCAGGAAGCCGCCGGCAAGGCACTCGACAACAAGGAGATGCAAGCCAATGGTTTGCAGAAACAGATCGTTGGCAACGCGGAAAAGGCCATCGGAAACGCCAAAGAAGGAGTCAAGGACCTCACAGATGCGGTGAAACACGCCAGCAAGCGACCTTAAACACAGCGTGCGCCTTCATCCCAAGGCGCCGTAAGCGCCTTCTTTCTCACGCGCCGATCAGGAGCTACTTGCAGAGGACTCCATCTCTGCGGTGGCCCTCTGCGACGCACCCTCAGTGATCTGTCGGTGCTTTCGGATGGACACCTTGGTGGCCACGACGGGGGCAGGCTGCATGGCAGAGTGAGGCCCGCTTGCGGCAAATCGCCCTCCTTCCCCATACGCATAGTCAATCGCCCGCCGCACCCTGCCACCGTCCAGCTCCTGAACCACGGAGCCGTTGACGCGAAAGTAGACGCCACTGGCATCGGTAGCCAACAGCCCATACTCCTGACCCAAGCGCACGATCCCGATCACGTGGAACTCCTTGGGCGCCGTCACATAGGCCTTGAGACTGGATACACCCAGAATGACCCGCATTTGGTTGAAATTCATGCCACCCACCTTGCTTTTGGCGCCTTTCACGGATTGATGCGCGCACCTTCCGGTTTTAAATGCACCAGCCATGGCGGTCTGTTCTATATGTCACATATGGCGCACATAGGTCAAAATCGAAAAAGCTCGCAACCTTGAAGTAGCAAGCTTTTCATTGTTGTGGCGAAAGTTCCAGCCAATGCCTGCTCCGTTTCAGTTGGCTCCAGGCTTGGCTGTTGAACCAGAACTCGATTTGAGCCAATTGGAACAGCGGCACAACCAATATACATCGAATCCGGCCAGTGCCCAATACCACGCCGTAGCTGCAAATAAGGCACAAGAGTCAAAAACGACTAATTCCCAACAAAATGGTTTGTCGAACCGTTTGAAAACTGTATATCTAAAGACAATGGGGTTAATGCACCATTGGCTGCGACCCTATATCTATCCTGCTCAGTGGAAGTAAGTACATTGCTGCTGTTGTAAGTCTTGTCAATTAAATTCACGATGGCCGTCGTCGATGTGTCAGGTTCAACTACGTACGTTTCATCGACATGCCCAGCGCTGGTAACCTTTGTACTATCCGTATAGAGATTTATTCTTCCCACAACTACAACGTCTCCAACCTTGGCGGCATTTGAAATGACCGGTGCCGTTGCATAAACCGCGTAACTACCACCTTGTATTGAATATCCTAGTGGCAAATAGTTTGAGTCATAGTATTGAATTGAAGTTGCCACCGTTGACGACGGCGTGCAATTTGTAAAGGTTAGCGTGCTTACAGATGTTCCTGAATTAGCTGCACTACCTTCAAATGTTGTTGCGGTCGTTGCCGCACCTCGCGTTAACGTAAGCGAGCCCGAGCAACTTCCGCTTATTGAAAAGGTTTTCGTATAACCTGCACTTGCAAGGTTGGCATAACCTGACTGCAAATTAAATGTGTTAGTTGAGGCAACTGGTCCCGTTGCTGCAGATGTCCCGCCACCGCCACCGCCGCCGCCACATGCGGCAACCAATGTGGCAGCAACAAACGCGGCCACAGTGCCAATCAAATTTTTCATGATATTTGCCTTTGTTTGAACTAATTGAACGTGAACATCTGGCAACTTGCCTCTTCGGATGTACGTTTCAATATCAGGGTAAAGCC
>NZ_JBXAMW010000012.1:0-135403 GCF_058801025.1 Rhodoferax sp. GW822-FHT04A08
ATGCATCGCCGTCCTACTCCAATGAAGAAGGGGTTTTTTACGACATTGGCGGGTGCGAACTGATGCTTAGGCTCAGCCATTCCAAAGAGCAGGATGGCATTGGCATATATTGGAGTGCTGAGGATATTCAAGAGGAATTCAAACGGATCAGCGAATTTGCAGAGGTCAAGTCGCATCCGACAACTCCCAATGCTTTTGAACAATCTGTCGCCGAATTTCTGGACCCCTTTGGAAACATATTTGGTATTAGAGCCAAGGATTTGAAAGGAGAAAAGAACGCTCGGATTCGTCGTGCAGCGGAGCGCGCGGCATTGAAGAATGTCCGCGCTGCTGTGGACCAATTCATGGCTGCCGAGGAAAAGCAGAAAGAAGTCAATAAAAGGGTTTTCTGGATTTTTTCAACAATATTGCTGGTATTGATTTCGGCATTTGCGTCCAGTCATTTTTTTGGAAAACCCAAAGAAAGGCATCCAGGGGAAGTGACAAACCCGGCCGACTTTTTGGGCAAGAAACCCAAGTAAGCTCTTTCAGCTTCACGCCCAAGTGACCAGCGCAAGGTCGACCGATTTCAGCCCGCCGCTTGGTATTCCGCCTGCAGCTGATCCCCGCGTGTTCTGTAACAATTTGAACCGGCGGATGCCCGGGGCGGCAGCCACGCGTTGCCTAGTCGTACAAAGTGTTACTTATCGCACATACGAAATCAACATTCGTGCCCTACATTCAGGGTGAGGCGATTGGTCTCGACTCTTTCACACAGTTTCATCATGGCAAATCAATCAATGTTTGACTACACCCAAGACGCTTCGGCGCCCCTGTTGTCGCAAGCGGAAATCGAAATGCTGTTGAATCCCGAGCTGATTGAACGGCGACGGCATCTGCGGCGCATTCCCTGCCCAGAGGCGATCGAGCTGGACGACGAGGCTTCCTGGTCAACCTGGAACGAATTGGCGGCACAGTAAGGCCCGCGGACTGATCTGGCCCCATTACTCGACCCCGCAGAGCCGGGCCAATGCGTGGTCAGCGCGTTGGTGACCAAGTTGTGCACATGACTTGACCTTCCTCAATATTTGCCGCACCCATCGGATTAGGCTGGAGGCCAGACTATCCGAACGGTGGGCAACATGGCTGATCTCCCTCGCTTTTTCAAGAATCCCGATCTCGGGCTGCCTCTGGCAACAGGGCAGGGTGTGTTGCGTGCAGCCGTCATGGCGTCAGCACTGGCCCTGCTTGGATGTGCTGGCGATGTGGGGGTGACCATCGAGAACACGCAGGCGGCACAGGAAGCGGCACGTCTGTCCAGGCCGCCCGGCTCCATTTACACGGGCTGGCGCGTGTTTCAGGACCGGTGTGCCAGCTGCCACGGGCCGGATGCCACGGGGACCGGCAGGGCGCCCGACCTGCTGCCCAGAGTCCAGCAGATGGGCCCGCGCCGGTTTGTGGGCCTGGTGCTCAAGCGCTATGACTGGAATCTGCCGCCGCCGTCTACCACCGGTTCCGGCCCTTCAGCGGACGCCTTGATCGATGACGTCCTGCAGCGCAAGGAACCCGTCATCACCATGCCGGCCTGGGAGGGCAACCCCAGCGTGAGCGCCCATATTGCGGATCTCTATGCCTATCTCTCGGCTCGGGCCGAGGGCACCCAAGGCAAGGGGCGTCCTATCCCCTGACCATCGGGTATCCGGAACCACCGGATCTCTGCCAGGAACAACCATGCAGCCTGCGTCCACCACCGCCCAGCAAACCGTCTTCACCGCCAAGGGGCTGGCCAAGATGTATGACATGGGTGAGATCAAGGTCCACGCGCTGGTGGATGTGGATCTGACCATCCAAAAAGGTGAGTTCATCGTGCTGCTCGGCCCTTCGGGCAGCGGCAAGTCCACCTTGCTGAACATTCTGGGCGGATTGGACCGGCCGACCAGTGGCAGCGCCAAGTTTGCCGACCACGACCTGACGCACGCCACCGATGAAGAACTCACCACGTACCGGCGTGACCATGTCGGCTTTGTGTTCCAGTTCTACAACCTGATTCCCAGCCTGACTGTGCTGGAAAACGTGGAGCTGGTCACCGACATTGTTGCCAACCCCATGCCCGCGTTGGAGGCCTTGGCCTTGGTGGGTTTGGCCGAGCGTGTCGATCACTTTCCGTCGCAGCTCTCTGGTGGCGAGCAGCAACGGGTGGCGATTGCCCGTGCCATCGTCAAGCGCCCCGAGGTTCTGCTCTGCGATGAACCCACCGGCGCGCTGGACTACGTCACTGGCAAACTGGTATTGGAGGTGATTGCGCGTATCAATCGGGAGCTGGGTACGACGGCAGTCGTGATCACGCACAACGCGGCGATTGCCGGTATGGCCGACCGCGTGCTGTACCTGGGCGGCGGCCGGATTGAGCGCGTTCTGCACAACGAACACAAGCTCGCACCGTCCGAGTTGACATGGTGAGTGACTCACCATGAAAGCACTGGACCGCAAACTGTTGCGTGATTTGCGCCTGATGTGGAGTCAGGCACTCACTACAGCGTTGGTTGTGGCCAGTGGCGTAGGTGGTTTCATCACCAGCTTCAGTGCCTTTCAATCCCTGTCCCTGTCGCGCGACGCGTACTACAGCGAGTCGCGCTTTGCCGACGTGTTCTCCAGCCTCAAGAGTGCGCCCCTGGCGCTGCAGCATCAGCTGGACGCCGTGGCCGGGGCGGCACATGTGCAAACCTCGTTGGCCCAGATTGTTCCCATCAGCATTCCCGGCGTGTCCGACCCGATTGCCGGACAGCTGATTGGCCTGGACACCGAGGAGCCGCAACGGCTCAACCGGGTTGGCCTGCGCAGCGGACGCATGATTGCGGCCCACCACAGCGGCGCCATGGAGGTGCTGGTCTCTGAAGCCTTTGCCGGTGCGCGCCAGCTCAAGGCAGGTGACGAGGTGGACGCGCTCATCAACGGCAAGCGCGAGCGGCTGCGCATGGTGGGCACTGCGTTGTCGCCGGAGTACATCTTTGCGGGTCTAGGCGGCTCTCCTGACCAGCGCGGCTTTGGCATCTTCTGGATAGACCGCCGCGCGCTTGCCACCGCCTACAACATGGAGGGCGCCTTCAACCAGGTTGCCGTGCGCCTCGGCCCGGGCGCCAGCGAAGGCGCAGTCATTGACCAGCTGGACCGCATGTTGGCTCCCTACGGCGGACTCAACGCGCATGGCCGGGATCTGCAGGTGTCCAACATGTTGCTCAACTCCGAAATTCGGGAGCAGCAGGTGCTGGGCACGGTTCTGCCAACCATCTTTTTGGCGGTGGCTGCTTTTCTGCTCAACGTGGTTGTGGGGCGCCAGATCGCAACGCAGCGCGAGCAGGTGGCGGCCCTCAAGGCACTGGGCTACACCAATGGCGCGATTGGCCTGCACTACCTGAAGATGGTACTGGCCATTGTGGCGATGGGGCTGGTGATGGGCTTTGCGCTGGGAACGCTGCTGGGGCACGCGTTCGTGGAGCTGTACGCCCGGACGTTCCACTTCCCGCGCATGCTTTTTCGTGTGCAGCCGGCCCTGCTCCTGATTGCCACCGCAGTGACCATGGGCGCAGCTGTGCTGGCCACCATGGGTGCCATTCGAAAGACGGTGATGCTGGCTCCGGCGGAAGCCATGCGCCCGCCGTCGCCGGGCAACTTTCAACCCATGTTGCTGGAGCGTCTGGGACTCAAGCATTGGTTTTCACCTTCGTTGCGCATGATTCTGCGCAGCATGGAACGCCAGCGCCTGCGCACGCTGCTGACGATTCTGGGCGTGGCCATGGCCATGGCCACAGTGATTACGGGTGCCTTTATGCGCGATGCCATCGCCTTGCTGATGGAAACCCAGTTCCACCAAGTGCTGCGCGGCGACGTGTTCATCAATCTGGTGGACCCCGGGCCCGCGCGCGCACTGCAAGCCGCAGCGCACCTGCCGCACGTGACGGCAGTAGAGGGTGCACGCAATGTGGCAGTGCGGCTGGTTCATGGCAACCACCATCACCGTGGCGCCATCCAGGGCAAGACCGAAGAGCCCGACCTCTTTCGCATCGTGGACATGGACAAGCGTGCCCAGCCTGCGCCGCGCGATGGACTGCTGCTGACCGATCGACTGGCCGAAAAGCTGGAGGTACGCCCCGGCGACTACGTGCAGGTGGAGTTGCAGGAGGGGCGGCGTGACGTCTTGAGCTTGCCGGTTATCGGCACCGTGCACGAGCTTCTGGCCATGAATGCCTACATCGAGCGCAGAGCGCTCAACACCCTCTTGCACGAAGGAGACATGGTGAACCAGATCACGGTGGCGGTGGAGCGTGGTTTTGAGCCGGAGCTGCTGGAGCGGCTCAAGGAGTTGCCTCGTGTGGGCGTGGCGATCAGCAAAGGGGTGATGGCACGCAACATCACCGAAGTGACGGCGCACAACATCCTCATGTTCAGCCTGGTGCTCACGCTGTTTGCCACCACCATTGCCGTCGGCGTGGTCTACAACCACGCCCGCATTGCCCTGGCCGAGCGTGCGTGGGAACTGGCGAGCCTGCGGGTGCTGGGCTTTACGCGCGCCGAAGTCTCGGCTATTTTGCTGGGCGAACTGGGTATCGAAATTGCACTGGCACTCCCCCTGGGGATGGGTTTGGGTTATCTGACGGCGCGCGGCATCGTCAGCCTCATTCGCAGTGACGATTTTTCTTTTCCCTTTGTCATCCAGCCGGCCACCTACGCCTTTGCGGCGGTCTGCGTTCTGGCGGCGGGCATCGTCAGCGCCTTGATCGTGCGTCGCCGCGTAGACCAGCTGGACCTGGTCGGTGTCCTCAAGACGCGCGAGTGACGGCCGCTACACCTATGAATACTGCATCGGAGTCACCATGAACAACAAACTGATTTCAGGCGCCAGTGCGGCGCTGCTTCTGGTCGCGCTGACCTGGGCGTTCTGGCCCAGTCCCATGGAAGTAGAGACTGCCACCGTCACCCAGGGACGTTTTGAGCGCGCCGTGCAGGAGGACGGCAAGACCCGCGTGCGTGAGCGCTATGTGGTGTCCTCCACACTGGCGGGCAGACTGGCGCGCATACAACTCGTTGAGGGCGACAGCGTGGCGCAGGGGGCCACTGTCGCGCTGATATCGCCACTGGCTCCTGCGTTGCTGGACGCCAGGAGCCAGGCCGAGCAAGCCGCCCGCGTGGGCGCCGCGCAGGCTGGACTGGCATCGGCGCAGGCCAACCTGGAGCACGCTGCGGCGGCGCTGGCGCAGAGTCGGCTGGATGTGCGGCGCAACAATGCGCTGGAACAGCAGGGATTCACCTCGCCTACGCAAAGTGAGGCACTGCGCCTTGCCGAGCAGCTGCGCAACCAGGAGTGGGAAGCCGCACGCCATGCCGAAGCGGCCGCCCGCTTTGATCTGGACCAGGCGCGCGCGCCACTGCGCCAGTACGGCACGGAGCCCACAGCCGGAAGTGCACCTGCAAGAAAGCAGGTGGCCGTGGTGTCACCGGTTGCGGGCAAGGTCCTGAAGGTGCTGCAGCAAAGCGAGGGTGTGGTGACATCGGGCGCCGGACTGATGGAGATCGGCAACCCCGACAAGCTCGAAGTGGTGGTGGACATCCTCACTGAAGAAGCGGTGCAGGTGGCACCTGGCACGCCGGTGCAATTGCTCAACTGGGGCGGACCGGGCGCGTTGCAGGGCAAGGTGCGCTACGTGGAGCCCGCCGCGTTCACCAAGGTCTCGGCACTGGGGGTGGAGGAGCAGCGCGTCAATGTGATCGCCGACATCACTTCGCCGCCGGACACATGGAAAAGCCTGGGTGACGGCTTCAAGGTGGATGTGCGCGTGCTGGTGCAGACCGTGGACAACGCCGTCATGGTGCCGGTGAGCGCACTGTTCCCGCTGGGTTCGCGATCGGGCGTGTTTGTACTGGACGGTGACCGTGTGCACCTCAAGGAGGTCACGGTCAAGGCACGCAATGGAACCCTGGCCTGGGTGCCGGAAGGGCTGGCGCTCAACTCCCGGGTGGTCGTGTATCCGGATACCAAACTGCAGGACGGCGCAAAGGTCAGGGCGCGCTGACCATCCGACGGGGCGGAGGTGCCTGTACGCAACAGGCACTTGAAAACCACCGAAGCAGTCCAAACTGCGAGTCTCACCACGACACGCACCATGCCCACAACCCTTCTTGATCGAATGTTGCCGACCGGCACGCTGGCGTTTGCCCTGCTGGTGCTGTGCGCTGTGGTCGCGGTGGTGTGGCTGCTGGTCGAACCCTGGTGGCGGCGCAGACAGCGCACCAGGGTGGCCGCACGGCCTTTCCCCAGGGCATGGCGCACGATTCTGCGCAGGCGTGTGCCCCTGTTCCAGAGCCTGCCCGCCGATCTGCAGTTGCAGCTCAAGCAGTGCATTCAAATCTTCATCGCGGAGAAGCCGTTCATCGGCTGTGCCGGCCAGTCCATCACCGACGAGGTGCGGGTGACCATTGCTGCGCAAGCTTGCCTGCTGCTGCTCAACCGGCCCCACCACAACTTCCCCAATCTGCGGCAGATCCTGGTCTATCCCACGCGTTTTGTGGTGCCGCGGCTGCACACCGACAGCGCAGGCGTTGCGCACCAGGGCAGCAATGTGCTGTCGGGTGAGTCATGGTCGCAAGGTCAGGTCGTGCTGTCCTGGCAGGACGTGCTCGAAGGCGCGGCCATCCCCGATGACGGTCACAACGTGGTGCTGCACGAGTTTGCGCACCAGCTGGACCAGGAAGACGGCGCGGCCAACGGCGCGCCGCAGCTCAGGAGCCTTCAGGACGGCGGCCGCTGGGCGGGTGTGATGCAAAGGGAATTCGACCGGCTGCAACAGGATGCACTGCTGGGCGCGCCCACATTGCTCAACCCCTACGGTGCAACCAACCCGGCGGAGTTTTTTGCGGTGGCCACCGAGGTCTTCTTTGAGCAATCCCGGCTCCTGGCCCAGGAGCATGCGCAGCTCTACGAAGAATTGGCCCGGTTCTACCGCACGGATCCTGTGCATTGGAGCTGATGTTGTTGCGTCTGCGATGATTGCTGTGCAGATGCACCAACGGGAATCACGTATGACGACACCATTGCCTTCGTTTGGCAAGCGCCTGAAGCGCTTGCGCCGTGTCAAAGGTCTGAAGCAGGAGACCATTGCCGCGCTGGCCAACGTGAACCAGGCGACGGTGTCGCGCTGGGAATCCGGAGCCATCGCTCCGCCGCAGGAAACCATGCAACGGCTGCTGCGTGCACTCGACCAGATACCGTTCATGGACTCGGCCCTGCAGCGTCTGGTCCATACCAGTTCATTGCCGGTGCACCTCATTACCGATGTGGACCACCGTTTGCTGGCGGCCTCCATTCCCCGCCAGCGCATGTGGGGCATTGCGGAAAATGCGCTGCTGCAAACGTCGCTGTGGAAGTTCGCCACCACGGACATCGTGGCTGCGGAATTGCGTCTGGGTGCCGTCGGCTGGTGGGAGCAGGAAGCGCCTGAGCCTGTCCTGGTGCATCTGCGATCACCACAGACGGAAGGGTTGCATATCCACGCCGGCACCATGCTCTGGGAGCGCGTCTGGCTGGCAAACGGGTTACCTGCGCGCCTGTGCACCAGCCTGGAGTGCCACGCATAACTTATGCGTTGACGCCTGGCCGGGCGGCCGCGAAGATTGCCTGATGTCTCTCAAGTTTGAAACCACGCGCTGGCATCTGGTATTGGTTCTGTGGCTCAGCGGTGTGCTGGCTGCCATGCAGTTTTCCAAGGTGTCATTTGCCTTCCAGGCGCTGCAGGCGCACTACGCGGCTTCGGCCTCGACCATGGGCTGGATTCTGTCCACGGTGGGCATGGTGGGGCTGGTGTTTGGCGTGGTGGCGGGGTTGTGTGCGCCAGCCATAGGCTACCGGCGCCTGCTGCTGATCGGCATGGGGCTGGGCGCCGTGCTGGCATGGGTGCAGTCTTTTACACCAGCGCTGCCCCTACTGTGGGTCACGCGTTTGCTAGAGGGCGTGTCACAGGTGTCGGTGGTGGTTGCCGCACCCACACTCATCATCCAGTACGCCGAGCCGCGCCATCGCTCCATTGCCATGGGACTGTGGAGCACCTTTGTCGGTGTGGCATTTGCATTGACAGCAGCAGGTGGCGGTTGGGTAATGCAGCGCTTTGGTCTGGACGGCCTGCTGCTGGCGCATGGCCTGGGCATGTCGGTGATGTTCCTGCTGGTGCTGGCCCTGGTTCCTGCCGACGGCAACGGCAGACCGGCATGGCCTGCACTGTCTGCCTTGCCCCGGCTGCACCTGCAGCTTTACAGCCAGTGGGCCACCGCACTGCCAGGCTTCTGCTTCTTTTGCTACACCAGCAGTGCCATCGCGCTGTTCACCTTTTTGCCGCAGCATGCCGGAGCCGACCGCGTGTGGCTGGCGCCCCTGTTGCCCCTGGTCACCATAGGCGGGACCTTTTCGGCTGGCTGGCTGGCGCAGTCGCTGCTGGCGCCCGACCGGCTGGTGCGCTGGGCCTTTGGCGGCGTGGCGCTGGCCGGTCTGTACCTGGGTGGCGCGCTTGCATGGGGCGGCGTCATGAGCGTTGCGGCCATCCTGCTGATGTACCTGCTGGGCGTGGCCGGGGGATCGTCGTTTGCCCTGGTGCCGCATCTCAATCACATCACGGCGGCGCAGGCGCGCGCGACCGGTGCCGTGGCCCAGCTCGGCAACCTGGGCTCCACGCTGGGGCCGCCGCTGGTTGCCGTGTGCATTGCGCACATGGGTGCGCGTGCCATGGTCCTGCCTGCCGTGGTGTTTGCGGTGTTGGGTTGCGGTCTGGCGACCTGGGGCATGCGCAGCTTGCGCACGCAGCCACAGAACTGAATTTGGTACGAACGCTTGCTGCGCCGGGCAGATGTCAGGTCTGTGCGCCAGCACACAGCCAGCCAGGGGCGTGCCGAACAGAATGGGGTTGCGAATCGTTGCGCGTAAATTCCCATGACCAATCCAGCAGATGCACCTACCAAGGCGACTAACGGCGCGACGGGCACGGCCACCACGTCCACGGATGAGCGCGACCAGATCAGCCAGAACATCGAAGCCGTGCTGGACTTCTACAGTCGGGACCGCGAGAAAATGACCTATTGGCAACGCGTGCTGGAGCGCGTGGGTGACTGGATCGGCCAGCCCGCGTTTCTCGGGCTGACCTTGCTGTTCGTTGCTTGCTGGACCGCCTGGGACAGCGCACTGCGCATGATGCACAAGATCGAGTTTGATCCGGCCCCCTACTTTGCGCTGCAGGGGTTGGTGGGGCTTGCGGCCCTGTTGACCACCACCGTGGTGCTGATCAAGCAGAACCGCCTGGCCCGGCTGGAAGAGCAAAGGGCGCATCTGGACCTCAAGGTCAACCTGCTCACTGAACAGAAGGCGGCCAAACTGATTGAGCTGCTGGAAGAGCTGCGGCGCGATCTGCCCAACGTATCCAACCGCCACGATCCTGAAGCCGCGTCGCTCAAGCAGTCGATGAACCCCGATCTCGTGCTGGCGGCATTGGACGAGCGCAACACCGAATGAACCCGCGTCTGGTCGTGCCGGCCAGCATGCAGGCGCTGTGGATCGTCTTGCGAAAAGTGGGGCAGTCCTGGCTGGAGGATTACGTACCCAGCATGGGTGCGGCATTGGCCTACTACACGTTGTTTTCGCTGGCGCCCTTGTTGCTGATCGTGGTGTCGGTGGCGGGCATGGTGTTTGGCGAAGATGCGGCGCGTGGCGAAATTTCCGCGCAGTTGGGTGACCTGATGGGGCAGCACAGCGCCAGCGTGGTGCAGGACCTGCTGGTCGATGTGCGCAGGCCGCAGACCGGGGCATCGGTTTCGGTGCTGGGTATGGTGCTGCTGTTCATCGGTGCCACGACGGTTTTTGGCGAACTGCAAGATGCACTGGACCGCATATGGCGTGTGCCAGATCGCGTTGCGCACTCGGGCTGGTTGACGCTGGTGCGTACGCGGCTGCTGTCGTTCGGGATGATTCTGTCCTTGGGTTTTCTGCTGGTGGTGTCGTTGATGGCCAGCGCCGCACTGGCCCTGCTGGGGCGTTGGGGCGCCACGGTGTTTCAGGGCTGGTATGCGATCGCGGCCATGGGTAACGCGGTGGGAGGTTTTGTGCTGGTTGCGACCATGTTTGCGCTCATCTACAAGGTCATGCCGCGCGCCCGCGTGCAGTGGAAGGACGTGTGGATAGGCGCCATATTCACTGCGCTGCTGTTTTCACTGGGCCGCACGCTGATCGGCTGGTACGTCTTGCGCAGCGGCGTTGCTTCCGGCTTTGGGGCCGCCGGTTCGCTGGTGGTCATTCTGCTGTGGATCTACTACTCGGCGCAGATCTTTCTGATCGGTGCGGAGTTCACCTGGGTGTATGCCAACACCTTTGGCTCGCGGCGTCCGCACCCCATTCAAGGAGTCCATCCCCATGAATCAACCCACATCGCCCGAGTCGGCTGAGCCCTCCATGCTCGCCGCGGCGTCTGCAGAAATGCAGCTCTTGAAACAACTGCGCGCGCAACGCAAGCTGCGGCGCCAGAACCTCGCGGCCGACCCCAAGGCCATCAGCGATCAGCTCGATACCGTACCGCTGACCCGCGGTCAGTATCTGGCGGATCGGGTGGCGGCCACTATTGGTTCCTGGCGCTTCATCCTGATTCAGAGCACGGCCATCATCGTGTGGATCACGGGCAACGTGCTCAGTGGTTCACACGCCTGGGACCCGTACCCATTCATTCTTCTCAATCTGCTGTTGTCGTTTCAGGCCGCCTACACCGCGCCTGCCATCATGATGAGCCAGAACCGTCAGTCGGAACTGGATCGGAGTCACGCCCGCAACGACTACGAAATCAATGTCAAGGCCGAACTGGAAATAGAACTTCTGCACGACAAGATAGACCTGATGAAAGAGCGCGAACTGCAGGTGCTGACCGAGGCCATCCAGCAACTGTCAACCCAGCTGGAGCAGATTCGCCACCAGTTGCCCAAGTAGCTGGGCCCTTGGGCGAGCGGCGAAAGCTACAACCAATACGCCAGGCGGCTGGACAGCCATTCCTTCAGCCGGTCCAGTGCGGGGCGCTCCTGCCACTGCTGCAGCGTCATGGGCAGGCTGAAGCGTCGGTCCTCTTCAAAGGCGCCCTCCATGGCTTGGCCAAAGGCTTCGTCAAACACCATCACGTTGAGCTCGTGGTTGTGCAGAAAGCTGCGCGTGTCCATGTTGGCCGACCCGACGGTGGACCAGACCGAATCGATGACGGCGGTCTTGGCGTGCAATACCGAGATCTGCAATTGGTACAGATGGATGCCACTCTCCAGCAGCTGCTGGTACAGCGCATGCCCTGCGTAAAACACCAGACTGCTTTCGCGCACCGCCGGCAATATCAGGGTCACGTCCACGCCGCGGCGTGACGCCTCCATCAAGGCCCGCAGAATGTTGGTGTCGGGCGCAAAGTAGGCAGTGGTGATGTGCACGGACGTCTTAGCCGAGCGTATGGCCAGCAGGTAGGCACGGTAGATTTCCTGGTCGCCCTCGGGTTCGCTGGCCAGCACGCGCAGCAGCGTGGCTCCGGCAGTCACCGGTGCGGGAAAGAAGTCGCTGTCACTCAAGGGCGCAGCCTGCTGGGAAACCCAGTGGTTCAGGAACTCCCACTGCAGGGCGGCGACGGCTGGGCCCTCGATCTGGACATGCGTGTCGCGCCAGCCGACCTTTTCCTGGCTGTGGCGATGGCTGCGAAACAGCGAGCTGTTGGCGTAGCTGCTGCTGATGTTCACGCCGCCGGTAAAGGCAATGCGTCCGTCCACCACCAGCAGTTTGCGGTGGTCACGCTGGTTGAATTCCAGGGGGCCTGTGGCGCGCAGTGGGTTGACGGGGTTGAAGGCAACCAGCTGAATGCCGGCAGAGCGCATGCGCTCAAAGAACGCCTGGGGTGTGCCAATGGTGCCCACCGCGTCGTAGATGATGTGCACCTGCACGCCCGCGCGCTGGCGCTCCATCAGCAGCTCGGCAATGGGTGTACCCACCGTGTCCTCATCAAAGATGTAGGTTTCCAGATTGATGTGGTCTTTTGCCGCCGCTATGGCACGCCGCATGGCGGCAATGGTTTGCGGACCGTCCGACAGCAGAGTCACACGATTGCCGGCGATCAACGGTTTGCTGGTAGCCAGTTCTTCCACGGCAGCCATGGCCTGGGTGTCCGCATGGCTGTTCTTCCAGTGGCGCAGCAGCAGCGATTGCGCGGCCTGGGGACGCATGGGTCCTTGGGCATTCGTGACGGATGGAGGTGCGTTGCCGATATCGGGATCATCCATGGAAGAAACATCCTGCAGGCTCGCACATGCGGCCACGCTGAGACAGCACAAGCAGAGCGCCGTGCGCCCGATCAACTGGCGCATGGGGTACAGGATTGGCATGCTCCGACGATAGCCGCGCAGGCAGACGCCGTCCGTGTGCGCCCGCACAGACCTGCAGGGTCGGGCGGTCTAAGCTGGCTTCACATGCGTCTTGCATGCACCCCAAAGCACTTCAACACAAGGAAACCCCATGTCTA
This sequence comes from Rhodoferax sp. GW822-FHT04A08, assembly GCF_058801025.1. Classification (NCBI taxonomy): domain Bacteria; kingdom Pseudomonadati; phylum Pseudomonadota; class Betaproteobacteria; order Burkholderiales; family Comamonadaceae; genus Rhodoferax; species Rhodoferax sp. GW822-FHT04A08. The sequence goes on from NZ_JBXAMW010000012.1 coordinate 12,540, forward strand.
CCAAGGATGTCTACATCGCCAAGATCAAGCTGCAACTCGACGAGTTGAACGACTCCATGAACCAGCTCGAAGCCAAGACCAACGAGGCCAAAGTCGAAGCACGCGAGAAATACAAGCAGGAAATGGCCAACCTGCGTCACCAGTCCGCACTGGCCGTGGCCAAGCTGGAAGAAGTGCGCAGCACCACGGAAGACAAATGGGAGTCCCTGGTGACCGAGATGGAAAAAGTCCGCGATGCGTTCAAGCATTCCTTCAGCTACTTCCGCTCGCAAGTCAAGTAGGCTGCAGGGTCCGTGGTGCAATCAGTGCCACGCAAAAAAAAGCCGGACGGGCTATGTACCCGTCCGGCTTTTTTGTGATGCTGGCGTTATTCGCTTCGCGGCTCACCATTCTCATTGACCGTGATGACGTCACCCGGCTCGGTGCTCATCTGCACGCGGTGTTCCTGGCCACGGAAGTTGTAGCTCACGTCCCAGAAGGCAGGCTTGGTTGAGGCCGGCTGTGTGGCACAGCGCTTGACGTCGCGTTGCGTGGCAGGTTGTCCGGAGTCGTTGCGGCCCACGTTGGCGCCCACAGCCGCACCGGCGACTGCGCCGCCTACGGTGGCGATGTCCTTGCCCACACCTCCGCCGACCTGGTGGCCCAGGATGCCGCCTATCAGACCACCCACCAGAGCGCCGCCCATATTGGGCGCTCCCTTGGTTGCCGGCACGTCTTCGCGTTCCATCCAGCAGCGTTCTTCGGGTTGGCCGACCACTGCGCGCACCGAGCTGATGCGTACTTCATACAGGCGTTCCTGGTTGCGTCGGCGGTTGTCGTAGACCGGGGCGGGTGGGGGAGCCAGGCGGCGGTCGTCCACACGCGTCACCGGGTCCATGGCACGAACCGAAGACAGGCGGTCATTCATGCCCATGGCGGCCAGCGACGGATAGCGTCCGGGTTGCAGCACCATGCAGCGGCCCTTGAAGCGCACGTCATCGCAGACTTCCCAACGGTCGCCCAGCACCACAACGGATGATGCTCTGTCGTTGAAGCCAATAGGTATGAAGTCGTCGATCGAATGGTCGGTGCTGTAATGGCGACCCTGGAAGTTATCGTTTTCGTAGAAGGTAATTTGCGGCAATGCGGCCGGTGGCGCGTAGCGGCGCTCGTCTACCCTGGCGCTTGCGGCAACCATGCGCACGGAGGATATCCGGTCATTCATGGCCATGGCCTGCAAGGAGGGGTAACGTCCGGGGCGCAGTACCACACATCGCCCGTTGAAGCGCACGTCATCGCACACTTCCCAACGTCCCGTGGTTACATAGGCAGAGGATGCACTGTCACCAAAGCCGATGCGGTTGAGGTTGTTGGTCTGTTGGCTGGTCGTAAAGGAACGTCCACCAAAGTTCTCGGTCTCATAAAAGGTGATTTGCGCACTCGCGTGGGTGGCAATCAGAACGGCACTGACAACCAGGGCCTGTTTGAGATGGGTTCGCATGGTGGTTTCCTGAAGTCGGGCAAAGAGGTGTGCGGAGCGGGAAATGCTCACTTGCTGACTTCGTGACCAATGGCGCCGCCAGCAGCTGCACCGGCACCCGTACACAGAATGCCTCCGCACAACACATTGCCGACTACTCCGCCGACTACGGCGCCGGTGGCGGTTCCCTTTTCTTGGCGGGTCATGCCGGAGCAGCCGCCCAGAACAAAGATGGACGCAAGCAGCGTGGCGCAGACCACGCGGGTCAGGGGAAGGGGTTGCTTCATGGTGAAACTCCAAAGTGAAGGGAAAGGGGCGTGGAACACTGGGATGACTGCCACGGGAGAAATGCCATTGTTTGCCTTGCAGACGCTTCTGTCGGTGTGCTTGCACACACAGGCCGAACAACCGCATTCAGTGCGCCCAAGCCTCCTTTACTGCACTATGTGGCCTGGCGCACCGAGCGGTGGAGTGCCATGGCATAGGCTCGGTGTCAAAGAAAAATTGAGTCGGTGCAATGGCACGTGTATAAGAGGGCATAAGGTGCATTCGCGCCATTACCGCGCAAGCCCGGCGCTTCTTCGCGCAATTACAAAGGCCTGTCCTATGACTTTCTCCCCCGGTGTCTGCAAAGAGGCTGACCAGTGAAAGTGCCGCTTTCAATCACGGGATGGACAGCGGCCATGGTGGCTTTTCTGCTGGCTGGCATGTTGACGGTATTCTGGACTTTCAAACAGATGGAGGAGGCCGCCCGGGGCAGGGGAGACAGCGCGGAGGTGCTTACCAATGCCAACCATTTCCTGGCCAATCTGAACAATGCCGAGTCGGGGCAGCGCGGCTATATCCTGACCGGTGAAGCCAGCTACCTGCAGTCCTACTCCAGCGCGGTTGCTGCCTTGCCGCTGGATGTCCAGGCCTTGCAAGCAGGGGTGCAGCAAGCAGCGCCCCTGGCTCACCTGTCTGCCATGGCGCCCGTTCTGCAGGCCAAATTGCTGGAGCTTGCAGAATCCATCGCAGCCAGACAGCGCCACGACCTGAAAGCGGCCACGTTGATCGTGGAGACCGGGCGCGGCCAAGCGCTGATGGATACCATCCGCGCCGAAATGGGGGCGTTGATCCAGTTCGAAAACACCGCATTTCAGCAGTTTGACGCGGCCTACCAAGTGCGGCTGCGCAATCTGTACATCTGCATCGTTCTCACCGGTGTAGTGGCTATCTTGTATGCGCTGTTCTTTGTCTACTCGCTGTTGCGCAACGAGCGGCAGCGATTGGGGGACTTGCTGCATACCGAAGCGCGTAACCAGTTGCAGATTCAAAGTACCACCAATGCGCAATTGCTGCTAGCCAACGCGGCACTGCGTGAGAGCGAAGAGAAGCTGGCCGTCACATTGGCGTCCATCGGGGACGCGATGATCGCCACCGATGCCGCAGGCGCCATTACCCGTCTGAATCCGACGGCCCAGACGTTGACGGGCTGGACTCAGGAGGACGCTTTGGGCCACCCCATTGCCGAAGTGTTTTGCATCGTCAACAAAAATACGCGGGCCACGGTGGAGAGTCCGGTCAGCCGGGCGTTGACCCAGGGAGCAATACAGGCTCTGACCAACCACACCGTGCTGATAGCGCGCGATGGCCGCGAGTTCGATATTGCAGACAGTTGCGCTCCCATCCGTGACGCCGGCAACGCTGTCGTAGGGGCGGTACTGGTGTTTCGCAACGTGACCCAGGAGCATGCCGTGCAGCAAGCGCTGGTAGACAGCTCCGCCCTGGTGCAGGCCATCTTCAATACGGCCATGGACGGCATCCTCACCATCCATGAACAGGGCGCCATCCTGGAGTCGGTCAACCCGGCCATAGAAAGAATGTTTGGCTACAGTGCTGCAGAGCTCAACGGAAAGAGCCTAGGCATGCTGGTTCCGGAGTTGGAGCTGAATGATCCCGCTGCGCTGTTCAACTACCGTGGCACCCACGAGAAAGCCGACCAGCGCACCGGTTATGAATTGCTGGGCCGGCGCAAAGACGGCAGCGTGTTTCTGCTGGAAATCGCGTTGAGCAAAATGGTTCTGCGGGGCCAGCACTTCTTTGCCGGTGTGTTGCGCGACATCAGTGCGCGCAAGCAGGCCGAAGAAGCCTTGCGGCAGAACAGCACACTGCAAAGCGCCATATTCAACAGCGCCAACTTTTCCAGCATCGCCACCGATGCCAACGGGGTGATACAGATCTTCAATGTGGGAGCCGAACGCATGCTGGGTTACAGCGCGGCGGATGTGCTGGACAAAATCACGCCGGCCGAAATTTCCGATCCACAGGAAATCAAGGACCGCGCCCAGACCCTCAGCGCCGAGTTGGGTGTATCTATCCAGCCAGGCTTTGAGGCACTGGTGTTCAAGGCTTCACGCGGCATAGAGGATATTTATGAGCTCACCTACATACGCAAGGACGGAAGCCGCTTTCCCGCGCTGGTGTCGGTCACAGCATTGCGTGATGACGCCCAGGCCATCATCGGCTACCTGCTGATCGGTACGGACAATACGGCGCGCAAGGCGGTGGACGCGGAGCGCTTGCGACTGGACCAGGTATTGCAGGACAAGAACGAGGAGCTGCAGCTGGCACGTGTCGAGGCCGACAAGGCCAACCAGGCGAAATCGGACTTTCTTTCCAGCATGAGCCACGAGCTGCGCTCACCGCTGAACGCCATCCTGGGTTTTGCCCAGTTGATGGAGTCCGCCGTGCCGGAGCCTTCGGCATCCCAAAGAGCCAGCATTGAACAGATATTGCGGGCGGGGTGGTATCTGCTGGAGCTGATCAACGAGGTGCTGGACCTGTCGCTCATAGAGTCGGGCAAGCTGTCCCTGTCGATCGAGCCGGTGTCGGTATCGGAAATCCTGGATGACTGCCGCACTCTGTTTGAGCCGCAGGCCGACAAGCGCAGCATTGCGATGCGCTTTCCCTTGGCCACGGGGGTACATCACGTGCTGGGGGACCGCACCCGTGTCAAGCAGGTGATCATCAACCTGCTGTCCAATGCCATCAAGTACAACCGCGAGGGTGGCAATGTGCTGGTGTCGTGCACCGAAGTGCCCGGCATGCGTTTGCGCATCGGTGTGCGTGACACCGGCGAAGGCCTTTCGGCAGACAAAGTCGTGCAGCTCTTTCAACCCTTCAATCGCCTGGGGCAGGAAGCCAGCGCTGGCGAGGGCACCGGTATTGGCCTGGTGGTGAGCAAGCGCCTGGTCGAACTCATGGATGGCGAGATAGGTGTAAGTAGCCAAGTGGGGGTGGGCAGCGTCTTCTGGATTGAATTACCCCTGTGTGAAGCATTGACTTTGAATGCAGGCGACGTGCTGTTGCCGGACACTCCGGCCATTGTGCCAATCGATGCAGTGCATGTGCGTACCCTGCTGTACATAGAGGACAACCGCGCCAACATGGAGCTGGTGGAGCAACTGGTCGCGCGCCGACCCGGCATGCGGCTGCTCGGCGCTGCAGACGGCATGCGCGGTGTGCTGCTGGCGCGATTGCATCTGCCAGACCTGATCCTGATGGACATCAACCTGCCCGGCATCAGCGGGCTGCAGGCACTCAAGATCCTGCGCGATGACCCGACCACCCGCCACATTCCTGTGCTGGCTCTGAGCGCGAACGCCTTGCCGCGCGATGTCGAACGCGGCTTGGACGCGGGCTTTTACGGCTACCTGACCAAGCCCGTGAAGGTTGCAGAGTTCATGGTGGCTCTGGACGGTGGCTTGAAGCTGGTTGACGAAAGCACAAATGGACTTGAACGTATTACTCCCCACATCCCATCCAACCTTGCGGAACCCATACCATGATCCATCCGGACGAAATTCTTAGCGCCAACATCCTGATCGTCGACGATCAGGAGGCCAATATTGAACTGCTGATACGGGTGCTGACCGCCGCGGGTTACACCAATCTGCATTCCTGCATGCAGCCAGCGGAAGTCAGTGCCCTGCACAAGAGCGCGGACTTTGACCTCATCCTGCTGGATCTGCAGATGCCGGTAATGGACGGCTTTGAAGTCATGCAGCAACTCAAGACGCAAACGGCGGACGACTACATCCCCGTCATTGTGTTGACGGCCCAGCCCAACCACAAGTTGCGTGCGTTGCAGGCTGGCGCCAAGGATTTCATCAGCAAGCCCTTTGACCTGGCCGAAGTCAAGACGCGCATCCACAACATGCTGGAAGTGCGCCTGCTGTACAAGAAGCTGGCCGATTTCAACCGGCTGCTGGAACAGAAGGTGCTGGAGCGCACTGCCGAATTGCGGGAGAGTGAAGCGCGCTACCGTGGCCTGACGGAACTGGCCTCGGACTGGTACTGGGAGCAGGACGAGAATGACCAGTTCATCCGCGTATCCGGTCCGGTACGCGAGATGCTGGGCCTGCAGACGTCGGGTGCGCAAGATAGCGATGCGGACTTGGCACAGGGCTGGAACCCGCAGGAGCGGGCGCAGTTGCGCAACAGCATTGCGGCGCGCGAGCCGTTTCTGGACTTCGTCTTTCACCGGGATCATGCGGACGGCTCTACCCAACGCTACCGTGTCAGCGGCGAGCCCATGTTCAACCTGAGCGGCCGCTTCCTGGGTTACCGCGGTATTGGCGTGGAGATCACCGATGGCACGCAGAACCGGCCGGTGCCGGGTGTCGAGGCGTCATGATGGTGGCGTCTGCAACCCGTTACAACCACATTCTGTCGGCACTGCCGCCGCCGGAATTTGAAGCGCTGTCGCAGTACCTAGAGCCCGTCGCCTTGCCGCTGGGACAAATGCTGTATGAGCCGGGCACACCACAGCGCCATGCCTACTTTCCTACCACGGCCATCGTGTCTTTGCACTATGTGACGGAGACCGGCGCGTCGGCTGAAACCGCTGGCGTGGGCAATGAGGGCATGGTGGGCGTATCGATTTTCATGGGAGGCAACACCACGTCCAGCTCGGCCGTGGTGCAAACGGCCGGTCAGGCGTTTCGCGTGGAACGAAGCTGGCTCAAGCAGGAGTTCAATCGGGCGGGTGCGCTGCAAGGGCTGCTGCTGCGCTATACCCAGGCACTGATGACGCAGATGGCACAAACGGCAGCCTGCAATCGGCACCACTCGGTAGAGCAACAGCTCTGCCGTTGGCTGCTGCTGACCATGGACCGCTTGCCGGACCGCGAACTGGTCATGACCCAGGAGCTGGTGGCCAGCATGCTGGGCGTGCGACGCGAAAGTGTGACCGAGGCGGCAGGGCATCTGCAGGCAGCGGGCTATATCCGCTACCGGCGCGGCCATATCGGTGTGCTCAACCGCGCTGGCCTGGAGCAGCGCTCCTGTGAATGCTATGGCGTGGTGAAGAAGGAACTGGACCGTCTGCAGAACGACGTGCTGTACCGGCAGGCCTGAAGTACCGCCGACACATCGCCCCGCGGCGGTTTACCGCTTGATCTGCATGTGGTTGCTCACCGTACGCACGCCCGGCACATTGCTGGCGATTTCCACGGCGCGGTTCATCTGCTCCTGGTTGTCCACAAAGCCACTGAGTTGCACTTCGTCGATGCGCGTCACCACGGTGATATCCACGCTCTTGACGCCGGGATCGCCAAGCAGGGCGGCTCGTACCTTGCCGGTGGTGATGCCATCATCAACCTTGTTGCCCACCGTGGCGGCAACGCCCTTGAGCGTCACATTGTTCTGTATGGTCTTGACGCCTTCCACATCGCGTGTGGTGGAGGTTGCCAGATCCAGCTGGGCCTGGTTGTCCACAAAGCCGCTGAGCATGACCTCGCCCTTGCGCGTTTCCACCTTGAAGTCGTAGCTGTTGATCTTGGGGTTGGCCATCAGCGCCGACTTGACGCGTGCGGTCACCACCGTGTCGTCAATGTCGTTGCCCACCGTAGTGGATGCTGCAGGCGCGCTGGCTGTCTCGGCTGTCTTGTTGCCGCAGGCCGATAGGGAAGCGACCAGCAGGCCTGCCAGCGCCAGATGGGTGACCCAAGGGGAGGGGAGTTTGTTCATGGTGTGTGCTTCTTTGGGGGGCAAAAGGTAAAACGCCCCGCGCCTCAATCACAAGGCGCGGGGCGGTCAGGGAGCTATGGGCGATTACGGACGCACAACAATGTCGTTCTTGACGGAGTTCACACCCTTGACACCGCGCGCAATGGCTTCAGCCGTATTGCGTTCGGTGCTGCTCTTGGCGAAGCCGGAGAGTTGCACGGTGCCCTTGAGCGTTTCCACGCTGATGGCGCTGGCATCGACTTGCTTGTTTTCAATGAAGCGTGACTTCACCAGCGAGGTGATGCTGGCATCGTCGACATAGGCGCCCACGGTTTCCTGGCCGCGTTGGACGGCACAGCCGGTGGCGGAGAGCATCACGACAGCGGTGATGGCAATGGCGAGAGTGGTGCGGATTTTCATAGGGATTCTCCAGTTATGTACAAAGACAAGAAATCAAGTGCGATGGTGAAGGGCGCCACCATCAATGGGCGCTTAAGGAGCAGGTGAATCGTTCCTCATGGGCTGAGTATTTCCATTTGCGCGTGCGCCATCTGTGCGCTGGCGCACAAGGGGCAAACGTTGGCCTGCTACATGCCGTGTCAGAGCGGTGTTTGCGGGCTGTCTGCCTTCACACCGGATTGAAGCCAGCTCTGCAATACCTCCAGCCAGGATAGAGGCTGCACCAGTACAGCCAGCTTGGCGATCAAGGCGGGAAGCAGGCCCGCAGCCAGTGCCGGCACGGAAATCCAGCGCCAGGGCTTGGCCAGCATGAGTGCTGCGCCCAGTGCACATGCGCCCAATACCAGGCCTAGCGGGTTGCGCTGCGCCACGGGCATCAACAGACGCCGGATGGAGTCGCCCACCAGGGCGGCCGACCTGTGCCAGGGTTGGCGCGTCCACCAAAGGGTGAGTGCATCAATCACCACACGGGCAGCCGGATCGGAGCGCAGTGCGTCCATCCAGCCAGGCTGAGCCTGCTCCCGGGTCGCGGCTTTTTGCTCGGCATGCAGGTGATGGAGCGCGACGCTCAGGCGGCTGCGCGAGAGCGCCAGCCGCACCAGCGGTCGCGGGGGAATGTCGTGAGGTGTGGTCATGGGGGGCTGACTTCCCTGAGCAGTTGCAGGTCTACCTGCAATTGTTCCTTGATGTTGGCAAAGGCGGGGGCGTTTGCGCCAAAGCGCAAGGACAGGCAACAGCCCAGCGTGGCCAGCAGGGGAACGCAGGGCGTGAGTGCCAGCACCCAGGCCGCGTTGTAGGCCATGCCGGGCAAGGCGACCCACAGCATCAGCGCCACGCCGCCCAATAGGAGGGTGACCGTGCCACACAATGCCGCCGCCACTGCCCATATCAGGCGTTTGCGGGTGGTGCGCGTGAGGTCGGCCACTTCACTGCCCAGCAGTGCCAGGTAGCCCTGGGCGTGTTCACCCAGCAGCGCGGGCTGGCTGACCAGCAACTGAAGCAGTGGATGCATTGGCATCGCGCGCCCGTCAGCCTGCGCTTCAGCCGCGGCCGTTGGAGCGTGTGAGCAGGCTCACCAGGGCCATGAGGGCAGCGCCGGTGGCAGCAGCGATCAGCACCGATTTGATAGGGTCCTGGCGGATGTAGCTGGATGTACTTTCGGTGGCACGCAAGGCGCCGTCGTGTACCTGGTGCGTGGCTACGCGTACGCGGTCCACGCCCTTGTCGATGGCGTTGCTCACGCCGCTGATGGCTTGGTCGGCAGCGCTTTGCGCGCTATCCAGGGCTCTGTCTGCACGTTGCACGGTGGTGTCGGTGACGGATTTTTCAAACATGGTGATTCCTTGATGGAGTTACTTGGCGAAACGGGCTTTGGCCTGGGCCAGACAGTTGTCCTTGGCGGTACCGGCAAAGGTGTCGCACTTGTCTTTTTCAACCTTGTACTGCGCGTCGGACTTGTCGGTGCTGGCTTCGGTGCGGGCCGCAGCGGTCTTGTCATTGGCCTTGACCTGTGCGTCGGACGATGTGCTGTTGGCATCGGCTCGTGCGTCCTGGGTCTTCATGCGCAGTTTGGCATCGGCTTCGGCTGTGACTTCTTGGGCCTTGGCTTCGGAGACGCAGACGCTCTTGGGGTTGCCGGCCAGGTCATCGCATTTTTCCTTGGCCAGGGTGTAGGCGCTGTGTGCCTTGACCACTTCCGCTTCGTAGGTGTGCTTGCGCGAGGGCTCGTAGCGTGCATCGAGTTCGGCGCGTGCGGTCTTTTCCTGTCCCTTGGCGTCCACGATGCAGATGTCGCGAGCGTTGCCCGAGAGAGATGCGCAGGCTGCCTTGGCCGCCTTGTAGGTGCTGCTGATGCTGTTCTTGCCGGACTGGAATTCGGCTTTGGACATGGCCTGGGCCAAGGCATTGCCAGCGCAGGTCAGGCCGATGGCCAAGGCCAGGAGAGTGGAGGCAGGGTGGTGGTTCTTCATGGGGATCCTCGGGGGGTAAGTGCGTGACAGAAATGCCAGGACGTCTGTAGCTTAGGTACGCAGTGGCTTTACGTCGGTGCGTTGTCGCACAGACCATCAGAGGCTCTCTGCATACGCTTGGGGCATACATCAACACGAGGAATCACACCATGCTGGGAACCATACTTTTAATCATCCTGATCTTCATGCTCATCGGTGCTGTTCCGGCTTGGCCGCACAGCCGCGGCTGGGGCTACGGACCCAGCGGCGGACTGGGCCTGATCGTTCTGATCCTTCTCATCCTGCTGCTCACAGGCAGGATGTAACTGCATTGGCAACCCAAAGGACTTATATGAAAAACAAAATGCTATTTCGTGTGGCGCTGGTCGCCGCACTGTGCTTGTGCCAGGCCGGCGTCTGGGCCCAACCCGGACGCGGAAACGACAATGGCCGTGGCAGCGACAACGGTCGCGGCAATGACTGCGGCAATGGCCGACAAAACTGCGATCGAGGTCCGGGCAACAGCCGGGATCGTGGTGACTATCGCCATGACAACCGGCGCCAGGATATGGGCGGGCACCATGACGATGGCGAACGTGGTGCAGGCCCGGACCGTTCCTTCTATCGGGGCGAGCGACTTCCAGAGTACTACCGCGGGCGGCAATACGTAGTGGACGATTGGCGTGGTCACGGTTTGCATTCACCGCCCCGCGGCTACCACTGGGTACAAACCGGCGGTGACTATGTGCTGGTAGCCATCACCACCGGAATCATTCTGGAGCTTTTGCTCAACCGCTGAACCGTGCCTTCCATGCGCAGTCTTTCTGCACTTCCTTTTTCAGAGAAAACCAAAATGTTCGTATCCCCCATTCCCCTCCATTCCAAATCGATCCTGCAGGTTGCCATGCTGCTGCTCTTGCCTATTGCAGCCCTGGCGCAAGGTACCGTCAAGGAGGGCTATCTGCTCGACCGCGATGGCAACTTTGTCTACAGCGCAACACCAGGACAATGCTGGCACACAGGGGAGTGGACACCTGCCTTGGCGCAAGAGCCTTGCGACCCGGTAGCCAAGGCTGCCGTTCCCGCTCCCGTGGTGGTCGCCGCTGCCCCCATGGCAGAGCCTGAGCCTGCTCCGGTTCCCAAGGCCATAGTGGTGGCTACGCCTGTGCAAATGATGCGTTTCTCGGCAGACACGCTGTTCGCGTTTGACAAGGCAACCATCACGCCCAAGGGCAAGGCAGTGCTGGATGACGCCAGCGCGAAGATTCTGAGCCTCAATGGCGAGAAGGTGCGTGTGGTGGGTCATGCCGACCGCATCGGCACCACGGCCTATAACCAGAAGCTGTCCGAAAGCCGTGCCTATGCGGTGCGCGACTATCTGGTGTTCAAGGGTGTGCCAGCCACGGGCATGGAAGCCATTGGGGTCGGTGAGACCGATCCGGTGACCAAGCCCGAAGATTGCGTTGGCCGCCGCAGTGCCAAGATCATTGCCTGCCTGCAGCCTGACCGTCGTGTGGACGTGGAAGTGCAGGGCAGCAAGGCTGCTGCCACACCGTAAGTTGTTATTGGGCTGGTCGCGCCCGCGCGATCAGCTTGCCATGCGGCAGGGTGGACAGGCGGTTGAACATGTTGCGGCAGTAGCCCTTGATGGCCAGGCATTTGTTGATCTCGTCCACGGGCAGCGGGCCGGAGACCACCACCAAGTCTTCGGCACTATCCCAGGCGCCGGCAGCGCGCAGCCGCCTGCGCGTGTTGGTGGCCCAGGAGTGGATGCGTTGCGGGCTGCCATGCTCATGCAGCGTGCCGGTGCTGCGGTCAAACGCAATGGCTACCGTATCGGTCATCAGGCGCAGCTTATGCTCACCGGTGACCTTGCTGGCCGGTGTGCTCAGGTCGTACAGGTGGTAGTTTCCTTTTTTAAGCTCGTACTGCAATTGCATGACATCTCCTCGTTGAGACGATTTTGATTTGCATCGATGGCCGCGAAAGCCGGAACAAGGCGGTAAACCCCAGCCATATCCGCCACGATGTCTGCACACCGCATGTTGTAAAAGAATGACCATGAAACTTTTGAAGCACGTCACATTTGCCGCCTTGGTCCTGGCAACTGCCCAGGTCTGGACGCAGGCCAGTGCGCCACTGCAATCGATCCCTGCCCTGGATGTTTCCCGTTACCTCGGGCGCTGGTATGAGATTGCCAAATTTCCCAACCGGTTTCAGAAGAAATGCGTGTCCGACACCTCGGCCGAATACAGCCTGCTGCCTGAAGGCGGTCTGCGCGTTCTGAACCAATGCCGTCTGGAAAATGGCGAGATGGAGCAAGCGCTGGGCGTGGCGCGCCAGGTGGGCGGCAACACATCGGCCAAGTTGCAGGTGCGGTTTGCACCTGCATGGCTTTCGCTCCTGCCCTTTGTGTGGGGCGACTACTGGGTGGTCGACCTGGACGCCGCCTATGAACTGGTGGCAGTCAGTGAGCCTAAGCGCGAGTACCTCTGGATCCTGTCCCGCACGTCGACGGTCGATCCGTCGCGCTACGCTGCCCTGATGCAGAGATTGACGTCCATGGGACTGGACCTGAACAAGCTGGAAAAGTCGGTCCAGCACAGCCCCTGAAGTTCAGGTCAACACAGCCTGCGCCAACGCTGCGTAGACAGGTATGCCGAACAGTATGTTCAGCGGAAACGTCACGCCCAGACTCAGACCGAAGTACAGCGACGGGTTGGCCTCGGGCAGCGCGTAGCGCAATACCGCGGGTACCGCTATGTAGGAGGCGCTTGCCGCCAGCACCATGAGCAGCGTGCCATCACCCACCGGCAGGTTCAGCAGGTACGCCAGACCCAGTGCCAGACTGGCGTGCACCAGCGGCCCCAGCACGGCATAGGCGATCAGCGCGGGGGACTTGCCTTTGATCTGGGGCAGATTGCGCGCAGCCATCAAACCCATGTCCAGCAAAAAGAACGACAGCATGCCCTTGAACAGGTCGCCGGAGAAGGGCTGCATGGCGGCCTTGCCGGCGTCGCCGGTGATCAGCCCCACGGCCATGGCGCCCAGCAGCAGCAATTGCGCGCCGTCGGTAAAGGACTCGTGCAGGATTTTGCCCAGGGGAATGCCCGCCTTGGCCGGTTGTGTGCCCAGGGCCGCAACGCCGCCACCCAGCGCAACCACTGCGGGTGCAGCCTTGCGCCGCAATGCATTGGCAAAGATGACCGCCATGATGATGGCCGGCGACTCCATCAGGGCCATGGCCGCTGCCATGTGGCCACCATATGCCACGTGCTGGGACTCCAGGTTCTGCACCGCCGTGACAAACGTCACCGCGCTGACTGAGCCATAGGTGGCAGCCACGGCTGCAGCGTCAAAGTCGGACACAAACCGCCGCAGCACGCAATAGCCGACCACCGGGATGGTGATGGCCAGTGCCACTGCAGCAGCCAGACTCAGCCCCACATAGGCCGTGAGCCCCGAATGCGACAGGGCAAACCCGCCCTTGAGGCCCAGCGCCATCAGCAGGTACAGGGAGAGGAAGCGCGAGATGGCAGGGGGAATTTCAAGGTTGGATTTGACCGTGCCGGCCAATACGCCAAACACGAAGAAGAGGATGGCGGGATCAAGAATGTTTTGCATGGGTTACTCCTGACCCGCATCCTAGGAATTTGGTGCTATTTTGTAAAATCGATTCTCATACCATCATGAATAGATAAAACTCTATGAATATCACCTTCCGTCAACTGCGACTGTTCCTGGCATTGGCCGATACCGGCAGCGTCAGCGCGGCTGCCAAGGCCATGCATGTGACGCAGCCCACGGCTTCCATGCAGCTCAAGGAAGTGGCGCAATCCGTCGGGCTGCCGCTGTACGAGGTGGTGGGCAAGAAGATCTACCTCACCGATGTGGGCAAGGAGCTGGCCACCACGGCGCGCGCCGTGGCCCAGGCATGGGACGGGTTTGCGCAGAACGTGGATGCGATCAAGGGCCTGTCGCGCGGCAAGCTGCGTGTAGCCGTGGTCAGCACCGCCAAGTACTTCATGCCGCGTCTGATCGGCAGCTTCTGCACGCGGCATCCGGAGATTGATGTGTCGCTGCAGATTCTCAACCGCGACGGCGTGGTGCAACGCCTGCGCGAGAACCTGGATGACCTCTACATCATGTCCATGCCACCGGTGGATATGGACTTGGGCGACGAAGTGTTCATGCCCAACCCCATTGTGGTGATCGCGTCCACCACCGACCCGCTGACCAAACGCAAGCAGGTGCCCTTACAGGCACTGGCCGAGCGCCGCTTCATTTTGCGCGAAAAGGGCTCCGGCACGCGCATGGCCGGTGACCAGTTCTTCCGCAAGCAGAAGTTCCGCCCCGATGTGCGCCTGGAGCTGGGCAGCAACGAAGCGGTCAAGGAGTCTGTCGCGGGTGGCTTGGGCGTGGGCGTGGTGTCACGCCACGCGCTGCATGGTTTGCAGAAGGAGCACGGTGTGCGTGTCATCGATATCGAGGGCTTCCCGCTGACCTCGGCATGGCACATCGTGCACCCGGCTAGCAAGAAGCTGTCGCCGCTGGCACTGGCGTTCAAGCAGCATGTGCTCAAGGAAGTGAGCTGACGCACGGCCGGGCGTGCACCCTTACCGCATGGGCACTTCATCCGCCCACACCTGAAAGCGCTGCAACGTGTTGGCACCAAAGGTGGTGGCCAGTGCCACATCGCAGGCATCGCGGCCCCGGGCCATCAACACACGGCCAATGCGCGGCGTGTTGTTGCGCGCATCGAAGGTGTACCACTGGTCGCCCAGATAGGCTTCAAACCAGCCGGCAAAGTCCATGGGCGCGGGGATGGGTGGAATGCGGATGTCGCCCAGGTAGCCGGTGCAGTAGCGTGCCGGGATGTTCATGCAGCGGCAGATGGCAATGGCCAGATGGGCATAGTCGCGGCATACGCCGCGGCGCTCGTTGTAGGCCTCCCAGGCGGTGCGGGTCCGGCGTGCGTGCTGGTAGCCGAACGCAATGTGCTCGTGCACAAAGTCGCAGATCGCCTGCACCCGCTCCCAACCCATGGGGCCATGGCCAAAGCGCTGCCAGGCCATCTCGCTGAGCAAGTCCGTTTCGCAGTAGCGGCTGCCCAGCAGATACACCAGCGTGTCCTCAGGCAACTGCTCGACCGGCAGTTGCATAGCCCAGGGTGCGTAAGTATCGGGCAGGCCGCTATCGCCTATCCATGCATCGTTGTGCAACACCAGCGAGCCTGCAGGCGCCACGATGCGGCCGCAGTAATTGCCGAACATGTCGTGGTAGTAATGGATGGGCACTGGCGGATAGCTGTGCAGTTGCTCGGGCTGCAACAGGTCGGCCGCACGCGAGCTGTGCACATGCAGGGCCAGCAGCATGGGTGTGGGGGCAGGGCAGTTGAACTCGATTTCAAAGCCGACTTTCATATGGAGCATGGGATGGGTGCTTTCTGTAAAGAGTTATTCGTGGCGCAGCGCCTCGATCGGGTCCATGCGCGCAGCCCGTCGGGCCGGAAAGTAGCCAAACAGCACGCCTATGCCTGCGGAAAATACAAAGGACAGGATGTTGATCTGGATGTCGAAGCTGTAGGGTACATCCATGTAGCCCGACAGCGCAAAGGAAGCACCGGTGGCGATCAGGATGCCGATCATCCCGCCCAGTGCTGACAGCACCACCGACTCGATCAGGAACTGCAGCAGCACCTCGCGCTCCAGCGCGCCTATGGCCAGACGCAGGCCGATCTCGCGGGTGCGCTCGGTCACGCTCACCAGCATGATGTTCATGATGCCAATGCCGCCCACCAGCAGGCTGACGGCAGCCACCGCGCCCAGCAGATTGGTCAGAACGCCCATGGTGCTGGACAGCGTCTCGGCCAGTTGCTGGGTATCGAAGATGTTGAAGTTGTCGTCGTCACTCTCGGCCAGCTTGCGGCGCTCGCGCAGCAACTGGGTCAGGCTGGCCTTGAGTGGTTTGCTGTCGCTGCCTTCCTCCATGGAAATCATCAGCATGCTGACCTTGCGGCTGCCGGTGACGCGGCGCTGCAAGGTGTGCAGCGGCAGCACCACAGTGTCGTCCTGGTCGCCCGCGCCGCCCTGGCCCTTGGCCACCAGAATGCCCACCACGGTGCAGGAAAACTGTTTCACCCGCAGCAGCTGGCCCAGCCCGGTCTGCCCGATGGCGCCGCCGAAGATTTCGCGGCGCACGCTCTCGCCCACGATGCACACAGCCGAGCCGCCCAACTGCTCTTCTTCGCTGAAGATGCGCCCGCTGGCCATCACCCAGTTGCCGGTGTCAAACCAGGCGTTGGTACTGCCTACCACCGTGGTAACCCAGTTGGGCCCATTGGCCACCACCGTGGCGGAGGTACGCGCCAGCGGCGCGATGGCGCGTACGCCGCCGATTTCGCCGCCAATGGCCAGCGCATCGTTTTCGGTGAACTGCGCCACACCGCCACCGCCGTTGCCACCTTGGCGCTGGCCTGGCGACACCATCAGCAGATTCGTGCCCAGGCCGGAAATCTTGGCAGCCACCGACGCAGTCGCACCATTGCCCAGCGTCACCATGGTGATCACGGCGGACACGCCAATGACAATGCCCAGAATGGTCAGGAACGAGCGCAGCATATTGCGCTGTACCGAACGCAGGGCGAGCATGAAGACGTTGAACAGCATCAGGTGGTGCCCGCCGTGTCGGACGGTGTGGCCAGGTCGGTAGGCATCACGGTGGTCGGGTTGGTATTGGCCTCGTCCTTGACGATGCGCCCATCCAGAAAATGCACCATGCGTCGCGCGTAGGCCGCCATGTCGGGTTCGTGCGTGACCATCAGCACGGTAATGCCCTGGTCGCGGTTGAGTGCCAGCAGCAGGCCCATGATCTCGTGGCTGCGCTGCGTGTCCAGATTGCCGGTAGGCTCGTCGGCCAGTACCACGGCAGGCTCGGTCGCTATGGCGCGCGCAATGGCCACACGCTGCTGCTGGCCGCCACTGAGCTCAGCCGGTGTGTGCTTCTCCCAGCCACCCAGGCCTACCGATTCCAGGGCCTTGGCTGCCTTGGTGCGGCGCGCGACGGCATCGTCGCCGCGGTAGAGCAGGGGAAGTTCGACATTCTCTTGTGCCGAGGTGCGCGCCAGCAGGTTGAAGCCCTGGAACACAAACCCCAGGTAGCGCCGGCGCAGGCGTGCGCGCTGGTCACGCTGCAGCGATTCCACATGGGCACCCATGAACAGGTACTCGCCCGAGGTGGGTGTGTCCAGGCAGCCCAGCACATTCATCGCAGTGGACTTGCCCGATCCGCTGGGCCCCATGATGGCCACAAACTCGCCGGCGTGGATGTCGAGGTCAATGCCTTTGAGCGCCAGCAGTTCGTTCGCGCCCTGGCCGTAGCGGCGTGTGACCTGGCGCAGCTGGATCAGCAGGTCGGTCATGGGAATGTCGCCTTGTTGACGCTGCTGCTGAAAGAAACCGGCTGCAGAGCTATGTGTATGCCGCTGGCACTGGGGCAGACGGTTCCGTGAATGTCCCCCGGCCTGCGGCCTCCTCCTTTATTTCGCTGCACCATCCGCCCCAGTGCCAGCAGCAGCGAACACGACTTGTGCGAAACGTCTGAATACCTTTTGCGTGCCAACAATGGTGGTTGACTGCGGGCGGCGTGGCGCTCTGTGCGGTGATGTAAAGGAGGAGGCCGCAGGCCGGGGGACACGAACGGCACTGAGTGCCGCGTCGACCGCAGTCCGGACGCACACGCCCCGGAAACGACCGCGACTCTGGCAACCGCCATGTCAGGTATCTGTACCAAGCCACTCATTTGACGGCCTCGCTTTTCTGATCGGTGATGACCAGCATCCCCACCTTCAAGTCACCGCCCGTGATCTCGGTGTAGTGGCCGTCACTGATGCCCGGCACCACCGCCACGGCGACCGCCTTGCCGTCCTGCAATACCCAGACCTCCTTGGCACTGGCCGTGCTGGCACCTTGGGCCGCAGCATGGCGGTTGCCGCCGGGTATGCGCGGACCCATGTTGGCAAAGGCACCGCCCTTGGCTGCAGCGGCGGCCAGCGTGGAAGCGGAACTGGCGGGTGAGAAACGCAGCGCCGTGTTGGGCACCAGCAGCACGTCATCGCGCCTGGTGGCGATGATGCTGGCACTGGCCGTCATGCCGGGGCGCAGGCTCAGGTCCTTGTTGTCCACGTCCAGATAGGTGAGGTAGGTCACCACGTTGTCGGTGATGGTGGAGCCAAAGCCTACGCGCGTGATGCGTGCCGGGTACTTGCGCACCGGGTAGGCGCTGACGGTGAAGCTGGCTTCCTGGCCGGTCTTGACCACGCCCACATCGGCCTCGTCCACATAGGCCCATAAACGTAACTTGGTGAGGTCTTCTGCCAGGGTGAACAGGGTGACGGCCTGCAGCGATGCGGCCACTGCATTGCCAGGGTCTACCGTGCGGGTCAGCACGATGCCGTCCGCTGGAGCGGTGATGGAGGCCTTGGCCAGGTTGATGCGGTCCAGTGCCAGTGCAGCCTGCGAGTCGCTTACCACGGCGCGTGCGCTGTCGGCGTCGGCCACGGCGCGGTCCAGCGTAGCACGACCGCTGTCGAGTTCGCTGCGCGCAGGCACGCGGCCATTGGATATGCGTGCCACTTCTTCCAGTCGCGCCAGTGCAGCACGCGCTTCCTTGACGGTGGCGTCGGCTTGCGCCACGCGTGCGGTGGAGCCGGTGAGCGTGGCAGTGGAGCGCAGGATCTGGTCGCTCAGTTTGGCGGTATCCAGTACCACCATGACCTGGCCTTTCTTGACCTTGTCGTTCACGTCCACGCGCACCTCCAGCACGGTACCCGAGAGCTCGCTGCCGATGTTGATGGAGCGTGTCGGCTGGATGGTGCCGTTGGCCAGCACCGTCAGCGTCAGGCTGCCGCGTGCGGCGGCCTCAGTCACATAGTGTGGTGCAGCCTTGGCCAGTGCACGGCTGTGCAAGTACCACCACAGCCCGCCGCCCAGCGCCAGTGCGGCGACCAGAGACCAGACCCAGACGCGGCGGTACCAGGGTGGCGGGGTGCCCACATCCAGCAGCACGTTGATGGGGTTGGCCGTTGCGTCAGTGGCGGGCACGGTCGGCGGGCTGGTGTGTTCTTCGGTCATGGGGAGGGTGTCGGTGTGGCGCCCACAGCGGGCGCATTGGGGTTCCAGCCGCCACCGAGCGCGCTGTAGATATGGACCTGGTCGGTGCTGACGTCGGCATAGGACTGGGCCAGGCTGGTCTGGATGCTGAGCAGGCTGCGCTGGGTTTCCAGCACGACCTGGAAGTCCACCAGGCCCGCCTCAAACTGCTGCCGTGCCAGCGTTGCGGCATTACCTGCTGCCAGCGCAAGTTGCTGCAGCAGTGCCAGTTGCTCCTGGTCGGAGCGCAAGGTGCCCATGGCATCTTCCGATTGCTGCAAGGCCAGCAACTCGGCTGCGCGGTAATTGGTCTGGGCTTGTACCAGGGCGGCTTGCTGCAGGCGCACGTTGGCCTCGCCTGCGCCGCCGTCCAGTATCGGCCCCGTCAGGCTGAGCGCGAGCGCACCCACAGCGGCTGCGCTGGTGGAGAGCGCTTGCAACGTAGCAGCTCCCACACCCAGATTGGCACCCAGTGCCAGCTTGGGCAGGCGCGCGGCGCGTGCCTGCTCCACCAGGGCCAGAGATCGGTCGACTTCGAATTTGGCAGCGCGCACATCGGCTCGCATATCCAGTGCGCTGCGTGGCGTACCGGTGGGCATGCTGGGTGGCGCCTGCGGCAGTCTGCTGACGGGCAACAGTACGGTGACCAGCGCCATGGGCGGCTTGCCCAGTTGTGCGGCCAGGCTGTGCATGGCGGTATCGCGCACATTGCGCAACGGTGCCAGCTGGGCGCGGGTCTGGCCTGCGGCGACCAGGGCCTGTTCGACTTCGACATTGCCGATCAGGCCGGCCTGATTGCGCCAGCGGGTGATTTGCAGTGTCTCGAGCTGACTGGCCAGGTTGTCGCTGGCAATGGACAGGCGCACTTGCGCACTGCGCAGGCTGATGTAGGTTAGCGCCACGTTGGCGGCTACCTGGGACTGCGCTTGCCCCAGGCGCATGCGGGTGGCCTGCAAGGCCGATGTGCTGGCGTCCAGTGCGCTCCCCTGCGCACCAAAGATATCCGTGTCCAGGTTGCCGATCAGGCCGGCTTGCAACAGGTCGGTCTTGCCACCATCGCCTGTGAAGCTGCGTTGTGCGCTGGTGGAGAAGCTCAGCGTGGGGGATGTGGCAGCGGCGGCGGTGTCGCGGGCGGCCAGGGCTTGTTGTGCGGCAGCGCGTGCCAACAGGATGTCGGTATTGGCGTCCAGCGCCTGAGTGATCAGATCGGTCAGCTGCGGATCGGCAAACTGCAGCCACCATTGCGGCAGGTTGATGGGCGCGTCATTGAGGCCTATGGAGGGTGTGGACCATGTCAGTGGCACGTCCAGAGGCACGCGTTCGCGCGGGGAAGTGGGTGAGTTGGCACAGCCGGCCAGTGCCAATCCCAGCACGGCCACAAGCCACAGTCGGCTTTGCGTGCGTGCGGGATGATGGGCCATGGCAAGGAGTCCGAAGAGCCGTTCGGGCATTCAGTGCGCCGACATGCTTTGGGCCTGCAGACTGCGCAGTTGGGCCTCCAACTGTCCGATGCGGTTCAGGTAGTCCATCACGATGACCACCACAAACAAATCCAGGTCGTAGTCCAGCCGCAATTTTCCGGCTGTGCGCAAGGGCTCCAGATAGCTGATGGCAAAGGCAGGCTCCGCCTGGGTTGCGTCCACCGGCTGCAAGGCGCCGTACTCCACCAGCTCCTGCAGTTCGGCAACACTCAGGGAGCATGCAATGGACAGCTCCGCAAAGCTGACGCTGAAGGGGGCAAGTTCATCCAGGGAAGGGGCGTTCATGTCAATTTCCGGTTGAAGTGGAGCGGGGTGCAAAGGTGGAAATGCGCGAAAGCTCTTCGAGCAAGGTCTGCTCCTGGGCGCTGAGGTGCTTGGGGACATCCACACGCACCAGCGCATACATATCGCCGCGCTTGGCAGCAGTGCCCAGCGGCAGCCCGTGTCCGCGCAGGCGCAACTTCTTGCCACTGCCGGTACCCGGTGGCACGGTCAGCAGCACTTCGCCATCCAACGTGGGCACCTTGACCTCGGCGCCCAGCATGGCTTCCCATGGGGACAGCGCCAGATCAAAGTACAAATCCTGATGGTCCACCCGAAAGCGCGCGTGCGGGGTCAACTCGATGTGCAGATAGAAATCGCCATCGACCCCTCCGTTGTGGCCACGCCCACCCTTGCCGCGCAGGCGCAGTTTTTGCCCGGCGCGCACACCGGCAGGAATGGTGACTTCCAGTTCACGGCGCTCACCGTTCTCGGTGAGCACCATGTTCATGGTGGCCCCGTGCAGGGCCTGCTCCAGACTGACCAGCACCGTGTCTTCCATGTCCTGGCCGCGTTGTGGTCCACGTGCGCGGCTATGGCGTTCGCCAAACATGCCACCTTTGCTCAGGCTGTCCAGAAAGTCCGAGAGGTCCATGTCCTCAAAATGCGCGCCGCGCTGTGCGTGCTGCGGCGCATCCATGTTCGCACCCTCCACCTGGGGGCCCAGCGCGTCGTAGGCGGCGCGCTTTTCCGGGTTCTTCAGCGTGGCGTAGGCAGCGGCTGCATTCTTGAATTTCTCTTCCGCCTCAGGGTGTTTGGAGACGTCCGGGTGGTATTGGTGGGCCAGTGCCCGATACGCTTTCTTGATCTGAGCCAGATCGGCATCACGGGGCAACCCCAGCGCGGCGTAGTAGTCAACGTATTTCATGCAATGGCTCTGGTGAAGTAGCGCAAACGCAGGTACACACCCTGCACCGGAACAACACTGTTCCGGTGCAGGGTGTGCAGCACATCAGGTGGTTCCTGTTGGCTTAGAAGTGGTAACGCACACCCAGGGTGGTGTCGCTCACCCGTTCGCTGCCCGTGGTGGGGTACTTGACGAAATGCTCCTCGTACTGGAGTACGGCGGACCACTGCGGTGTGATCAGCAATTCGGCGCCAATGCCGTAAGACCAGTCGAAGCCACGTTCACCGCCAGCCATATTGCTGTTGGCGGCATCGGTGGAGACATCGGTGCGGCCATAGGTGGTGCCGACCTTGCCCAGCAGGTTGAAGCTGGCATTGAGCGGCATGCGACCAATCAGGCTCAGGTTGATGCCATCCACCTTGGTGCTGCCACCGTAGCGGTTGACCTTGCCGAAGTCGGTGTAGCCCAGTTCCACGCCGTAGTTGTGGTTGGCAAAGTAGTTGCCAATGGCAACGCCATAGGCCTGGCCTTGCTGGTTGCCACCGAACAGGCCGAAGGCCGTGATGGGGCGTGACAGGTCGGCAGTGCCAGCGCTCAGCGAGACATAGGTGTCACCGGGTGTGAGCATGGAGGCGGCAGGACCGGCGGGCTTGTAGGTCTGCTGTGCCAGTGCGGTGCCGGTACTTGCAAGTGCGGCCACAGCCAGTGCGGCGGCGGGCAGCATGCGTAGCGGCAAGGTGTTGAGGTGTTGGAGTTTGAGCATGGTGCTGATTCCTTGTGGGTTGTAGTTGAAGAACACCCTGCGAATGTGTTCCTGTTACAGCCTTTCATCTGTGCGTCAGCGCGCATTGGCATAGGTTGACCACGCCAAACCGGTGGCCGGTGCGCCAGCGCACGGACGTGCATGCAGCTAACACCTACAAACGCAGGGACCCCCAGTGACTTCACCGGGGCCCATCAGATCCATGGAGAAACACGATGACTATGTATGTAGTAAGAAACTGGGCTGCCCCTGTGATGAGCGCAATGGCCATCCTGCTGGCAGTGGGCTGCACCAGCATGAAGGCACCGGCTACGGCAGATGTGGCCGTATCCAATGCGGCAGTGACCAGTGCCAGCGGCGCCGGTGCGCTGGAATATGCACCCGCAGAAATGACGGCAGCACGCGACAAGCTGGCCTTGGCCAACAAGGCGCTTGCGGCCAAGGATTACAAGCTGGCCATGAGCCTGTCCAGCCAAGCCCAGGCCGACGCCAAGCTGGCGCAAGGCAAGGCTGACTCGGCCAAGGCACGGGCCCAGGCCGACGCGCTACAGGACGACATCCGCGTGCTGCGCGAAGAGCTGGAACGCAATAGCAAATAGTGCTTAAACCCCAAGGAAACAACCATGAAAAACTACCACCTCACACTCAGCCTGCTGGCTGCCTCCCTGCTGGCCGCGGCCTGCAGTACCACCCCATCGACCAGCCTGTTGGACCAGGCACGCGAAGACTACCGCGTCGTCCAGTCCAGCCCGAAGGCCGCAACCTATGCACCGCTGGAGCTGCAGCAGGCTGGCGACGCGTTGGCGCAGGCCAATGCGTCGGCTGACCACAAGGACAGCCAGGAAAAGGTCGACAAGCTGACCTATATCGCCAAGCAGAAGATTGCACTGGCATGGGAAGTGACCAAGCAGAAGTCGGCTGAAGCGGAAAGCGCCGATGCGGGCAAGCAGCGCGACCAGATGCTGCTGAACCAGCGCACGGCCGAAGCGGACCGCGCCAAGTTGCTGGCCCAACAAGCCCAGATGGATGCCAATGGCGCACGCCAGATCACCGAGACAGCGCAGGCCGATGCTGCGGCGGCACAGCTTGCGGCAAGGAATGCGCAGGACCGCAATGCGCAGCTGCAGGCGCAGCTCAATGAACTGGCCGCCAAGAAGACCGACCACGGCATCGTCATCACATTGGGTGACGTACTGTTTGGAACCGACCTGGCGCGCCTGAATGCCGAAGGCATGCGCAGCGCACAGAAGCTGGCCACGCTGCTGCAGCAGAACCCCAGCCGCAAGGTGTTGGTGGAAGGCTTTACCGACAGCACCGGAACCACGGCACACAACCAGGAATTGTCGGAGCGCCGTGCCAATGCCGTGCGCACTGGCCTTCTGGAAATGGGCATCGCCAGCGACCGCATTGCTATCCGCGGCAAGGGAGAAGCCATGCCTGTGGCTGCCAACGACACAGCGGCAAACCGCCAGCTCAACCGGCGCGTGGAGATATCGCTGTCAGACGAGACCGGCGCGATCCAGGCCCGCTAGCCCCAAAAGCAAAAGCGCCCCGCTTGCAGGATATGCAAGCGGGGCGCTTTTTGCGTTGTGGGCGGCTCTAGATCATCTGGTCCTTCTTCTGGAAGTACTTGCGCGCATAGGCCACCAGTTGACCATCCGTGGGGTGGTCTATGCTTTCCACGCCCACGATCTTGTCCACCAGACCTGCGTCATGGGCATGGATGTGCTTGATGAGCTGCAGCTTGGCTTGCGAAGGGCCGACGATGAGGATTTCGCTGGCGCCTTCCAGGGCTTGCACCACATGGTGGTAGTAGTCCTGGTCTTCCGGCGCGCGGCCATCGCCCAGGGTGCCCACCTTGGAATGCACCTTGTGGTGCGGGTGGTGTGGCTGGATGACGGACTTCTCCACATCATCCGGGCTGATGTGCATGACATGGGCTTGCACATGGTCGATCCAGACGATGGCGTGATAGTGGGACATGTTGCTCTCCTTGCGAAATTGTCGTTTTCATCATGCTCCTGTAGAGGTGGTTTGTGTGTTCGCCAGCACCCGAAAGCTCGCACATACACACATTGCAATGATCCAAGTCAAGAATGCAGGGACATTTCCGACCCGAATCGCTAAACTGCCTTGTACAGTAACGCCTCTACGGGAGAAATTTTGTCGAGCTTTCGGATCAATTTGCATGAGGCCATCTACTCCCTGTCGGATGCGTTGGACCTGGTAGGCGTGACGCATATCCATCACGGGAAACGAGTCGCTTACATCGCCGCCGAGATTGCAAAGTACGCTGGCTGGAGCCGGCGTCGTCTGGATGACCTGTTCCAGGGCGCCATTCTTCACGATTGCGGTGTTTCCAAGACCCAGATCCATGCCCGTCTGGCCCAGTTTGAGTGGGAGAACGAAGCAGAGCACTGCATTCTTGGTGCCGAGCTCATCGCGTCCTGCAATCTGCTGAACCCGCTGGGCAATATGGTGCGCTACCACCACACGCACTGGGAGGAGCTCAAGGGCATTGCACTCTCCGAAGAAGACAAGCTGGCTGCCAACTGCATCTACCTTGCTGACCGCATCGATATTGCGTGCCTGAATGCGCGCGGCACGTCCAGTAACCTGCTGCTGCTGAAGGACACGGTGCGCAACCGCATTCTGGAGAAGCGGGACGATTGGTTCCATCCCCTTCTGGTGGACTGCTTCATGGCGGTGTCCACCCAGGAAGGGTTCTGGTTCGCGCTGGAGAGCGAGCATGTCAGCGGCTATGTGGCGCGCTGGGTGTTCGAGTCGAACGATGTGGAGATCGACTTCCAGGTGCTGCGCAGTCTGGTACGTGTCTTCTCTCGCATAGTCGATGCCAAGAGCTCCTTCACACGCAAGCATTCCGAAGGTGTGGCTGCGCTAGCCCGCTATCTGGGGCAGATGTTTGCGCTGCCGGAGCGCACCTGCGAAATGCTGGAACTTGCCGGCCTGCTGCATGACCTGGGCAAGCTGCGCGTGCCTGATGAGCTGCTGGAAAAGCGGGGCAAGCTCACGCTGCTGGAGTACGCCAGCGTCAAGCGACACAGCTTCGATACCTACAACATCCTCAAGAATATCCATGGTCTGGAGGAGATTGCACTGTGGGCCGGGCAGCATCACGAACGCATCGATGGCAGCGGCTATCCGTACCACAAGTCCAACGGCGAAATATCGCTGGAGAGCCGCATCATTGCCACTTCCGATGTATTCCAGGCTCTGGCCCAACGACGCCCATACCGCGACCCGTTGCCGCCGGCAGAAATCCTGCTGATACTGAAAGAGCAGGCCGCGAACGGCAAGCTGGATGCAAGCGTTGTAGAAGCAATTGAAACCCATCTGGCTGAATGCCACGAGGTCGCGATATCCGGCGAGCGTTGACGGCTTGATCGCCCGGGGCGTACGGGCAGACCAAAAAATTTTAATGAGGGAGATACAAGATGAAGCTGCTACATAGGCTGGGCTTGGCACAGAAGTTTGCCATTCTGGGCACCATTGCAATCCTGATGGTCCTGCTGCCAACCACTCTGTACTTCAACCGTTCGTTGCAGGACACCCGTGCTGCACAGACAGAGGCCCGCGGCATACAGTCCTTGGTCCTGCTCAACCATCTGGTGCAGTTCACCCAGTCGCACCGAGGCCTTTCGGCAGCCATGCTGAGCGGTAACGAAGCGCTGGCCGCGCGCAGACCGGCCATGCGTGACAAGGTGGCGGCCGCCATGTCCGCACTGGATGGTGAGCTCAAGGGCGTGGGGGCGTCGCCGAAAGTCATGGGTCATTGGGAAGAGTTGCGCAAGGCGTGGTCCTCGGTCGAGCAAGGCGTCTCCAGCAAGGAGCTCAAGGCTCCCGAGAGCACCAAGTTGCACACCCAGTTGGTAGCAGGTGAGCTACTGCTGAGTGAGCAGCTCATTGATGAGTTTGGCCTCAGCCTGGACCCCAATGTGGATACCTACTTCCTGATCCAGGCCTCACTCGTCAACATGCCGTGGCTATCCGAAAACCTGGGCGTCATGCGGGCGCAAGGCAGCAGTTTCCTTACGCTGGGCAGCGTACCCCCGGAGGGCAAGGCCGTACTCACCGGCCTGCAAAATCGCGCCCGCCAGTTGCAGGGCGACATGTTCCGCAACCTGAAGAAAGCCACCGACACCAATCCCGACATGAAGAGCGCGCTGCAGTCCAGCGCGGATGCAGGCAGCGCCGCTGTGGACAAGGCACTGGACCTGGCGAGCAAGGAAATCATAGGTGCCAGCGAAGTCAAGCTGGCCGCAACCGACTACTTCGACGAGTTCACGCGCACCATTGATGGCTTGTTCGAGTTCAATGCCTTGGCCATGAAAGCGTTGACCGAGCGGTTGGAAGCCAATGCAAGCCAATTGCAGAGTCGGACCTATCTGGTGCTGCTGGTCTTGCTGGTGTGTGGCGCTGGGGCCGTGGCACTGTCCATGGCGTTCATCCGCAGCATCACCGACCCGGTGCATGAGGCCGTAGCAGTGGCCAAGGCCGTGGCCGAGGGGGATCTGACCGTGGCCGTTCCGGTGCGCGGAACCAATGAGCTGGGACAGCTGATGCTGTCATTGACCCAGATGCGGGACCACCTGGCTGGCGTGGTAGCCCGGGTGCGCCACGGTTCTGAGAGTATTGCCACTGCCAGCTCGGAAATCGCACAAGGAGACCAGGACCTTTCTGCACGCACCGAAAGCCAGGCCAGCGCGCTGGAGGAAACTTCGGCCAGCATGGAAGAGCTGGATTCCACCATCAAGCAGAACGCGGACAGCGCGCAGCAGGCCAATCAGTTGGCCATACAGGCGTCCAGCGTGGCGGTTCATGGTGGAGAGGTGGTGGGGCAGGTGGTGGACACCATGCGTGGCATCAACGAATCCAGCCGCAAGATCAGCGACATCATCGGCGTCATCGACGGCATTGCGTTCCAGACCAACATCCTGGCGCTCAACGCTGCGGTGGAGGCCGCGCGCGCAGGTGAGCAGGGCCGCGGCTTTGCGGTGGTGGCGTCCGAAGTGCGGTCACTGGCAGGACGCAGCGCGGAGGCTGCCAAGGAAATCAAGATGCTGATCACCGCCAGTGTGGAGCGGGTGGAAAAGGGAACCGACCTGGTGGACCGGGCCGGCACCACCATGCAGGAAATCGTCCAGACCATTGCGCGTCTGGCCGCCATCATGGGCGAGATCAGCACGGCCAGCAGCGAACAAAGCACCGGTGTGTCGCAGGTGGATGAAGCGGTCAAGCAGATGGATTCGGTGACGCAGCAGAACGCGGCGCTGGTGGAGCAGATCGCCGCTGCCGCCGTCAGTCTCAAGTCTCAGGCGAAGGAACTGGTGGACGTTGTGTCCATTTTTCGGTTGCCACCTTTGGGCGGAACGACCTACCTAAGCAGCTGACTTCGGCGTGTGCTGGGGAGGCAGCAGGCGCTCGCACTCCTGCTTGACGGCCAGATAGCATTCGCACACGCGCTCTTCGAGTTGGGCGCGGTCCACCACGGTGATGCTGCCGCGGGCGCAGGAGATCAGTCCGTCGTTCTGCAGCGCTGCAGCCGTCAGGCTGACGCTTTCACGCCTGACACCCAGCAGCAGCGAGATTTGTTCGTGGGTGACGGCCATCTTGTCACCCTGCAGCCGGTCTACCGTCATCAGAACCCAACGGCAAAAACGCTGCTCCACCGAATGGTGCTGGTTGCACACCGCCATTTGCGATGTCTGGACGATCAGTGCCTGCGTGTACAGCAGCGCCAGATGCTGCAGCTTGCCGCCCAGCGCGAACTCGTGCTTCATGACTTTGCGGCTCAGGCGGTAGGCCTCTCCGGCGCATTGCACCTCGGTGCTGGAAGGAAGGCTGTCACCGCCCATGTAGATGGAGATGCCGATCAGCCCTTCGTTGCCAACCAGCGCAATCTCGCTGGATGAACCATCTTCGAGTGCATAGATCAAGGAAACAATGCCGGAGGTGGGAAAGTGCAGGTAGTTGACATGGTCGCCAGACTCAGACATGGTCCATCGTCGTGGCAAGGGCACTCGCTCCAGGTCAGGTAGCAGTCGCGCATAGTCTGCCGCTGGCAGTGCGGCAAGGATCTGGTTCAGGCGGGGATCGGGGGCGGTGTGGGGAAGTGCTTTGGTCAAATAGACTTTATTAGGTTTCGAGCGTCCGTTTTGCTATACGGGATGCTCCCATGGTACTCCTGACCCAAAAGCATTGCCTTCGGTAGTGCGAATAGCCAGCCGAAGTTGGCTCCCTGTCACGGAAATGCAATGACTTTCTGCAAAGCTTGTCACTCAAGCCACACGGGAATATCCATGCTCAAATCAGAATCCGGCGCCGCTGCCTGGTTCAGCGCTGCGTCTATCAAGTTGGCGCACGTTGGTCCGTTCCATGCAGGCGGTGGAAGAAATGCCTATCTGAATTCCAAATCAATGCAAGAGCCTCCGTCCGTGAGGCAGTTGCACCAGGTTCTGACACCGGTACAGGGTTCCATGCTCTGCAGCGAAGTGCTCAAGCTGTTCCTTGAAAACGAAGACCTTGCAGCGCTTCCGGTGGTCGACGACGAGGAGAGGCCCTATGCGCTGATCGAGCGCTACGCCTATATCGAGTATTTCAGTCGCCTGTATTCCAACGAGCTTTTTGGAAAGAAGCGGCTCGATCAGCTCGGGGACGAGGTCGAGTTCATCAACATGCAACCGATTGTGGTGGATGCGGCTACCAGCATTGACGACGTGGCAGCCATCATCATCGACGCCGGCATGCGCCATATGGTCAGCGGTTTTGTGGTGACCTTGAACGACAGATACCTGGGCGTGGGAAACGGGCACGACCTGCTCAACCACATCACCCAGCGCAAACAGGCGGAGCTCTACTACCTGGCGCATTACGACCAGTTGACGCAAATCCCCAACCGCATGCTGATGAACGATCGCCTGCAGATGGCTTGCCGGGAGTGCGATCGAAACAACACGCTGGTTGCCGTCATGTTCATCGACGTGGATCGCTTCAAGCAGATCAACGACACCATGGGGCACCGCTTTGGCGACTTTCTGCTGCAGGCCGTTGCCGAGCGGCTGGGCAATTGCATACGCGGCAATGACACCGTGGCCCGCCTGGGTGGTGACGAGTTTGCAGTCCTGCTGCAGAACCTGGAGCTGGCCAGCGATGCCAACATCACCGCGCAACGGATCGTGGAATCCTTTGCGGCTCCTTTCAATATTCTGGACCGCGAGGTATTCATTACCGTCAGCCTGGGGCTGTCCGTGTACCCGACGGACGAGAAGAACAGTGACAACCTGTTGGCAAAGGCCGACGCTGCCATGTACGAGGCCAAGGTGAGTGGCCGCAATGCCTACCGCATCTACCGGCCCGGACTGTCCATGCATTCCACCGACAACCTGTCGCTGGAGGCGGAACTCCGTCACGCGATTGAACGCAAGGAGCTGGTGCTGCACTACCAGCCGCAGGTGAGCGTGACCACGGGCGCCATTGTCGGTGTCGAAGCCCTGGTCCGCTGGCAACACCCGCGCAGGGGACTGCTGCTGCCGTCTGCCTTCATCGGAATCGCAGAGAACAGCGGAATGATTGTTGACATCGGCAAGTGGGTCCTGCAGGAAGCCTGTCAGCAGCAGAGTGCCTGGCACACCAGCCACAAGCTGCCGCTGCGCATGGCCGTCAACATCTCGGCTGTGCAGTTCCGCCGCGAGGACTTCATCGACACGGTGCGCGCCACCATTGTGGAAACGGGCGTAGACCCTGGTTGCATTGAGCTGGAGTTGACCGAGAACGTCGCGATGCATCACGCAGATGAAGTCCTGCACACCTTGCGCGAACTCAAGGGCATTGGCGTCAAGCTCGCCATCGATGACTTTGGCACCGGCTTTTCCAACCTCAGCTATCTGCAGCGCTTTCCTTTTGATCGTCTGAAAATTGACCAGTCCTTCGTGCGGGGGATTGACACCTTGCCCGCTAACCGGGCCATCGTGCATGCCATCGTGTCCCTGGCCAGAAGCCTCTCGCTGGAGGTGGTGGCCGAAGGCGTGGAAACCGCAGCCGAGTTCACGCAGATCAATGCCTGTGATGAAGTGCAAGGCTATTTCCATGCCCGGCCCATGCCTTCCGCCGATTTACAAGCCCGGTTCCTTGCGGCGTACGAAGGTGCACATGGACGCGGTGTGGATTCACTGCAGATATGTTGAGTGAAATCGGTTAGCTACTGAAACTTAACGTTCGTCGGCAATGGATTCGCTCCAGGGCGAAGGGCGGTTGGGAAACGCGGCAAGTCCTGCCAGTGGGCGACGATTCCAGTCCATGGCGGCGTCGGCATGCAGCTGTTTGACCACCCACAGGAAATAGACCGAAGCGGGAACGCCAATCAGGTCGAAAAACAAGGTGCTGGTTTGCTGGCCGTTGGTCAATGCCAGGATGAGGTGCATGGCCGCGCAAGAGGGAAAGACGGCAGTGAGCGCCAGGCCTGACAGTGACCAGGTGTGGGTGGAAATGAAGCGCCGTATCTGCGTGTCGCCCAGGTACCAACCTACCATCGAGTAAGTAAAGGTTACCCATAAGTTGCTGAGCATCACCAGCATGGGGCCCAGGGTGGCACCCGGGCCGCCCAGCCACAACCGTATGCCTTCCGTGGTGCATAGGAGCAGCTCAGGCGCTGGGGGCGTGGCCATGGCCCAACCTGCCAGCAGACCCACGACAACCAGCGACGCAATGGCAGCGCCCCCCATCACCGAGCCATTGACAGGCACCGCGCGGTCACCGCGGCCGCCCCGCATTGCCTCGGCGCGCAGCCAGCAAAATACGATGCCTGCGGGCAAGCCCGTTAGCGTCACCACCAGCATGGGAGTGGAGACCGTGCCGCCCTGCAGCACGCACCAGCCGTGTACCAGATGGTGTGGTCCACAGCTTGCCGCCATGAGCGAAAAGCCGATGCCAAATCGCGACAAGCCGCGACGCCGGTACTGGCTTGCTGCCTCCCAAGTGCTGAGCAGGCCCAGCGTCACATAGGCCATGCCCACCAGAAGATTGCCGATGCCGATGATGAACGCCATCATGTCGCGTTCCCCGTCTTGACCCCCATAGGCACGCCGATCTGGTCCAGAAATTCTTCGATGAAAGTCGGGTGTGCACGGCGCGTCAGGCTGGCGGAGGCGGTCGTGCCGGATTGAACGCCCCAGCTCACGGGTGCCTGCCACAGCGGTGAATCCATCATGGGCACGATCAATGCGGCGTCCACCGGTTTGGAGAAAAGGTAGCCCTGCGCCACATGGCATCCCATGCTGCGCAGCGCAAGCGCCTGCTCAATCCGCTCAATGCCTTCGGCAATGACATGCTTGCCGGTGGCGAACGCCAGGCTGAGGATGGATGAGACCACGGCGGTGTCTCCGGGCTCGGTGGGAAGGCCGTCAATAAACGACTTGTCGATCTTCAGGACCTCGATCGGCAGATCGCGCAGCCGGGCCAGCGAGGACGACTCGGTGGCGAAGTCGTCGAATGCCACATAAATGCCCATTTCGTGCAAGCGGTGGAGCGAGGCCAGGATTTCTGCATCCTGATTGGCCAAGGCGCTTTCAGTCAGCTCCAGGCACAGCGATGAATGGTTGATGCCGGTCTGTCTGAGGATCGCCTGGACCTCGGTGATGAAGTCGGGATCGCCCAGCTGGCGCGGTGAAACATTGACGGTCAAGGACAGCGGCCGCCCGGGCAGCGCCACCGCCCACGCAGCAAGTTGCTGACACGCAGAGCGCAACACCTGCCGCCCCAGCTCACCGATGAGCCGACTGTCTTCGGCAATGGGAATGAACTCCAGCGGGGACAGCATTCCGTACTCGGGGTGATGCCAGCGCGCCAGCGCCTCCACGCCCACGAGTCGCCCGGTCACCAGACTTACCTGCGGCTGGTAGTGCACAAAGAGCTGTTTCTCGCGCAGTGCCACGCGCAGGTCCGATTCGATCTGCATCCGCCGCGATGCGCGCGCCTGCAATTCATCGTTGAAGCGCACCATGCGGTTGCGGCCACTCGCCTTTGCCGCATACAGGGCCGTGTCGGCGTTTTGCATCAGCTCCTCGGCGGTCTGCGTCCCTGGGGTACAGCTGGCCATACCAATGCTGGCCGAGGTGGCAACATCCCTGCCGGCAATCCGGACTGGCTGGGTGACCGCTTGCAGAATGCGGGCTGCCAGCTCGTCTTCCGATTCGATCGTGGCACGGGGATACAGAATGACGAATTCGTCGCCGCCAACGCGGCTCACGATGGAGCCCACTCCGGGTTTGACGCATTCATGCAGGCGCCTGGAAACCTCGCACAGCAGTTCGTCACCGCTATCGTGGCCCAGCGTGTCATTCACTTGTTTGAAATTGTCCAGGTCCACGAAGAGCAGACCGACTTGCTCGTCATCAATGGCCACCCGTGTAAGTTCATGCTCGAGCCTGCTGAGCAGCAGACTGCGCGTGGGCATACCGGTCAGGACGTCGTGCGTGGCCGCGTGTATCAGGTCCGCGATCAAGGCCAGGGTGTCTTGCTGCGATGACACCTGCGGGTCGCGCAAGGAAAGCAACATTTCCGCCGAGGCAAGCAATCGGTCCGTGTAGCGGATATTCAGGTGCCTGGTGGAGCGCGGTGTTTCGCCCGTGGAAGCGCCTGGAGCGGGGGACAGACTGTCCTGCTGCTTCGCATTGTCCATTCGGGGAACCTCCCTCAAGCTTTGCCGCGATCAATGTACCACCAGTCGAAGATGGGTCAAATGTCGCTCAGGTCTGCGCTGTGTGGCGCAAAACCCTGCTATCGGTGCAGGTTTTAGATCGCAAGGCTTTCAGCTCGTCAGGTGCTCCACACATGGAGAGCCCGACCTTGAGCCGCGCAATGGCATCCACGGAAGTGAGTTCTAACGGAGTGGGCGCGAAATATTTGTCGAAATCCTATCCGATCGAACTATCTCCAACCCATTCGTTGGCCTCAAGCCGTAACAAATGTTGCTTAACGTTGATCGGGTCACAACGTATTTCTTTTACCGATATTCATCAAGGGAAAGCTGCATGAAACACACTGCTTTGAAAAGTATTGCCGCGTTGGTGTCTGGAGCCGCGTTGGTTCCGGCCAGCTTTGCGGGTGATGCCAACACCACTACGCCCATCAAACACGTGATTGTGGTTGTGGGGGAGAACAACTCCTTTGATACGGTGTTCGGTACTTACATTCCGCCGCGCGGCCAGTCTGCGTTCAACCTGTTGTCGCAGGGCATTGTCAAAGCGGACGGCACGCCCGGTGCAAACTACAGCAAGGCTGTGCAAAG
Source organism: Rhodoferax sp. GW822-FHT04A08 (assembly GCF_058801025.1). Classification (NCBI taxonomy): domain Bacteria; kingdom Pseudomonadati; phylum Pseudomonadota; class Betaproteobacteria; order Burkholderiales; family Comamonadaceae; genus Rhodoferax; species Rhodoferax sp. GW822-FHT04A08. The sequence goes on from NZ_JBXAMW010000012.1 coordinate 46,264, forward strand.
CCAGGCCAGCAATGGGACCGGCAGCTACACGCTGACGCCCACCCGCCAGGGCCCTTTGGCTGCGTTGCCGCAACCCACCCTGATCGGTGTGTATAACCCGACAACACTGACCCTCTATGGCACAGCACCGGACCCGCGTTTCAACGGTCTGACCGCCAACGGCCCGTTCCAGATCAGCAAGTACGTGCCCTATGGCACGGCCACTTCCGACGTGGGTGATCCCGTGCACCGGTTCTTCCAGATGTGGCAACAAACTGGTGGCACCAATGAGAAGCATGACCTGTTCCAGTGGGTGGCTACCACCGTGGGAACGGGCGGCGCGACCGGCGGAGTGACCGCCGCCTCCACCGGGCAGGGCGGCGAGCTCATGGGCTTCTACAACATGAACCAGGGCGACGCACCCCTGTTCAAGTCCCTGGCCCAGCAATACGCCATCAGCGACAACTACCACCAGGCCGTGATGGGTGGAACGGGCGCCAACTTCTTCGCCTTGGCAACGGCAGGTGATGCCGCCGTCTACAACGTCAATGGTGTGCTGGCCACGCCACCGGCCAACGAAATTGAAAACCCGGACCCGCAGACGGGCACTGACAACTTCTACACCAACGATGGCTATTCCGGTGGCTCGTATGTGAATTGCTCCGACCCCTCGCAACCGGGCGTGGCCGAGATCCATGCGGTACTCGCCGCCAAGGGCAGAAGCAGCAACTGCGAAGGCGGTGCCTACTACCTGGTGAACAACTACACGCCGGCCTACGACGTGTATGGCAATGCCACGGCACCTACCTCCGGCAACTTTGTGTACCCGCCACAGACCGTGCCTACCATTGGCGAACTACTGTCCAACAACGGCGTGAGCTGGAAGTGGTACACGGGTGGTCGCGAGGACGCGGACGTGACGTCTGACCCGTTCTACCAACTGGTCTATCCACAGGTGTTTGCGGGCGTCAAGGCCAAGCTTCCCGCAGGAACCCCAGACTCCGTGATTGCCACCTACGCAACGCCGGTGGCCATCAGCAAGACGCGTGAACTGATTTACAACAGCATTGGCGACCCGCTCGACGTGTCTACCAATGTGGTGAACTCTGCGCTGCGCAACAACCTGCAAGGCCTGACCACGCTATACAACGACATCAGCAACAACACCGTTCCTGCTGTGTCGTTTGTGGTGCCCAAAAACATCTACAGCGGACACCCCGGCTATTCGGCTCCAGGCAACTATGAACTATTCCTCAACGACCTGATCACCAAAGTCAAGGCCAATCCGGCTCTGTGGGCACAGACAGCCATCCTGATCACCACGGATGAAGGCGGTGGCTACTTTGATACCGGCGCCATCCAGAACCTGGACTTCTTTGGTGACGGCCCGCGTATTCCTCTGATTGCTGTCTCACCGTTTGCCAAGAAGGGTTATGTGGACCATGTCTACCACGACCATGTGTCTATCGCCAAGTTCATTGAAAAGAACTGGAGCCTGCCCACCTTGTCCAACCGCAGCCGCGACAACCTGCCCAACCCGGTCAAGAACGTCAACAACCCGTATCTGCCTGCCAACCAGCCGGCCATCGGTGACTTGACCAGCCTCTTCAATTTCTAAGCCCCACATCTTTTGTTCTGGAAGAAAACCATGACTCCCTTTTTCAAAATCGCAGCAGCCGGCTTGATGGCCGTCGCAGGGCTTGCCAACGCAAGCGTGGTGGAACCGTTCACGGGCGGCCAACTGTCCACCCCGGGCTGGTCGGTCGGCATTGGCGCCGATGCCAGCAGCTTTGTGTCGCCCGCACCGGATGGCACCAGCGGCATCTACCTCACCGACTCCACTTGGTCGGTCAACACCGCCATTGATTTCCATGTGGGTGAAGTGTTGAGCGCCTGGATCAATCCCGGCCCCAGCGCGGATGCCAGCGGCGGCAGCCAGGGCGGACGCATCAGCCTGGGCTTTGCTTCTGATAGTGCAAGCACTTATGCCTTGACCGCCGCGTCCGACACCAACCAGTTGCTGTTCCAAGGCGTCTCTGGCATCGCTTCGCAAACGCCCAGCTTCAGCGATGGCGTGGCCAGCACGGCCAGCTTTGGTAACCAGTGGTACAAGCTGTCCATCAGCTGGCTGGCAAGCGGCATCACCGGCAATTTGTACGACGTGGACGGCACCACGCTGCTGCGTTCGGTGAACATGTCCGCCCCCGTTACCGGCAACACCGGCATCGCCTTGTTCGGCAACGGCGGTGCGGCTGTCACTTCCTTGGCCGTGGTGCCCGTGCCGGAGCCTGAGTCCTATGTGCTGCTGCTCGCTGGCTTGGGGCTGGTGGCCTCGCTGGTGAAACGCCGCAAGCCTCAGCCTGCCTGAGGCTGCGCCGTAGTGCCGGGCGTTTACAGGGGACCCGTACAATCGATTTTCATCCCCACCCCTCACCCCCGGCACATTGAACTTCTGGCCTTTTCTCACGCGTTTTGGAGGTGCTGAAGTCGTGTTGCCAGCAGCGCTTCTGGCGCTGTTGGCCCTGTGCATCCAACCCGGTGGACGTCAGCTGGCAGTGCGCTGGGCCATGGGCGTGGCTGTGGCGATTGCGGTGACTGCAGCGAGCAAGGTGCTGTTCATGGGCTGGGGTCTGGGCTCTGCTGCCCTGAACTTCACCGGTGTGTCCGGGCACACGCTGCTTGCAACCGCTGTCTTCCCCGTGGTGCTGCCCTTGTTCGGTTCGCCAGTCGCTTCGCACCGCCGAAACATGCTGTTCGCAGTGGGCTGTCTTTTGGCCCTGCTGATAGGTGTGTCCCGCCTGGTGCTGCATGCCCATTCCCCGTCTGAAGTGCTGGCGGGCTGGGCACTGGGAGGCGGCGTTGCGGTGTGGGTGCATCGGCACCCCGCACCAGCGGTTTTTCCCCATCGTCCTGTGGTCGCGAGCGTCTTAGTAGCCTGCATTGCGCTGGCCTTGTACAGCGTGGACCATTCGCCCAGCCATGCATTGATCACGCGCGTGGCCTTGCAGTTGTCCGGACAACCCGAACCCCATTCGCGGGCCGCCATGCTGGCGCGGTCTGCAACAGTCCACGCGCAGCGGCTGCTCCAGCCATAGCGCTTCGGTGACGAAGTCTGCTTCCCGTTTTCGGCTTTGGGGTACTACGGTGTTGTGCTGGCCCGCCTGTGGCCACTGTGGATCAGTCCGATGACACTGCCCACCACCAGCACCAGTGCCACTACCTGATAGCCGTGCACTTCCTGACCCAGGACCGCCAGGGAGATCAGCAGCGTCAAGGCCGGTGCCGGGGCGGTGATGGAAGCGCCGCGGGACACGTCGATGCGCTTGACCGCGTAGAACCATGACAGCAGTTCCAGGTAATAGGCGCAGCCCATCAGGAAAGCGATCCCCTGGAAGCGGGGTGCCGTGGCCGTTGCCACGAGCCCGTCCAGTCCCTGGTTTCCTACGCATGCCGCACCCAGCAGCACGGTGGCGATCAGCACGCGCGTCACGATGACCTCCGACGGCGTGATGGCCGAGGCATTCATCATCTCTTTGATGATGACGTGGGCGATGCTCCAGAGCAGCGGCACGACCAGGGCCAGCCAGAAGCCGCCGGTAATCGCGGACAACTGCCACGTGCCCTGGGTGCCCAGATAGACCATGGCGGCGGCAATCACCAGCATCAGGCCGATTTCCGCCATGGACTTGCGCCGCTTCAGAAAGAATGCCTCCCACACCACGGCGAACAGCGGGTAGGCCTGCACGGCAACGGCAAAGGTCACCGGCCCGGCGCGGTCCACCGCCAGCACATAGACGAAGGTGGCAGCACCGAACAGGGTGCCGGTCAGCAGCACCAAAGCCCATGTCCTCCCTTTGCTGAAGTGCGGCTTGCCGGCGTGCGCCTCGGGAGTGGGTTGCGGTGTTCTGCCTTGCAGCAGGTAGACGGGTACGGCAAATACCAGTTGCCAGAAAGAGAGCCAGAAGGAAAACGCCATGGCGTTTCCCTCGCCGTTGCGCAGGGTTGCGATGATGGGCAGCAGCCCCAGGATCAGCAGGCACAGCAGCGAGAGCTGCACACCCTTGGCGTGGCTGTGCCGCTGCACCTCAGCGCCCGCTCCAGCGCGGTGGGCGCTTCTCGCCAAAGGCGCGCGGGCCTTCCTGGGCATCTTCGGATGTGAGCATGGCGCGGTACTGGGGCAGGGTGCCACTGCGCAGCGTGCCATAGGCTTCTGCCAGGGGCTGGCCTTCGGTGGCGCGCAGCACTTCTTTCACGGCGGCCAGTGCCAGCGGTGCGGCCAGCACTATCTGGGCGGCGAGCTCCTGTGCGGTTTGCAGTAGTGCATCCGCAGGGACCACCCGGTTGGCCAGACCCCATTGGGCTGCCTCGGCGGCCGACATGCGCCGTCCCGTGAGCAGCAGCTCGGTGGCAATGGCACGCGGCAGGCGGCGGGGCAGGCGCAGCACGCCGCCGGAGTCGGCCATTAGCCCCAGTTTGACCTCAGGCAGGGCGAACTCGGCGGTGTCGGCCACCACCATCAGGTCGGCCGCCAGTGCCAGTTCAAAACCGCCACCAAACGCCAGGCCGTTGACCGCGGCAATCACCGGCTTGCTCAAGGAAAAATACTCGGTCAGTCCGGCAAAGCCGCCCGGGCCGTGGTCGGCGTCGATGGCTTCGCCTTCGGTGGCGGCATTGAGGTCCCAGCCTGCGGAGAAGAAGCGTCCCGTACCAGTGAGGATGGCCACGCGCAAGGCCGGGTCGTCCTGCAGTTGCCGGAACGCCGCGTAGAGTGCCTGGCTGGTGGGCACGTTGATGGCGTTGGCCTTGGGACGGTCCAGGGTGATGGTGAGCACACCATCGCGGGCTTCGGTACGTACGGCTTCAGTCATGGGGTGTGTTTCCTGCCAATCGTATCAGTGCGTCCACCGCCACCACGCCGCGCCCTGTAGGCAGCACGAGGATGGGGTTCACATCGAGTTCCAGCAAATCGTCAGCATGGGCTGCACCATAGGTGGCGATGGATGCAACGGCTTGCACCAGCGCATCCACGTCCCCGGCGGACTTGCCGCGGTAGCCGTTCAGCAGCGGCCAGGTCTTGAGGGATTGCAGTGCGGCGAGTATGTCTGCCGGTGACGCGGGCAGCAGCAGCGTGGCCGCGTCCTGTATGAGCTCCACCAGAATGCCACCGGTGCCCAGCGTCAAGGCCAGGCCAAACTGCGCATCGCGCGTGATGCCCACAATGATTTCGGCCACCACCTCGGTTGCCATTTGCTCCACCAGAAAGGCGCCCGACAGATGGCGCATGCTCTCGATGGCCGCCTGCACCGCATCGGCCGACTTCAGGCCCAGCCTGACGCCTCCGGCCTCGGTCTTGTGTGCCAGCGTGTCGGACACCGCCTTCACCACCACCGGAAAGCCCAGCGCCTCCGCAGTGACCGCCGCAGCGGCTTCGGTGACACAGGCGCCGCGCGGAATCGGCAGACCAAAGGCATGCAGCGCCTGCTTGCTGGCCACTTCATTGAGCATGTGGCTGCTGCCCTCGGTCGTAGCAGGTGCAGCGTTGGCGGTCCACGGCGTGGCCGTAACGGGCGTGATCTGAGCATGGCGCGCCTGGGCCAAACCGATACGGGCCGCATGCGCGATGGCAGCCAGGCAATCGTCGGTGCCCTGCATGGGCGCCACACCTTGCTGCAGCAAACGCTCGCTCACCGCGTCGGGTAAACCTTCGGGTAGGCTGCTGAGCACCACCGCGACGGCGCCCGTCTGGGCTTGTGCCGCCACAAAGGCATCCAGCGTGGTCTGCCAAGTGCTTCCGTTGCAGCGGTCGGCACGAGGAAAGTCCAGCACCAGCACGTGGGCATCAAAGCCGCAGTCCATCATGCCGGCGAAGCATTCGGTCTGCGCTTCCAGATTGCCCCAGATATAGGTGTGATAGTCCAGCGGGTTGGCTACGGTAACCTTCTCACCCAGCACATTGAAGAGTCGGTCGTGCGCTGCGTGCGGGATTTCCGGCATGTCCAGTCCATGCGTCTGGGCCAGGTCCGCCACCAGGGATGCCTCGCCGCCCGAGCAACTGGCCGAGATGACGCGATTGCCGGCCAGTCCGCCGTGCACATGCAGGAACTTGAGCGTCTCCAGCAAGCCCGACACGTCAGTCACCCGTGCCACGCCGCAACGAGCAAACAGGGCGTCGTACAGCTTGTCCGGCCCGGCCAGCGAGCTGGTGTGGCTCATGGTGGTGCGTGCGCCCAACTCCGAGCTGCCAGCTTTGAGGGCCACCAGCGGGATGCGTTTTTCCAGCGCTTTGATCGCCACACGCGAGAAGGCCGCCACATCGTCCAGGCCCTCGATATGCATGCCAATAGCGGTGACACGCGGGTCCAGCAGCAGGGCTTCGATGATGGCGTCCATGCTGTCGCCGGCCTTGTTGCCCACGGTGATCAGATAGGCCAAAGGCAGGCCACGGCGCTGCATGGTCAGGTTCAGACCGATGTTGCCACTTTGCGTGACGATGGCCACACCGCGCTCCTCGCGGTGTCCGCCATGCTGGTCCGGCCACAGGGCCACGCCGTCCAGGTAGTTGAGCAGCCCATAGCAGTTGGGGCCGATCAGGGCCATGTCACCCGCCGCGGCCACCAGTTCCCGTTGCAGCGCCGCGCCTGCTTCACCCACTTCGGCAAAGCCGGAGGCATAGCAGATGGCGCCACCCGCGCCGCGGGCCGAGAGCTGTCGCACCACGTCCACGGTTGCCAGTGCCGGCACGGCGACAAAGGCAGCGTCAGGTGCTGCAGGCAATGACGCAACGTCAGCAAAGCAGGGCAGGCCCTCCATCTCCGTGCGCGTGGGATGCACCGGCCAGATGTCGCCCGCAAAGCCCAGCTTGCGGCACTGGCGTATCGCCTCGGCTGCGGCGTTGCCGCCGAATACGGCGATGCTTTTGGGCGAAAACAGTTGCGTGAGGCGGTTCATGCGCCGTGCGCACGCAGCATGGCGCGCGAGATGATGTGGCGCTGGATTTCGCTGGTGCCGTCCCAGATGCGCTCCACCCGCGCATCGCGCCAGAAGCGCTCGATCGGCAGCGAATTCATCAAGCCCATGCCGCCAAAGATCTGCAGCGTCTGGTCGGTGATGCGTGCCAGCGCCTCAGACGCAAACAGCTTGGCCATGGCGGCGTCGGAATCGGTCATGCTGCCTTGGTCGCACTTCCAGGCGGCTTGCAGGGTGAGCAGGTCGGCGGCTTCGAGTTCGGTGGCCATGTCGGCCAGCTTGAAGCCCGTGCCCTGGAAGCGGCCAATCGGTTGCCCAAACTGCTTGCGCGTGGCGGCCCATTCGGTCGCCATGTCGAGCACGCGGCGGCCGCGTCCTACGCTGGTGGCGGCCACGGTCAGGCGGGTGGCACCCAGCCACTCGCCCATCAGGTCGAAGCCCTTGCCCTCTTCGCCCAGGCGTTTGGAGACGGGCACGCGCACGTTGTCAAAGAACAGTTCGCACTGGTGGTAGCCGCGGTGCGACACACAAGCCGGGCCGCGGCGGCGCGTTACACCGGGTGTGTCAAAGTCCACCAGAAATCCGGTGATCTTTTTCTTGGGGCCGGCCTTGGTCTGCTCCACGTCGGTGGCGGCAAACAGGATCACGTAATCGGACACATCGGCGTGGCTGATGAAGTGCTTGCTGCCGTTGATGATGTAGTCGTCGCCATCACGTACCGCCTTGGTCTGCATGCTGCGCACGTCCGAGCCGGCGTTGGGCTCGGTCATGGCCAGGCAGTCGTGGCGCTCGCCGCGAATCGTGGGCAGCAAGTATTCCTCGATCTGCGTGCCGGTGCAGCCGCGCAGGATGTTGCTGGGGCGGGCCACCAGCATCTGCAAACCGTAGGAAGCGCGGCCCAGCTCCCGCTCGAGCAGCGTCACACCAAAGTTGTCCAATCCGCCGCCGCCATATTCCTCGGGCATGTTGGCTGCGTACAGACCGACTTCAATGGCCTTGGCCTGGATCTCTGCTGCCAGGTCGGGCGGGATTTCATCGGTGCGCTCCACCAGGTCTTCGTGCGGGTAGATCTCGGTTTCGATAAAGCTGCGCACGGTGTCCACCAGCATGGTGTGTTCGTGGCTGAGTTGAAAGTGCATGGTCAGTCTCTGGTGCGTTGTGAGTCAAACGGCCTTGCGGCGAATCCCGATGGAGGCACCCGCTTGCGCCGGGCGCGGCAGGGTAGCGTGTGCGGTGTGGATGGCCTGTATGCGCTCCAGCAGCCAGGGCGGCATGGGCGCAGCGCGCTCGGCTTTCATGTCCACGTGCAGCAGCATCTGTTCGCCTGTGGCCAGTAGCACGCCGGTCTTGCCGTGGAACATGCTGTGGAAGATGTGCACGCGTTTGGCGTCCACATCCAGCACCTGCAGCGTGAGCTTGAGCGGATCGCCCACTGAGGCTTCGCGTATGTTGTGGATATGCGTCTCCACCGTGTAGAGCGACAGGCCCTGTTCGTCACGGTAGCGTTCGTCGATACCGACAAAGCGGAAGAAGGCATCGGAGCTGTCACCAAACACCAGCAGAAAGCAGGACTCGCTCATGTGGCCGTTGTAGTCCACCCATTGCGGCAACACGGTGGGGGAGTGCAGTTGTAACGGTGCCGGTATGGGGGCCGTGGGGTCCCAGGGTTTGGCGGGCGTGTTTTCCAACGGGGTGGTGACGCGGCCTGCCGTTTGGTGTGGATCGGTCATGGTTTGCTTGGTTCGTCTTTGGGGCTTTTTGAATACCGACTTGCGCGCGTTTGTGGTGGGTCAGTCGCTGACAGCGGGGTGGCTGTTTCCGTCCATGTCCCCCGCCCTGCGGGCTCCTCCTTTACCTACCGGAAACAGCCACCCCGCTGTCAGCGAGCGCCGGGGATGTTCGCGCGTTGTATTCAACATCCTTGGTGCGCAAACCATGCTGGAGGACTCAGGTCGGCGTGGCGCTCCGATCCGGGAGGTAAAGGAGGAGCCCACGCAGTGGGCGGGGGACACGGACGGAGCGGAGTGCCACGTCGGCCTGAGTCTGCCAACGCTGTTTGCGCACCCATGCCAGATCTGCATTCCGTACACCATGCTCACTTGCGCGGCACAGGCAACGCAATGCTGCGCCCGGCATTGGCAGGCCGAGGCAGCGTCGCATGCGCCTGTGCCAGCGGCAACAACTGGGCGGCAACCTGCGGCGCAAATGGCGCCGTCTTGGGGCCAGTCTCGGCGTTGGACGCATCGATGTTGGAGAGCATCTGCTCGTTGGTGGCCAGTAGCGTTCCGTCGTCCTGGCGGTGCAGGCTGTGAAACAGATGCACGCGCTTGGCATCCACACCCAGGATCTGTGTGCGCACCTCCACCGCCACGCCCTCGTGCACCTCCTGGATGTAGTTCAGATGCACTTCCAGCGTGTACATGGTGTGGCCGGTTGCCTTGCGGCCTGCCGCATCCAGCCCGATGCGCTCCATCAGCCCGTCGGTGGCCAGGCTGAAGATCACCAGGTAGTAGGCGTCGTTCAGATGGCCGTTGTAGTCCACCCAGGCCGGCTGCACCGGGCCTTGCCAACTGATCAACAGATTACTCATCGAGCGAAATGCCGTGCTTGATCTTGGTGGCGCGGATGGCGGCTTGCACGGCCATCAGGCAGTCGTCGCGGTAGCGCTCCAGGTCGGCAATGCTGTGGCTGCCCAACTGGTCCTTGGTGCCGTCCACCACCTTGTCGATCAGCGCGTCGGTCAGCTCGGGCGCCACTAGCTTGGTCCAGGGCAGCTTGAGTGCTGGGCCAAACTGCGCCATGAAGTGGCGCATGCCGGCGTCGCCGCCGGCCAGGGTGTAGATCAGGAAGCTGCCCATGAAGGACCAGCGTATGCCCGCGCCATAGCGGATGGCGTCGTCGATCTCGCCCGTGCTGGCCACGCCTTCGTCAACCAAGTGCAGCGCTTCGCGCCACTGGGCTTCGAGCAGGCGGTCGGCGATGAAACCGGGCACTTCCTTGCGCACATGCAGGGGCTTCATGCCCAGGTTTTTGTAGACGGTGATGGCGGCCTGCTTGGCTGCTTCGGATGTCTTTTCACCGCCCACCACTTCCACCAGCGGCAGCAGGTAGACCGGGTTGAACGGGTGGCCGACCAGGCAGCGCTCGGGGGCTACAGCCTTGGCATAGAACTCGGTGGGCAGCAGGCCGGAGGTGCTGGAGCCGATGATCACGTCGGGCTTGGCTGCAGCGCTGATCTTGGCGTGCAGGTCGATCTTGAGCGACAGCGTCTCAGGTGCGCTCTCCTGGATGAAGTCGGCATCCTTCACGCACTCTTCCACGGTGGCCACAAAGCGCAGACGCTCCGGCGAGGCGCCAGGCTTGAGGCCGTTGGCCACCAGGGCTGGCCAGCATTTCTTGATGCGGTCGCGCAGATTGGCTTCGGCATTGGGCGCCGGGTCCCAGGCGATCACGTCCAGGCCGTTGGCCAGTGCGCGTGCGATCCAGCCGCTGCCGATCACGCCGGTGCCCAGTGCTGCAAAAGTCTTGATGTCGGTCTTGAATGTCATGTGTTGTCCAGTGGTTCGGTGAAGAGGGCTTTAGCGTTTCTTGAGGTTCATCTTGGCGCGGCCTTCGGCGGGCGTCATGGGCTTGGCTCCCATGCATTCGATCAGCTTGATCACGCGCTCCACCAGTGTTCCGTTGCTGGCGGGCACACCCTTGTCCAGCCACAGGTTGTCTTCCAGACCCACGCGCACATTGCCGCCCAGCAGAATGGCCTGTGCTGCCATGGGCATCTGCAGGCGGCCGATACCAAAGCCGGCCCATGTGACGCCTGCGGGCAGGTTGTCCACCATGGCCTTCATGGTGGTGGTGTCGGCGGGTGCGCCCCATGGAATGCCCAGGCAGAGCTGGAACAACGGGTCGAACAGCAGGCCTTCCTTCATCATCTGCTTGGAGAACCACAGGTGGCCGGTGTCAAAGATTTCCAGCTCGGCCTTCACACCCAGCTCGGTGATGCGCTTGGCGCCCACACGCAGGGCAGCAGGCGTGGACACGTAGATGGTGTCGCCGTCGCCAAAGTTGAGCGTGCCGCAGTCCAGGGTGCAGATGTCGGGCAGCAGCTCTTCCACATGCACTAGGCGGGTCAGCGGACCAACCAGGTCGGTGCCGGGGCCGTATTGCGTGGGGGTTTCGCCCGGGCCGATTTCCAAGTCGCCACCCATGCCGGCGGTCAGGTTGACGATGACGTCCACGCCCGAGGCCTTGATGTGCTCCATCAGCTCGCGGTACAGCGCCGGATCACGGCTGCCCTTGCCGGTTTGGGGGTCGCGCACATGGCAGTGCACCACGGTGGCACCGGCGTTGGCAGCCTCGATGGCGGCATCGGCAATCTGGCGCGGAGTGACCGGCACGTGGGGGTTCTTGCCAACGGTGTCGCCAGCGCCGGTCACGGCGCAGGTAATGATGATGTTCTGGTTCATAGGGCGTAGTCCGGTTCTTGTTGGTTGAGGATGGTTTTGAGGGCGTTGAAATGCAGGTTGGAAAACTCGGTGGGGTAGTCGTTCCACTGGCTGCAGGCCACAGCGGCCACGTCGTCGGGGATCAGCGCCAGTTCGCGTCCGGTGGCCAAGGCCGCCAGTTGCAGGGCGCAGGCCTTCTCCAGGTAGTACAGCTCGTCAAAGGCCTGGGCCACGGTGGGAGCGACCACGATCACGCCGTGGTTGCCCATGAACAGCACGCTCTTGCCGTGCTCCATCAGGGCGGCCACGCGGGCACCTTCGTCCGTGTGCAGCGCCATGCCGGCATAGCCGCGGTCGTAGGCAATGCGCTTGTGGAAGCGGCAGGCGTTCTGGTCCAGTATCAGGAACTCGAAGTCTTTGAGGCAGCACAGCGTGGTGGCGCTGTGCATGTGCGTGTGCAGGATGCAGCGCGCTTGTGGCAGCTTCTGGTGCAGGGCTGCATGCAGCGTCCAGGCCGTGGGGTCGGGGGCATTGGGGCCCAGGTAGGTATCGGGCTTGTCCACGTTGAGCAACAGCAGCTCGCTGGCGCGCACCAGCGAGAAATGCGCGCCCACCGGGTTGAGCAGGAATTCCCGGCCTGTGTCGTCGGTGGCCACGCTGAAGTGGTTGGCAATCGACTCATGCATGTTCAGCCGCGCTGCCCAGCGGAAGGCTGCTGCCAGGTCTTGTCGCAAGGTGTGAATGTGTGTCATCGTTCTGGCATCGTAGGGCGGACGCGGGGTGCCGTCTCCGTGTGCAACGACTTGTTGTTGACGAAAAGCGACAGACTTGAATCGGGGTTTTCCATGGGGAGACGCGATGAGGGCAGGCAGCACAGCCTGTAGCATCGCGCCCCATGGCTACCGACCACACCTTTTCCGCAGACAGCACCATTCGCAACGAGCGCCGCGACTTCCCCGAATGGCATCGGGGCCGATCTATCTACGCGCTATGGGCACTGCAGTTCGACACCACGCCCTTGCAGCCACGCATGCAGGCCGCGCAAGAGGCGTTGGCCGATCTTCTGTTGCCGGGCTACGAAAGACAGCCGCATGTCACGCTCAGCCTGTGCGGCTTTCCCAGCGCCCAGCCGCAATTCGACGATGATTTCGGACCGGCCTTGGTGCAAGCCCAGTTGCGCGCCTTGCAGCAGACAAACCCTACGGGTTTCGAGATCGCCATAGGCGGCCTGGACAGCTTTACCAGCGTGCCGTACTTCACCGTGCGCGACACGGCCGGACAGCTGCAGGCCCTGCGCCATTGTCTGCAGCAAACGCCCGCCATTGCCGCCCACGGCGATTACACGCCGCATGTGACCATCGGCCTGTATGCCGACGTCTTTCCCATGCAGCACGTGCTGCAACGCTTGCTGGCAGTGGCGCTGCCTGCAGACCTGCATCTGCCGGTGACAGGCCTGTCCTTGCTGGGCTACGAGGCCGCGCACATTGGCGGGCCGCTGCACTGTGTGGCCAGCTATGCCTTTGCAGATCAGGCGCTGCAGTGGCACGGCGTGCCCTGGTTTGCGCTGGACGAGAGTCTGCTGCTTCAGTAACTGTGCTGGCGATGGATGTGTTTGGCCACCTGGATGCCGTGGGCAAAGGACGTGGCCACACAGGGGTGAAAGGTCTGGCTGATCTCACCCGCTGCATAAAGGTGTGGCACCGAGGTTTCGCCCCAGAGGTTGGCCGCCACAAAACCAAGCGGTGTGCGCTGCAGTGCTTGCAGACCATCGGGGACCACGGCCTCGAAACCGAACTGCACGCTGATGGCATCAAAGGCTTGTCCGTTGACCGTCATGTCGCTCTGGCGCGCTTCAAACGGGCCCACCACCACATCGCTGGCTGGCACCGCTGCGCGCAGCACATGTTGGGCGCGCACGGCCCGAGCAAAGAGGGTGACGGACTGCGCACCGCGCCGCATGATGAAGCCATATTGGTCAAAGGCGTTGTCGCCACCGCCCAGGATGGCAACCCGCTTGCCTTGAACCTCGAGTGCCTCGGTGTTGTGGCCAGGTCCTATGGCCACAGCGCCCGCGTTGTGGAAACCGCCGCTACGAAAGCGCGCGCCAGTGGCCAGCACCACTTGCGGGGCCTGCAAGATGCCGCCATCTTCAAGCTCGACGGCAAAGCCGGTCGCGCTGGGTGATACTGCACGCACGCCAACGCCGGTTCGCAGGTCCACACCTGCGAACCGCAGCTGTGCATCGAGTCGCGCGGCAATCTCCTGGCCGGTGGCGTCCATCAAAGACGGCAGCCAGCGGTTTTCATAGGGGCTGAAAGTCTGCAGGCCGCCGGCCTGTGCACAGCGCTCCAGCAGCGTGACCGGGCAACCCAGCTGGTGCAACCACATGGCGCAGGCGCATCCGGCGGGGCCGGCACCTATGACCAGGGTCGCAGCCGGGTTCATGTCTTGCGTCTGCCCAAAGCCACCAGGCCGGTGGAGAGGGATGTTCCGGCGATGATGACCAGCGCGCACACCACCATCCATCCAGTCACAGTCTCGCCCAACAGCAGCACACCATAGAACACGGCAAACGCCGGAATGGCAAAGGTCACCGCTAGGGCGCGTGAGGGGCCGGCCCGCTCAATCAGGCGGAAATACAGCACATAGGCCAGCCCGGTGCAGAGTACGCCCACCACGCCGACTGCCATCCAGGCCTGCAGGCTGGGCGTTTGCGCAGGCCAGGTTGTCAGCATCAACGGAATGAGAAACAACGAGGCTCCAATCTGGCTACCGGTCGCAGACACCAATGAAGGCAGGCCACCCATCCAGCGTTTGGCCACGCTGGCCGACAGGCCATAGCACAGGGTCGCCAGCAGGCAGGCCAGGATGGCCCAACCGGTGGACTGGCCGCTGGCATCGGGTTTGAAGCTGGCCTTGTCCCAGGCCAGCATGGTCACGCCCGCAAATCCGATGGCCAAGCCCAGCATGCGGGATTTGGTGGGGCGCTCGCCCAGCCATATCCAGGCTATCAACGCGCCGAACAGCGGCACGGTGGCGTTCAATATGGCAGACAGGCCCGAGGTGATGGACAGCAACGCAAAACTGAAGCAGGCAAAGGGAATGGCCGAATTCATGACACCCACGGCACAGGTGAGCTTCCAGTGCTGGCGCAAAGAATTCCCCAGACCTTTGAACAGCAGCAAGGGCACCAGGAACAAGGTGGCCACGCACACGCGCAGACCCGCCGCAGGAAAGACGCCGAACTCTTTGGACGCCACCCGCATGAACATGAAGGATGCTCCCCAGATGGCGGCCAGGAGCACGAAGTCCACCACCCATGGTTTGTTGTTGTTGGTTGTCATGCGGCTATTGTCTTTGGCTGTGATTTTTCCAGCTGGAGCAAGGTTGTTTTGCGGTCCAGTCCACCGGCATAGCCGGTTAGCGAGCCATCGGCGCCGACCACGCGGTGGCAGGGCACCACGATGCTGATCGGGTTGCGACCTACCGCGGCACCGACGGCGCGCACAGCGCTGCTCTTGCCGATGCGCTGGCTCAGCGTTCCGTAGGAAATGGTTTGCCCCGCAGGAATATCCAGCAGCGCCTGCCAGACCTGTTGCTGAAACGCAGTGCCTTGGCATGTGTCCAGCGGCAGGTCAAAGCGCTGGCGCGAACCGGCAAAGTACTGGCGCAATTGCGCGGCGGTCTGCTGCAGCACGGGGTGGTCGTCCTGCACCGGCCAGTTGCTGATGTCGGGCATGTGCTTCTGGCCATCGAACCAGACGCCGGCCAGCCCGGCGTCGCTGGCCGCCAGCGTCATGCGGCCCAGTGGGCTCTCGAAGGTGCAACGCACCAGGCCGGTTGGGTTGTTTCTACTGGTCATGGTGTGTGTCTCCTTGTTGGGATAGGGAATGCCAGGCGCGCACCACCGCATAGCTGCGCCAGGGGCGCCATGCTTGCGACAGACGCTCCGCTTCCCGCGCCGGATGGGCGTGCTGGCGCACGTCCAAAGCGGTCTGCAAAGCCACGTCACCGGCAGGGAAGGCATCGGGCCAGCGCAATGCACGCATGGCGATGTAGCTGGCGGTCCAGGGGCCGATGCCGGGCAAGTCCTGCAGCGCGGCCATGGTGCGGGCCACGTCGCCGCCCGGCTGCAAGAGAATCTGGCCGCTGGCCACAGCCTGGGCCAGCGCGGTGATGGCGGCCTGGCGCTGCTTGACGATGCCCAGTGCACCTAAGGTGTCGCCGCTGGCATGTGCCAAACGAAGGGCATCGGGGAAGAGGTGGGAGAGCGCAACAAAGGGTGTTGCAAGTGGCGCACCCAGCGCCTGCACTAGGCGGCTGCTGAGCGTGCGTGCGGCAGCCACGGTGATTTGCTGCCCCAGAATTCCACGCACGGCGAGTTCCAGTCCGTTGAGCGTGCCAGGTACGCGCAACCCTTCCATGCCAGCAAAGCGCTCCCCCAGAATGGCGGCAATGGCCTGCGGTTCGGCGTCCAGGTCCAGCAGGTCGCGCAGCTCGGCCATCAGCCGGGGCAGGGCCGGCGCCAGGGATTCACTGAGCAGAAATTCGACGGCACATTGCGCGGGCACAAAGTGCGCCTGCACCCATCCCGCAAGCGTGTTGCCATTGCAATCCACGGCTATGGTGCGCTGGTAGGTGAGGGCGGCACGGTCCACCATTTCGACGCCGGGTATGGCACGCGTTTGCAGAAAAGCCAGCATGGCGTCAACGTCATAAGGTGGGCGGTAGCTGGCCTTGAGATAGATGCCATGCGCCGCAGCGCCAAGAGACTCCGTCTTGGCCCGCGCAGTGGCCTTGCCGGTTGCCACGTCCAGGGTCATGGCCCTGCTGGTTTTGCGCAGGGCACTGGGTTGCAGCCGGTAGTGCGCCACAAACGCAGCGTTGAAGCGTCGCAGGCTGGCAAAGCCGCTCAGTGCTGCCACCTGGGTGACGGGAAGCTGCGTGTCGGTCAGCAACTGCTTGGCGCTCAGCAGGCGCCGCGTCTGCAGATACTGCAATGGCGACACGCCCCACTGCGCTTCAAAGATGCGGCGCAGATGCCGGTCGCTCACGCCCAGCTTGGCGGCCACATCGGCCATGCTGCTGGCTTGCGCGGAGCGCGCCAACTGGTCCAGCAAGCCAGCAGCCTGCTGCGCCAGGATGCCGGAGGCGTCCTGTGTGGACCAGGTGGCGTGGGACATGTGCGGAGCGATCTCCGGCCGGCAGCGCAGGCAGGGGCGGAACCCTGCTGATTCGGCCTGCGCAGCCAGGGTGAAGAACTGGCAGTTCTCGGCCTTGGGGGTGCGCACTTTGCAGACTGGTCGGCAATAGACGCCGGTGCTGCGCACCCCGGTGAAGAAGCGTCCGTCAAAACGCGCATCCCGGGTCTTGAGGGCCAGGTAGCAGGCATCGTCATCAAGGGTAGAGGAAGCGGTGGACATGGCTGCATGATACGCACGGCATGTCACAAAACTCGCCGTTTACGGACATGTGCCTGTCACAGTCTGCCCCTACCTTGTCCTGCGGTATGTCAAGGTCCCCTGCACCTACAATGCGGGACGATCAAGACCACAGCTCCAAAGCATCGTTACAAGGGAACTTCATGCAAATCAGCGCCGGCATTTTCAAGGCCTACGACATCCGGGGCATTGTCCCCTCCACCCTCACCGAAGACGTTGCCCTGGGCCTGGGACGTGCCTTTGGCAGCATTGCCATGGCACAAGGCCAAACCACCGTGGCCGTGGGCCGCGACGGGCGCCTGAGCGGCCCCATGCTGTCCGCCGCATTGATCCGTGGTCTGGTGGAAGCGGGTGTGCAGGTCATTGATGTGGGCATGGTCACCACGCCCATGCTGTACTTCGCAGCCAATACCCTGTGTGCCAGCGGCATCCAGGTCACCGGCAGCCACAATCCGCGCGACTACAACGGCTTCAAGATGGTCCTGGGTGGCAAGGCCATCTATGGCGACGAGATCCAGGCGCTGCGCCGCATGATCGAAAGCGATGGCTGGACCTTGCAGGCAGGTGGTTCCTGCAAGCAGGTAAACGTGCTGGCCGACTACACCGCACGCATCGTCGGTGACATCAAGCTTGCGCGCCCGCTCAAGATCGTGGTCGACTCGGGCAACGGTGTGGCCGGTGCGTCTGCGCCCGGCATTCTGCGCGCCATCGGCTGTGAAGTCACCGAACTCTTCAGCGAAGTGGATGGCAATTTCCCCAACCACCATCCCGACCCCAGTAAGCCCGAAAACCTGCGCGACCTGATTGCCGCGCTCAAGACCAGCGGCGCCGACCTGGGGCTGGCCTTTGACGGCGACGGTGACCGCTTAGGGATAGTCACCCGCGAAGGCAACAACATCTACCCGGACCGCCAGATGATGTTGTTCGCACAGGACGTGCTTTCGCGCGTGCCGGGCGGCACCATCATCTTTGACGTGAAGTGCTCGCAACGTCTGGCGCCCGCCATTGAGGCGGCTGGCGGCAAGGCGCTGATGTTCAAGACCGGCCATTCCCTGATCAAGGCCAAGATGCGCGAGATCGGCTCCCCGCTGGGCGGCGAGATGAGCGGCCACATCTTCTTCAAGGAGCGCTGGTACGGCTTCGATGACGGCACCTATGCGGGTTGCCGTCTGCTGGAAATCGTCAGCCGCGCTGCCGATGTGGGCGCGGTGCTGGACGCTTTGCCCACCAGCTTCTCCACGCCGGAACTCAATGTGTCCTGCGCCGAAGGCCAGGCCCATGGCTTGGTGGACCAACTGGTGGCCAAGGTGAATTTCCCGACTCCGGCCGTTGTGAACACCATTGACGGCCTGCGCGTGGACTGGCCCGATGGCTTTGGCCTGGTGCGCGCCTCCAACACCACGCCGGTGCTGGTGCTGCGTTTTGAAGGCCACACGGCTGCCGCGCTGGAGCGCATCCAGAGCGCCATGCTGGAGCTGCTGCGCTCGGTCAAGCCTGACGCAAAAATCGAGGAAGCAGCGCATTGAGCCTGGATCCGAATTCGGCGCCGCGCATTCTCATCGTCAAGCTGTCTTCCTTGGGAGATGTGGTGCACGCCATGGCGGCGGTGCAGGACATCCGGCGCGCGCTGCCGCGCGCGCAGATTGACTGGGTGGTTGAACGGGGTTTTGCACCCCTGGTGGCGCGCTGCGAAGGTGTGCAGCGGGTCATCCCCTGCGAAATCCGGCGCTGGCGCAAGGCTCTTTTTTCTGTGCAGACGCGCAAGGAATGGCGGTCTTTCAAGACCGAGCTGCAGGCACAGGCTTACGACGCGGTCATTGATCTGCAAGGCCTGACCAAATCCGCATTGGTTTCCTGGCTCACCCGCATCAAGGTGGGTGGCTTGCGCTTTGGGCTGGCCAACCGCACCGATGGTTCCAGCTTTGAAGCGCCAGCCCGCTGGGTGGCGGACCGAGCCATCACGCTGGAGCCGCATGTGCACGTGGTGCAGCGCTCACGCCTTCTGTGCGCGCAGGCCCTGGGGTATGAGCTGCAAGGTGAGCCGGTGTTCGGATTGCGCGCCGGGTCAATGGGCGCAGCGCAACCGCAGGCGCGGGCTCAAAACTCTTTGCTGGCCCAGCCGGGCGCGGCGGTCAACCCGTTTGCGCCGCGCAAGTCGGTGGTGACGCTGGTGCATGGCACTTCCCGCGCCGACAAGGAGTGGCCGCTGCAGTCCTGGATAGAGCTTGGCAAGCGGCTCAACCACAGCGGCTTCTGCGTGGCCCTGGCCCATGGCAACCCGGCAGAAAAGGCCGTGAGCGAAAAGATCGCAGCGGAGTTGGCGGATGCCTGGGTCTGGCCCAGCATGCCACTGGATGCGCTCACCGATACCATGGCCCATTGCGCCGGTGTGATTGGCGTAGACAGCGGTCTGAGCCATATCGCGGTGGCCCTGGGGCTGCAGCATGTGCAGATCTACAACTTTGATACCGCCTGGCGCACCGGTGTGAACAACGCGCACCAGGTCAGCGTCTATGCCCAGCCCACGCCCGACGTGGACAGCGTGTGGCGGGCATGGGATGCACTGGACACCCCGGTGCTGTGCCAATGATTCTTTCGCTCTACTCCCTGGCCATGTGGATGGTGCAGCCGCTGGTGCGACGCAAGCTGCGCCGGCGTGCAGTGGATGAGCCACGATACGGTCATGCGGTGGAGCAGCGTTTCGGCCATTACGAAGGGGTGCCGCGACCTGCCTCCGGGGGAGGTCCGTTGATATGGGTGCATGCGGTATCGCTTGGCGAAACGCGTGCCGCCGCCGTACTGATTGAGGCCTTGCGCCAAGATAACCCCGGTATGCGTTTGCTGCTGACGCACGGCACGGCTACTGGATGGGAGCAGGGCAGCAGCCTGCTGAAAGCGGGTGATGTACAGGTCTGGCAGCCGTGGGATACGCCTGCAGCGGTGCACCGTTTTCTGCGGCACTTCCAGCCGCACGTCGGGTTGTTGATGGAAACCGAAGTCTGGCCGAATATGGTGGCTGCCTGCGTGCGGGCCAAGGTGCCGCTGTGTCTGGTCAATGCGCGCATGAGTGAACAGTCCCAGCGCAAGGCGCGGCAGCTGAGCTGGTTGTCCGGGTCGGCCTTTGCCGGGCTGCATCTGGTTCTGGCGCAGACCGAAGAAGACGCGGCACGGCTGCGTGCCTTGGGTGCCACGGTGCAGGCTGTGACTGGCAATCTGAAGTTTGATGCCACTCCCGATGCGGACAAGCTCTTGCGCGGCCGCCGCTGGCGCGCAGGCAGTGACAAGCCCGTGCTGATGTTTGCCAGCTCGCGTGAAGGCGAGGAGCAGATGCTTATCGATGCGCTGCGCCGCCAGCCCGCACTGCCCGTGCAGTGGCTTGTCGTGCCGCGCCATCCGCAACGCTTTGACGCGGTGGCGGAGTTATTTCAGTCTGTAGGTTTCAGCGTCTCGCGCCGCTCAACCTGGGCCGATGCACCGCAGACTGCCGATGTATGGCTGGGTGATTCACTGGGAGAAATGCCGCTGTATTTCGGTCTGGCCGACATGGCTTTGTTGGGCGGCAGCTTTGCGCCTCTGGGCGGGCAGAACCTGATTGAGGCGGCGGCCTGTGGCTGCCCGATCGTGATGGGGCCACACACCTTCAATTTTGCGCAAGCTGCGGAAATGGCTGAGGAAGCGGGCGCTGCGCTGCGCTGCGCGGATATGGAAGACGCGTTACGCAAGGCGCTGCCTATCGTGAGCGATGGGCCGGCTCTGGAGCGCGTGCGTCACACGGCCCTTGCCTGGAGCCAGGCCCACCGGGGAGCCACGCGGCGAACGCTGGAGGCGCTCAGGGCGCTAATTGGGTGTTGATGGGCTGCAGGTCGTCTTCGTTGAGCAGACCGGTCGCCTGACGCAGCTTGAGGCCGCCCACCAGCACGTCGTAACGGGCCTTGGCCAGCGTGGCCTTGGTGGAGTAGAGCTGGCTTTGCGCATTGAGCACATCGATGTTGATCTTCACGCCCACCTGGTAGCCCAGCTTGTTGGCGTCCAGCGCGCTTTGCGTGGAGATTTCAGCCGCCTCATAGGCCTTTACCTGGGACAGACCGGATTGCAGACCCAGGAACGCCGTGCGGGTTCCCTGTGCCACGGAGCGCTTGGCTGCGTCCAGGTCGTTGCGGGCCTTTTCCTCCAGGGCCAAGGTCTCCTTGACCCGGTTCTGGATGGAGTAACCGGCAAACAGCGGCAGGTTGAAGTTCAGGCCCACGCTGGCGACATTGGCGGTGTAGGACGTATTGGAGGTGGAACTGCCGTTGTTGTTGGCAGCGCTGTAGCTGCCGACCAGATCCAGGGTGGGCTTGTGACCGTCTTGTGCCTTCTCGGTCTCCAGCTTAGCCACATCCAGAGCGATCTGAGCCTGCTTGATCACCGGGTTGTTGGCTTCGGACTGCTGCACCCAAGGTTCCACATCCGCTGGCTGTACATCGCTGAGTTTGACCGGGGCGCGCAGCGGCTTCGGTGCCGTGCCGCTTCTGCCCACCAACTGATCCAGCGCCACGGATTTGACACGCAGGTCGTTTTCCGCTGCCAGCTCCTGGGCCACGACCAGGTCGTAGCGGGCTTGTGCATCGCGGGTGTCCACGACGGTGGAGGTGCCCACCTGGAAGTTGCGCTTGGCAGACGCCAATTGCTCGGCGGTGGCGGCCTTCTGGCTGCGCACAAAGGTCAGGTTGTCTGTGGCGGCCAATACGTCGAAGTAGGCCTGGCTGACCCGCACGATCAGATCCTGCTCGGCGGCTTGTAGTTGTGCCTGCGAAATTTCTGCCTGCTTCTTGCCTTGCTCATAGGTAGCCCAGTTGCCGGGGCGGTACAGGGGCTGCGTTGCGGACAGCGCTGCTGACTGCGTGTTGTAGTTGCGGCCGTCCAGCGATGCCAGGCTACTGGTCTGATTGGTCTGGCTTGCACTAGCGCCCAGTCCCACCGTGGGCAGGATGCCCGCCTTGGCCTGATCACCCTTGGCGATGTTGGCATCAGCCTGCGCCTTAGCCGACAGGTAAGTAGCGTCATAGCTCTTGGCGGCCGCGTACAAGTCAACCAGGCTCTGTGCCTGCGCCATGCCGGAAAGGCCGGCTCCCAGGGCTACCAGCAGTGGCAGGAGATTCGTGGAGAGTGGGTTGCGAGTACGGTTCATGGAGTGCTTTCGATGGAGCGGATTTCAGGCTAAGGCAATGGATGTCAGTAGGTATTCAGACTGGGGTCCACTTCGGCTGCCCACGCATGGATACCCCCGGCAATATTGGCCACATTCTCAAAACCACGGCTGGCCAGAAACTGGGCGACCTGCATGCTGCGTCCGCCGTGGTGACACAGGCAGGCGACCGGCTGCTGCGGGTCCAACTCGGCCAGGCGCAGCGGGATCGTGCCCATGGGGATGGTCAGCAATGTAAAACCGTCGGGCTTGACGCTGGCGATCTGCAGCTCCGCCGGTTCGCGCACATCCAGCACGACGGGTTCGCCATGTGCGCGTGCCTGTTCCAGCCAGGCGGACAAGTCCTTGGGACGGAATTGAGAAATCATGGGATATGCCTGAATAAGACGTTCGGATCAGAACGTGAAGCGTGACACCTGCGCAAAGTTCTGCAGACGCGGTGCGTCGCAATCCCAAGGCTGGCTGGTACGGAAGTCGGTGGCACTGGTGCGCGTGACGATGGTGGCGCGCATGATCGGGTCATCTCCCACGATGGCTGCCAGGCGGCCACCGATCTTGAGTTGATCGAGCAATTTGTGGGGCACATCCGCCACCGAGCCACCCAGCACGATGACATCGAAGGGGCCTTGTGCCGCAGCACCTTGCGAGCCGTCACCCTGGCGCACGTCGGCGTTGGTAATGCCGGCCTTTTGCAGGTTGCTCTTGGCGAATGCCACCAGTTCGGGCGAGAGTTCCAGTGACAGCACGCGCGCTGCACGGCGGGCCAGCAGGGCGGTCAAAAAACCGGAGCCGGTGCCGATTTCCAGCACGCTGTCGGTCTTTTGCACGGCTGCGTCCTGCAGCAGACGAGCTTCCACACGAGGAGTCAGCATGTACTGTCCGCCAGGCAGTGGAATTTCCAGATCGGCGTAAGCCAGTGCCTTGTGTTCCGGCGGTACAAACTCGTCACGACGAACCGATGCCAAAAGGTCCAGAACGCCGGAGTCCAGCACATTCCAAGGGCGGATCTGCTGTTCAATCATGTTGAAGCGGGCGGTTTGGATGTCAAAAGCAGGCATAAAATACTCCTAGGGGGTATATTGGTGAATTCTAATCAATTCTAGGGGACTGCGGACCTGATCTCCCACCCAGAATGCGTTTGGCCCATTGCGCCAAATCATCCATGTAGCAGTACACCACGGGTACGACGACCAAAGTCAGCAAAGAAGACGTGATTACCCCGCCTATTACCGCCTGACCCATCGGTGCGCGCTGCTCGGCGCCTTCGGTCAACGCAAATGCCAGGGGCACCATGCCAAACACCATGGCCAGCGTGGTCATGAGGATGGGGCGCAACCGGACCCGGGCGGCCATCAGCAATGCCTCGTTGCGTGGCAGGCCTGGGACAGTTTGACCCGTGTCGTCCACCCGCTCGTCGCGGGCGCGGATGGCAAAGTCCACCAGCAGGATGGCATTTTTGGTGACCAGACCCATCAGCATCACCACACCGATCACCGAGAACATGGACAGGGTGGAGTTGAACATCAGCAGCGCCAGCACCACGCCGATCAGAGTGAGTGGTAGCGCGGTCATCAGTGCCAACGGCTGTACGAAGCTCTTGAACTGGCTGGCCAGGATCATGTAGATGAAGATGACGGCCATGGCCAGAGCCGAGACCGCATAAGCAAACGATTCGGCCATGTCCTTGGTGGAGCCGCTGAACTGGTAGCGGTAGCCGGGCGGCATGGCGATGGTATCCATCGCGGTCTTGATGTCGGCGGACACCTCGCCAGCGGAGCGGCCCGAGACGTTGGCATTGATGGACACCTCGCGTGTCAGGTCGCGCCGGTTGATCTGGTTGGGGCCGGTAGAAGGCACCACGTGCGCCACTTGGTTGAGCCGGACGATGCGGGTGCTGCCATCCGGGTTGGTGAGTGCAAAGGGCAGCAGTTCCATGTCCTGCGCGCTGTTGCGTGCCTCGGGCGCCAGGCGCACATTGACGTCGTAGGTCTGGTCATCCGGCGCGCGCCAGTTGCCCACCGTGGTGCCTGCCACGAGTGTGCGCAATGCGTTGCCGATTTGCCCAATGGAGAGTCCCAGATCGGAGGCCGCATCGCGTTGCACCTGTACATCGAGCGTAGGCTTGTTGGGCTTCACGCTGGAGTCCAGGTCCACCAGCCCGGGGATATTGCGTATCTTGCCCATGGCCAGCAAGGTCAGGCGTTCCAGCTCGGCGGTGTCGGAGCCCAGGATGGAGAAGGTCACCGGCTTGTTACCGCCTATGGGGTCCAGCAGGCCCACATGCGTGACCGTGATGCCCGCCACGCTGGAAAGCCGGTTGCGCAGCACCACCGACATCTGGTCCACGCTGCGGCTGCGCGCCTTGCGGTCCACCAGCCGCACGTAGACGCTGGCGTACATCTTGCCCTGTGCGGTACCTGTGTTGATGGTGGTGAGCGTGTAGCGCACCTCGGGGAACTCGCGCAGTATGGCTTCCACCTGTTTGCTGCGTGATTCCGTTGCCTCCAGCGAGGAGCCTACCGGCGTGTAGAAATTGACCGACATTTCAGAGAAGTCGGACTTGGGCACGAATTCGGTACCCAGCAGCGGCACCATCAGGATGCTGGTGGCAAAGACCGCCAGCGCGAGCAGCACGGTTGCCAGCTTGTGCAAGAGGGCCCAGCGCAGGATGCCTTGGTACGCATGGGCCATTTGCTCGGTGGCGGAGTCAAACCAGCCGGTCACACGGCCAATGGTCTTGTCGTACCAGTTTTTGGGGCCATCGGGATGGTTGATGTCTGGATCTTCCCAGACGCTGGACAACATGGGGTCGAGGGTGAAGCTCACGAACATGGAAATGGCTACGGCCGCCACGATGGTCAGGCCGAACTCGTGGAAGAACTTGCCGATGATGCCGCCCATGAACCCGATGGGCATGAACACCGCCACGATGGACAGGGTGGTTGCCAGCACGGCCAGACCGATTTCCTCAGTGCCATCCATTGCGGCCTGGTAAGCATGCTTGCCCATGGCCACATGGCGCACGATGTTTTCCCGCACCACGATGGCATCGTCTATCAGCAGGCCCACACACAGGCTCAGGGCCATGAGCGTGATCATGTTGATGGTGAAACCCAGCATGTTCATGAAGAAGAAAGTGCCGATCAGCGCAATCGGCAGCGTCAGCCCGGTGATGACGGTGGAGCGCCAGGAATTCAGGAACAGGAACACGATGAGCACCGTCAGCGCCGCGCCTTCAATCAGCGTACGCCGTACGTTTTCCACCGAGACGCGGATCTGGCGCGAGCCGTCAGTGATCTGCTCCAGGCGTACGCCGGGTGGCAACTGCTGCTGCATTTCTGCCAGCGTGCGTTGCAGGCCATCGACCACGGCAATGGTGTTTTCATCCTGCGACTTCTGCACGTTCATCAGCAGGGTGCGCTGGCCGTTGTAGAGCGCCAGACTTTCCACTTCCTGAGCGCCGTCGGCGACCCGGGCAATCTGGTCCACCCGCACTGGAACGCCGTTTCGGCGCGTCACGATGATGCGGCCGAAGTCCTCCGGCCGCTTCATGCGCGCCTGGATCTGGATGACTTTTTCCTGCTGCGCGTTGTTGATGGTGCCAATGGGAATTTCCTGGTTCTCGCTGGCCACGGCCGCCTCCACCTGATCGGGCGTGATGGACAAGGACTCCAGTGCCTGTGGGTTGAGGTAGATATTGATCTCGCGGTGGGTGCTGCCCACGGTGGTGACCGAACCCACGCCGCGCACGTTTTCCAGGCGCTTCTGCAATACCTGCTCGGCCCAGTTGCTGAGTTCCACCGCATCCGGCACCTTGCCCTTGGCAGTGGATGCGTCCGGCAACACGGCGACTGACCAGACGGCACGCGCAGCCGGATCGAACCGCAGCACACGCGGCTCCTTGACCTCGGTGCGCAGCAGGGGTTTGATTGCTGCGACCTTTTCGCGTACGTCTTCGGCCGCCTTGCGCCCATCGATCGACAGGTCGAACTCCAGTATCACTACCGACTGGCCTTCGTAACTGCGCGAAGTCAGTGCCTTGATGCCGGCGATGGAATTGACGCCTTCCTCGATCTTCTTGGAGACTTCACTTTCCACCACTTCGGGCGAAGCGCCAGGGTAGTCCGCTGTAACTACCACTACCGGAAAGTCGACGTTGGGGAATTGGTCCACCTGCAGGCGCTGCAGGGAAAACAGGCCCAACACCACCAGGGCCAGCATGACCATGGTGGCAAAGACCGGGTTCTTCAGGCTGACGCGGGTAAACCACATCAGGGAGTTCCCGCCAAACGCTTGACCGGGGTGCCTGCCAGCAGGGCACCGGCATTGCCCGCCAGTACCGCGGCACCTTCGGGCAGTCCCTGGATTTCAACCATGGCAATGCCGGCGTGTTCACCGGCAGCGCCTAGCCTGACGCTCTGGTGGGCGACTTTGCCATCGGCGATGTACTGGACATAGGGTTGTGGCTTGTCGGTACGTACCGCGTCCAGGGGCACAGCCAGTACTTTCGCATTTCCTATGGCCAACGTGCCTTGTGCGAACAGGCCTTGGCGCAGGCCCGGTGTGTTGCTCACGGAGAAATACACCATGACCGACCGGCTGCCGGCAACCGTGCTGGGGTTGACGCGTGCGACCTTGGCGGTAACAGGTTGCGACAGACCTTCCACCACGAGCTGTGCAGTCTGCCCCGTCTGTACCCGCACCGAATCAGCCGCACCCAGCGCCGCTTCCAGTTCGAGCGACCCCAGGTCCACCACTTCCACCACGCGGGCGTCGATGGCCACACGCTCACCGTTCTGCACCAGACGCTGTGATATCTGACCGTTGATGGGTGATTTCAGAATGGTGTCGTCCAACGATTTGAGAGCCAGATCGGCTCCGGCCTGCGCCGCCTTGTAAGTGGCTTGCGCGGAGGCCAGGTTGTTGAGCGAGTTGTCCAGTGCGGTGCGAGAGATGAAGCCCTGGTCCACCAGGGACTTGTTGTTGTCCAGTGTGCGCTGCGCAATGTCGAGCTGGCCTTTGGCCGATTCGGCCTGTTGCTGCGCCTGGTGTAGGCGGGTCTGGTATTCGGAGGTGTCCACACGGGCAATGACCTGGCCCGCCTTGACGTAGTCGCCTTCACGAACGTTAAGCCCCAGCAGCTCGCCCGCCACCTTGGCTTTGACAAAGGCGGAATTCACGGCCTTGAGTGAGCCGGATATGTGCAGCGTTTGCGTCAGCTCGACCGTCTGCGCCTGCAGCATGTCGCTGGGCGCTATTTCTACGAAGGTTTGCTGCTTTTGCGCAGTCTGTTGCGCCTGCAGCGCCTGCTTGGCAGCCTCGCGTGAAGACAGGGCACGCAGCACACCGGCCGCCAGCAAGGCCGTGACCACTCCCGCCACGACCCATTTCAAGGAGATTTTCATTGCTTGATTTTCTTGTCGGTCGAGTCGGCGCCCGTGTTCGAGCTCAGTCCATGCAGAAGAATATGCAGTTGCGACGCGATATAGCGCGACGGGTCCAGTTCCAGACGCGCGTCGCCGCAGCTGCCGCGACCATGCTTCCACAGGTTCAGAAACATCAGGGGTGCAATGACGCTGAAGACGCTGTAATCCGGATCGATGGCGCGGAACTCGCCGCGCTCCACTCCACGCTGCAGGATGCGCTTGACCAGGTCGTTGCCAGGCTGCACCACTTCCTGCTGGAAGAACTGGACCAGTTCCGGGAAATTGCCGGCCTCACTCATCATCAGCTTGGGCAGGCCGGAGGCGCGCGTGGCACCCACCCGTTCCCACCAGCTGTTCATGCAGTAGTTCAAGAGTTCCTCGCTGCTGCCCTCGAAGGTGTTGAGCTCCTCACCCCATTCGGTAAAGCGCCCACTGATGTTCTCCCGCACAACCGCCTTGAACAACTCGGCCTTGCTGCTGAAGTACAGAAACAGGGTGCCCTTGGACACACCCGCACGCTGCGCCACTTCCTCCACGCGGGTGGCGGCATAGCCTTTTTCCAGAAACAGGTCGAGTGCGGCGGTCAGCAGTTCCCCCGGACGGGCATCCTTGCGGCGCTCACGTTTGGCGCGCACGGTGTTTGCGATCTTGCGGATGGGGCAGTTGGTTGACATGAAAATTACTGACTGATGGGTTATTAGTGTAGCTTTGCGCCCCTGCAGGTGTCAATCCATGGCTGGGCCCAAGGGCAAGAGGTACGGCGTACCATCCCCGCTTGGCAATTCACATGAGAGCGATCAGAAGATGTCGAATACATTGCAAACACTGGTGCTGGGCGGTGGCTGTTTCTGGTGTGTGGAAGCGGTCTACGTTCAGGTGCGTGGGGTGCAGGACGTGGAGTCCGGCTATTGCAACGGAGACCTCCCCAATCCGACCTATGAAATGGTGGGTACCGGTCGTTCCGGCTACTGCGAAGTGGTCAAGCTGGTGTATGACCCCGCCCAGGTCAGCACCCGCGAACTGCTGGAAATCTTCTTAGTCATCCACGACCCGACCACGCTCAATCGTCAGGGCAATGACGTCGGCACACAGTACCGCAGCGGCATCTACTTCACTACGGATGAGCAGGAGCAGGTCGCGCGGGAAGTCCTGGCCGAGCTGGCTGCCAGTGGCGTCTACAGCAGCCCGGTGGTGACCGAACTCAAACCGCTGCAGCGCTATGCAGCGGCCGAGGAATATCATCAGGACTTTTTCGAACGCAACCCCAACCAGGGCTACTGCATGGCGGTTGCCGCCCCCAAGGTGGCCAAGTTTCGTAAGACCTTTGCCCGCCTGCAAAAAAGCTGAGGGCGGCTGGTGGCTGGCGCTGCGCCTTCATATGTGCTTAATATGCGGCGGTTATAAGATGGAATGCGTTTTTTTGTAGACAGGACGAAGCCATGAAAAATATTGTTCGCACCTCATTTCTGACCGCCGCTGTGTCGTTGTCGTGTGTTGTTGCCATGGCGCAACTTAGTTCACCCTTGGGAAACACAGGCATCCCCATGGGTACCGGGGCGGGCGTGCACAGCCCCAACAGTCCGTTCGCGCCCTTGCAGGATCGTGCTGACGTGCTGCCCTGGTCGGTACTCACTGCGGTCAAGACCAAGGTTGAGAAGAACCGTGTGTTGCCGGTGTTTCCCGGCAATATTCAGGCGCTGAATCAGAAAAGCCAGCGCATCCAGGGTTTCATGATGCCGCTGGACCCGGGAGAGAAGCAGAAACACTTCCTGCTGAGTTCTGTGCCGCTGACCTGCGCATTCTGTGTGCCCGGCGGTCCTGAGAGCATGGTGGAGGTCAAGACCAAGACACCGGTGAAGTACTCCCTGGAAGCCGTCGTCGTGGAAGGGCAGTTTGCCGTGTTGAATGACGACCCCTACGGGCTGTTCTACCGCATCACGGATGCGGTGGCGGTCAAGTAATCAGCCTCCGACCGGCTCCGCTCAGGGAGCCAAGCGTTCACGCAACCACCCTCCGTCGGCCTGCAAGGTGTAGCGTAGCCGGTCATGCAGGCGGCTCTTGCGCCCCTGCCAGAACTGCCAGTTATCCGGTTTGAGACGGTAACCACCCCAATGCGGCGGACGTGGCGGCTGCAACATGAATTGCGCAGCGTACTTGGCCGCGTTGGTCATCAGGACGGTGCGCCCCGCAATCACCTCGCTTTGTGGCGATGCCCAGGCGCCTATGCGGGAGTCCAGCGGACGGCTGTGAAAGTAGGCGTCGCTTTCTTCTGCGCTCACACGCTCGACCACTCCTTCGATGCGCACCACGCGCTCCAGCTCCACCCAATGAAACTGCAGTGCAGCAAATGGGTTGCCCGCCAGTTCGCGGCCTTTGCGGCTTTCGTAGTTGGTGTACCAGACGATGCCGCGCTCGTCATAGCCCTTGATCAGTACCACGCGCGTGGATGGCCGCAGGTCGCTACCGACGGTGGCCAGCGTCATGGCATTGGGTTCGGGCACCTCGCTGTGAATGGCTTCCTGCAGCCACTGCTCAAACTGCTGCAGGGGGGCCGCATGCGACGCGTTCTCGTCGAGCTCGGCGCGCTCATAACTCTTGCGAAGTTCTGCAATCGATTTCATAGGTTGTGTGAGGTTTTGTGAAAAAAAGAAGCAACTGTTTGAGAAATTTATGCGATGGGCTAGGGCATACCCTCGGGAAATTTCAAGCACCGGCTCGTATTCTCTTCCTAGCGGACGACGACCCGCTCTGTAACGTAACAAAAATTCAGGAGACAAGCCGATGAGTACTGCGTTTCAAGTCAATGGCAAGGCGGTGACCGCCAACGCCGAGCCCGATACCCCGCTGCTGTGGGTCATCCGCGACGAGCTGGGAATGACCGGCACCAAGTTTGGTTGTGGTGCTGCATTGTGCGGCGCCTGTACCGTGCACATCGATGGCAAGCCGGCACGCTCCTGCCAGGCGCCCCTGTCTTCAGTGGCTGGCGCCAAGGTGTCCACCGTCGAAGGCCTGTCCACCGATAACAACCACCCCCTGCAGGTGGCGTGGATCAAGCACGATGTTCCCCAGTGCGGCTACTGCCAGTCAGGTCAGCTGATGAGTGCGGCGGCCCTGCTGGCTTCCAACAAGAACCCCAGCGACACCGACATTGACAACGCCATGAGCGGCAACATCTGCCGCTGCGGCACCTATCCCCGTATCAAGGCTGCCATCAAGGACGCAGCTTCCATGATGCGCAGCGCCTGAGGAGTACCAACATGACTACATCCCGTCGTACCTTCCTCAAGAACTCCGCCGTGCTGGCTGGCAGCGGCCTGCTCATGGGTATCTCCATTCCCACCGCCCTGCAAGCGGCAGGCACTGTGCATACTCCCAATGCCTGGGTGCATATCGCCGATGACAACACCATCACGCTGATCTCGGCCAGATCTGAGATGGGGCAGGGCGTTTACACCTCCATGCCCATGCTGATCGCCGAAGAGCTGCATGTGGACCTGCGCAAAGTGAAGGTGCGCATTGCGCCGCCCAACGCCAAGCTGTACGGCAACCCGCTGCTGGGTGGTCCGCAGCTTACGGGCGGCTCCACCTCGGTGCGTGACGGCTGGGAAAAGCTGCGTATCGGTGGCGCGCAAGTGCGCGAAATGCTGATCACCGCCGCCGCAAATGCCTGGAAGGTGGACCGCAGCACCCTGACGGCTGCCGACGGTTTCATCCTGGGCGCCAATGGCAAGAAGTCCAGCTATGGCTCGCTGGCTGCGGCGGCCTCCAAGCTGCCGGTCCCGGAAAACGTGGCCATCAAGGACCCCAAGGACTTCACCATTGTGGGCAAGCGCACCAAGCGCCTGGATACGCCCGACAAGGTCAATGGCCAGGCCCAGTTTGGCATCGATGTCACCTTGCCTGGCATGGTCTACGCAGCGCTGGAACAGTGCCCGGTGATTGGCGGCAAGGTCAAGAGCTATGACGACTCCAAGGCCAAGAGCATGCCCGGCGTGCTGGCGGTGGTGGAGATCCCGGACGGCGTGGCGGTGGTGGCCAACAGCTGGTGGCGCGCCAATATGGCGCGCAAGGCGCTGAGCATCAATTGGGATGAGGGCCCTGGCGCCAGCCTGAATGAAAAGGCGATGCTGGACGGCTTGCGTGCAGCATCCAAGACCGGAACGCCTATTCCGCTCAAGGCTGTAGGCGATCCGGAGGCTGTGATTGCCGCTTCCTCCAAAGTGATTCGCGCCGAATATGCCAGCCAGCTGCTGTCGCACTCGCCGCTGGAGCCCATGAACTTCACCGCGCACTACGAGAACGGCAAGATGCGCCTGATCGGCCCCACCCAGTGGCAGGACGCGGCGCAGAGCCAGATCGCCAAGGCCGTAGGCCTCAATACCGAGGACGTGTCGGTGGAAACCACCTTCCTGGGCGGCGGCTTTGGCCGGCGTATCGACATCGACTTCATCATCCAGGCCGCACAGATATCCAAGGCTGTGGGCAAACCGGTCAAGCTGGTGTGGTCGCGCGAAGACGATATGACCCACGACTTCTATCGCCCGCAGGCCATCCACACCATGGCCGCAGCCCTGGGAGCAGACGGCAAGCCCACCGCCATGACTTTCCGCCTGACCTCGCAGTCGGTTACCGGCCGCGTCTTCGGCCTGCCCGCACCGGTGCAAGACCCGTTGATGACCGAGGCCGCGGTTGCTGCCTACAACATCCCTGCCTCGCGCCATGACGTGGTCAAACACGACGCCGGTTTGCGCGTGGGCTACTGGCGCTCGGTGAGCCATGCGCTCAATGCCTTTGCCAATGAGAGCTTTGTGGATGAGCTGGCTCTTGCAGCTGGCCAGGATCCGTACGCCTACCGCATGAGCCTGCTGGCGGACAAGCCGCGCTTTGCCAATGTGCTCAAGCTGGCTGCCGACAAGGCCGGTTGGGGAACACCCCTGCCACAGGGGCATGCCCGTGGCATCGCCCTGATGGAAGGGTATGACACCTACATGGCCCAGGTTGCCGAGATCAGCCTGGAGCACGGTGCAATCAAGGTTCACAAGGTCACTGTCGCTGCTGATCTGGGCCGCATGGTCAACCCTGATACGGTGGAGGCACAGATCCAGTCCAGCGTCATGTTCGGCCTGGGTTCTGCGACCATGCAGGAGATCACGCTCAAGGATGGCCGCGTGCAGCAGTCCAACTTCCACCAGTTCCCCATCGTGCGCATGTCGCAAGCCCCGGTGGTGGACATCGTGCTGGTGGAGAGTACCGAGAAGCCCGGCGGCATTGGTGAGCCAGCCACGGCGCTGGTGGCACCGGCAGTGGCCAATGCGCTGGCCACGCTGACAGGCAAGCGTCTGCGCAAGCTGCCTATGACGGCACAGGCCATCCAGTCCGCCTGAGACTGTGTAAAGGCACGACATGGAAAGTCTTGACCTGAGGGTGTTGGAGGACGCGCTGGCCTGGCGCCGCGCAGGCCACGCGGTCACGCTGGTGACCGTGGTGGAAACCTGGGGCAGCGCGCCGCGCCCGCCCGGGGCGCTATTGGCGGTGCGCGACGACGGTGTGGTCAGTGGTTCGGTATCCGGCGGCTGTGTGGAGGACGACCTGATCAGCCGGACCAAGGCCTCGCTGAACCAGCCTGAAGCCGAGCGCACCACCAAGCCCGGCATGATCGCCTACGGTGTGAGCAAGGAAGAAGCGGCGCGTTTCGGTTTGCCCTGCGGCGGCACCCTGCGTCTGGTGCAGGAGCCTCTCATGGCTACTGGCTGGATTGAGGAGGTGCTGCAACGCACGGCAGAGCACCAGTTGGTGTCGCGCTCGCTGACGCTGTCCACCGGTGAGGTGGTCCTGAAACCGGCACAGCGTGGCCAGGCCATGCGATTCGACGGCCTGGTGCTGACCACCTTGTTCGGGCCACGCTGGCGCCTGTTGCTCATTGGGGCAGGCCAGTTGTCGCAGACGGTTGCCAGCATGGCCAGTGCGCTGGACTTCGAGGTGCTGGTGTGCGATCCGCGCGAGGAGTATGCCCACACGCTGTTCGAGCGGCCCATGGCCAACGTGCGCCGCGTGCATGGCATGCCCGATGACGTGGTGCGCGAAATTCAGCCCGATGCGCACACCGCCATCGTCGCGCTGACGCATGATCCCAAGCTTGACGACATGGCGCTGTTGGAGGCCCTGGACAGCGAGGCGTTCTACGTGGGGGCACTTGGATCACGGCGCAACCAGGAAGCGCGCAAGAAGCGCTTGGCCGAGCACTTTGATATGACGGCCCACCAATTGGAACGGCTGCATGGTCCTGTGGGTTTGCGCATTGGTGCGCGCACACCTGCGGAAATTGCCGTGTCCATCCTGGCCGAGATCGTCCAGGTGAAGAACGCGGTGAGTACCGCCGCGGCTTCCAGTGTGTCCGCCTGCGCGGTTGCGTGAACCTGTTGCCAGGGTTGAAGAAAGAGCCGCATTGTCTTTGCCGGTAGACCGTGCATCACTACCCACCGTGCTGGTGCTTGCCTCCGGCCGGGGCGAGCGCTTCACCGCGTCGGGCGGCCGCGTCCACAAGTTGCAGGCAGACCTGGTGGGGAAAACGGTGTTGCAACGCACCTTGGACGCCTTGCGCGCCACCGGTTTGCACTGGCACCTGGAGGATGCGGGTCACCCCGGCATGGGGGATTCGATTGCCGCCGCCGTGCGTGCCACCCGTGATGCGGCAGGCTGGTTGATATTGCCTGCTGACCTGCCGCTGATTGCTCCCCAAACGCTCTTGGAACTGGCGACTTCCTATCCGGACGCCGAGGTGCTGGTGCCCTTGTTTGAAGGGCAGCGTGGGCATCCGGTGCGTTTTGCGCGTGCCTGCGGCGATGCACTGGCGGGTTTGAGTGGCAGCCGAGGCGCTGCGCCCCTGGTGTCCCGGTTCAATGCGGTTGAGTTGTCGGTGCGGGATCGGGGTTGTGTGACCGATATTGACACTCTGCAAGACCTTGCTGATGCTGCGCAGTTGCTGCAATCCGGTGCGCTGCGCCAGCCCTAATAGTTTTCGCGGGAGTAGATCAGCGGGTTTCTATAGACATTGAAGCTGGCCCGCGCTGAAGGCGCGGCCACGCCACTGCCCCAGTTGTACATCAGCCAGTCCGGCACTGTCGCGGTCACCGTCATGGTCTTGTTACTGCCTCCGGTATTGCCAGCGCCTGGCGCCTTGAGCCAGACATTGAAATTGCCAGCAAAGCCTGCTGTTCCACTGCTGTCGGTACCTGTGACACCGCCTTGCAGAAATTTCCGGTTGGCCTTGGAGCCGGTTGCAGCAGCAGTGCAACCCTTGCCGGAAGCGCCGGGGCTGCCGCTATCCCATACGCAGGTATTGGCCTGCAGCGTGGTGTTGGTCCCTGAAAAAACCAGGTACGGGCTCACCAGCGTGGTGCAGGTATCCGCTGTATTTTTGGTCCAGTAGGTTCCGCTGTAGTACTCGGACCACATGGGTAAGGCGAGATCCAGCAGCTCGGAACCATAGGCGTTGGACATGCGCACACGGCCGCTGCGAATGGGCATATTGACTTTCGCTCCGATAGACGTCGGATTGTCGGTATCTGCAGCACCTATGGACGCCGTGATCGGCGCGGTGGGGTTGACGTTGAAGGTGTAGGCGGCAGCGGCACCGGTGAGTGACGCGACGCCATTGCCGCTGAAGTTGGCGGCGGGCACCTGCGGCAGGGTTCCATACCCGGTGCTGTCGGTAAGCGTAACCACGCGTGCGAAATTCAGTGCCGGATTGGAGCTGTTGCCCGCATAGTTGAGCAGAGTTCTGCCATCAGAGGACTTGGCTGTCACAGTGACGCTGGTGAACGGTTGTCTGTCATAGGTGAAGCTGTTGCAGGAGTTGCTTGCACTCACATCGAAGTGATCCGCATAAAACCGCCCGATATTTCCGCTGGAAGTGCCCGTGACATTGACCGTTCCCATGTAATTGCCAGACTTCAGATTGGGTGTGAGCTGCACTATCCCGGCCTCCGACCAGCTCACAGTGGCGGTTCCTACGCCATTGGTAAAGCTGAAGTCGCTCACCACAGTGATGGCGGGGTTGTCGTTCAGATTCAGGCCAGAAGGAAGGGACTGGGCCAGCGCAATACCTTCCTTGGCGGACTCCTGTCCGAAATTGGGTGTGACCGATGGTGTGGCGCAGCCATTGAGTGCCTGGGCCGTCACCCGAAACGACGAGCCAGCTGACACAAACCTGGAGCCATTGGCATCGGCGGCAGCAGGGTTGGAATTGCCCGCCATGTCCTTGATGGCGGTGATTGCAAAACTGGCTGGCGCAAAAATGACGGATGAGCTGCCCGTCACCGTGGTCGCCGCAGAGTCCCGCACGTTCAGGGTGACCTTGCCCACGTCGGAGTATTTGATGCGTACCTTGGCCTGTGCCGAGCTGTCAAACGTGGCGCTGATGGTGGCCGGGCTGGTGTTGCTGGTGGGCGTTGCATTGCTCAAGGTCTTGGTCGTCACCCAACTGTCGGTGCTCAGTGTGACCGGCAAGGTGCCGGAAGAGGGGTCGGTATAGCTGAACCAGTACTGCAGGTTTTTGGTCGTGCTGGCGTAGCTCGCGCTGCAGGCCTTGATGGTTACCAATCCGGAATCCGCGCATGACTGAACCGAAGCGGTTGGAAACGTCACGCCAAATCCAGAAGTGGACTGGCTCACCGTGATGGAGCAGGGTATGGTGTTGTTGGTAGTGGTGCCTCCTGGTGCTACGCAATCCGATGCGGTACTGCTGTTGACCATGGCTGGGAAGATGGTTTTGGTCCGGTCGATGTCGGGCGTGATGGTTCCGCTGCTGGTCTGGGATAACTGCAAGGTGGCCTGGCCGTTGAGCAGGGTGACAGAGTCGCCGCCAACCCAGCCAGTCGGTTTTAAGGTCACATAGACATCTGTTCCTGTAAGCGGGGAGCAGGCCGGGCTGGCAGCCGTGCAGGCGGTCACCTTCATGGTTGCCGCTTGACAGGTATCCATCGATCCCACCACGCCGTTCCGGACGGGCAGCTCGAATCGGAAGTGGTTGATCACCGGGCTGGCCGAAACCATCTTGGTGGCGCAGACCTGCAGATTGGTGAGCTCGTGGATATTGGTGGAGCCACCCGTGCCGCCGGAAAACGACAACCAGAAATTCGTTGGAATGGAGGGCAGTTGTGTGCTGGCGCCAAATACGCTTTGGAGCGCGGCCATCAGATTGAAATAGTTGACTGGTGTGGAGTACGTCGTGCCGTCTGTGCTGCGCTCCACCTGAATCCATTGCTCACCAGGAACCCGCGAATCAATGGAGATGCGGAAATAGTCACCAGGGCCACCGCTCGCAGTGGACGAGCTGAGGGCGGGGGAGAGGCTGTTGGCGCTCGTCAGGTACGGATAGCCATTGGCATAGTTGCTTGCGGTGCCTGACGTGTAGAAAGAGTTGGACGGTCCTCTGATGGTGATCGAATTGGATTTGGCGCCCGGACCCAGATAGCGGTTTTCCGTGGGGTTGGAGAAGTTGCCGAATTCGTCAATACCAACACCCAACCATCCGCCGGTAAAGCCCGGTGAATTGGCAGGGCTGCTGTATTGGGCATAGCCCAAAGAGCCGCCGCTGCCGCCGGCAACCGGATTGACCTTGGCGTCTGAAAAGATCGTGACGATGCCGTCTGCTCCACTGCTGTTGGGATAGGCGTAATGCTGAAACGTGACTTGCACCAGATTGCCTGCTGCAGGGAAGAGGCGCTGAAGGATGGCCAGTGTGGCCTGGTTGCCGGTGTTCTGAGTCAGTTGC
This sequence comes from Rhodoferax sp. GW822-FHT04A08, assembly GCF_058801025.1. Lineage (NCBI taxonomy): Bacteria > Pseudomonadati > Pseudomonadota > Betaproteobacteria > Burkholderiales > Comamonadaceae > Rhodoferax > Rhodoferax sp. GW822-FHT04A08. Next base: position 83,481 of record NZ_JBXAMW010000012.1, read on the forward strand.
AGCCGATTCTTGCTCGTATTGATCAGCGGGTTGAACCCGCCTTTGGAGTTGCTCGTAACCCAATCACTGCCCAACGAAGAGCGGGCGAAGTTGTCGGTAAAGCAGGTGGGCGCATTTGCTGCCGTCAGTGCGACCATCTGCCCGATATTGGCTGCGTTGGCGCCGCTTGCCGATCGGACGCCGGTCAGCCCGCTGGCACCATAGGTTTCGGTGGCAAGCGCTGCAGCAACTCCGGACCCGGCGGTTGCGCTGCCATTGCTGGGGATGACCATGGTCCCGGTGGATATGGAAATGGCGCTGGAGGATGAAGCGCTCGCAAAAAAGCCAACGAGAAGTGAATTGGCGCTTTGCGCCGCCACTTCCGGCGCCGTGATGGTGGTCCCTGAACTGGTACCCGAGCTGTAGGCATTGACGGGAACGCTGGTATCCACGCCGCGGGCATCCAGCAGTATCAAGGTGGCATGTACCGCACTGGCAAAGGTCCAGGTGTAGCTGGCCGGCTCGGTGTTGGAGCGCACCTTGTAGTACATGCGTTGCTGCAGGCCGGTGGTGCTCTGTGCAATGGTCGATAGTTCGGTCCAGCCAGCGCCTATGCCAGTGACGCTGGTGCTTGCGTTGTCCATCGTCAGTTGCATCAGCATCACATCCGCACGGGTGGCGGAGCCAAGCGGTGCAATGCTCAAGGTGGTGGAGGCGGTAGCCCCTGTGGTGGATGAGTTCGCTGCCACCACGCTGACGGCGGCAGAGATCGAACCTGCAAAGCTGAAGCAAATCGCCAATAAGAAGAGCTTGATCTGCAATTTCACTTCAGCGCATACCTGGGTTGATCTTGCGAGTCATTCTATGCGCTGGGCCATTCGCCAAAACCGTTCGGAGATGCCTCTCCTCGGGCCGGTCGACGGCTGAGTGGCAGGATTTTGCCCTGCCACTCAGCCTCAAAGATCGTCAGTTGTCGGAATCTGTTGCAGCGTCATTGCGGGCCACCTTGAGCTCGCCCAGCACGACGCTCAGTTCCCGGCTCTTGCCTTGGTGCCAAACCTGGACCTTGACCTTGGAGCCGGGCGTCAGGTCACTGACCATCGGAGGCAGTTCGTTGGCGCGGTCTATGGTCTTGCCGTTGAATTGCAGCACCACGTCACCCGGCGTTACACCGGCCTTGTCCGCTGGGCTGCCGCGCTCCACTGAGCCGACCATGGCGCCGGTGGGTTTGTCCAGGCCAAGGGTTTTGGCCAGCTCGGCATTGACCGGCTCAATGCCAATTCCCAATCTGCCGCGGCTGACCTTGCCATGGTCCACCAGCTGGCGCTCCACCTTCATCGCTACATCAATCGGAATGGCAAACGACAGTCCCTGGTAGCCGCCGCTACGGCTGTAGATCTGCGAGTTGATGCCAATCACCTCACCGGACATGTTGAACAGCGGACCGCCGGAATTGCCGGGGTTGATGGGCACATCAGTCTGCAGGAATGGCACATAGCCCTCGTCGGGCAGGGTGCGCGACTTGGCCGACACGATGCCGGCAGTCACCGTGTTCTCCAGGCCGAAAGGCGAGCCGATGGCCACTACCCATTCACCTACGCGTGCGCGTTGCGGGTCGCCGATTCGTACCGTGGGCAGGTTGCGGGCATCGATCTTGAGCACGGCAACGTCCGACAGCTTGTCGCTGCCCACCACCTTGGCTTTGAATTCGCGTGTGTCGGTGAGCTTGACCGTCACCTCATCGGCGTTGGCTACCACGTGGGCATTCGTCAGGATCAAGCCACTGGGGTCCACGATAAAGCCCGAGCCCAGCGCATGCACCGGCGTCTCGCTGGGTTGAGGTGCCTGGAAGCGGCGAAACAGCTCGGCAAAGGGGTCATTGGGGTCGCCGTCGGGAATGCCGCGCTGCCAGCCGGAAAAGCGGGTCTTTACCTTGCCGGACACGCTGATGTTCACCACGGCCGGACCCTGCTGTGCGGCCAGGTCGGCAAAGTCGGCGCCGATGGCGTAACGCGTGGTTGGCGTGCCTGCCGCAACGCTCTGCTCAGTTGGGGCGGCAACTGTTGCCGTGGCGGTACTGCGCTGCGAATAGGCGTAACCGCCAATGAAGGACGTGGCGACCAGCAGGGCGGCAATGGTCATGCGGAACAAGGGATATGTGCGTGATCTTTCCATGGTGGATGCTCCTTTGCCAAAAACACGGATCAGATAGGGTCTGGCCTCAGTTTTTGCAACGGTTGAAGATGCCGCCAATGCGTCAAACTTTGGCAAGGGTTTTGCAAAGTTTTGTGAACGAAAAAGCGAGGACGTGGGCCCGCTGGAGCCCACGGTTCTGTACCCCGCTGGTAACTCCAGGCATTCCCAAGCAGGGATTTCCAAGTTACCATCCATCATGTAATTTAGTTACAACCTTTCCGGAAAACCCGCCATGGCCACATCCAACTCCGCACCCGCACTCCACCCCGTCGTTGAAGCGGTGACCCGCCGCATCCAGGAGCGCAGTGCACCGACGCGCGGTGCCTACCTCGCGCAAGTGGATGCGGCCATCCAGCGCAAGCCCGGCGCCGAGCGCATGGGTTGCGCCAATGTGGCGCATGCCTTCGCTGCCTTGCCCGGCAACGACAAGTTCAAGGTGGTGGCAGAAAAGGCTCCCAACATCGGCATCGTCACCGCCTACAACGACTTGCTTTCCGCCCACGCACCGCTGCAGCACTATCCCGACATCATCAAGACCGAAGCCCGCCACCTGGGCGCCACCGCTCAGGTGGCAGGTGGCGTGCCCGCCATGTGCGACGGCGTGACACAGGGCTTTGAAGGCATGGAGCTCAGCCTCTTCAGCCGCGACACCATTGGCATGGCCACCGCCATTGCGCTCAGCCACGATGTGTTTGATGCGGCCCTCATGCTGGGTGTGTGCGACAAGATCGTGCCAGGCCTGCTGATTGGCGCCTTGCACTTCGGTCACCTGCCGACCGTGTTCATCCCTGCCGGGCCGATGACATCGGGCCTGTCCAACAATGAAAAATCCAAGGTGCGTGAAAAGGCAGCACAGGGTCTGGTGGGCCGCGAGGAGTTGCTGGCGGCGGAATCCGCCGCCTACCATGGCCCCGGCACCTGCACCTTCTATGGCACGGCCAATAGCAACCAGATGCTGCTCGAAGCCATGGGCTTGCATGTGCCTGGCACTGCCTTCATCAACCCTGGCAATGCGGTGCGCGAAGAGCTGACCCGCGAGGCCGTGCGCACCGTGCTGTCCATCACCAAGGCCAAGCGCTTCGCGCCCATTGGCAAGCTGGTGGACGAGCGCTGCATCGTCAACGCCATGGTGGCCTTGCTGGCCACCGGCGGCTCCACCAACCACCTGATCCACTGGGTGGCCGTGGCCCGTTCGGCCGGCATCATCATTGACTGGAACGACTTTTCTGCGCTGTCCGATGTGGTGCCTTTGCTCAGCCGCGTGTATCCCAATGGCAGTGCCGATGTGAACCAGTTCCAGGCCGCAGGCGGCCCTGGATTCGTGATCGGCCAGCTGCTGGACGCGGGCTTCATGCATGCCGACGTGCTCACCGTGCGCAGCGGTGGCTTGCGCGAATTCGCATCCATTCCTGCGGCCGATGCGCAGGGCAAGTTGCAATGGACCGAAGCCGGTGCCAGCAAGGACGAGAGCGTGGTGCGTCCCGCATCTCAACCTTTCAGCACCAGCGGCGGACTCAAGCTGCTGCAGGGCAATCTGGGTCGTAGCGTGATCAAGATTTCGGCGGTGCCGGAAGATCGCCACGTTATCGAAGCGCCGTGTCGGGTATTCGACTCACAGGAAGCCTTGCACGTAGCCTTCAAGGCGGGCGAGCTGGACCGCGATGTGGTGTGCGTGGTGCGCTGGCAAGGGCCCCAGGCCAATGGCATGCCGGAATTGCACAAGCTCACACCACCGTTGGCTGTGTTGCAGGGCAAGGGTTTCCGGGTGGCGCTGGTAACGGATGGGCGCATGAGCGGCGCCTCTGGCAAGGTACCTGCAGCCATCCATATGTCGCCCGAAGCAGCAGCTGGCGGTCCTTTGGCCAAGGTGCGCGATGGCGATGTGATTCGCCTTGATGCCAATGCAGAGATGGTTCAGGCCCTGGTGGACCCGGCCGAATGGGAAGCCCGTCCCCTGGCTGCCATGCCCGAAGCGCTGCGTGCAGCCAATGGTGTGGGTATGGGCCGCGAACTGTTTGCCAATATGCGCCGCAACGCGCTGGCAGCGGAGCAGGGTGCCTGCACCTGGTTCTGATGCACCGAACTTTTTTGACCAAGGAATCGAGATGAGCACTTCCGAGAAATTTTCTGCCCTGCAAGTGATGACCGATGCACCGGTGATCCCGGTCATCGTCCTCAACGACGTGGCGCACGCCGTTCCCATGGCCCGCGCCCTGGTGGCCGGTGGCATCCGCATGCTGGAAGTGACGCTGCGCACGCCGCAGGCGCTGGCCTGTATCGAAGCCATTGCCAGAGATGTGCCCGAGGCCGTGGTGGGTGCCGGAACCGTGCGTTCCAAGGCCGATGCGCAGGCCGCCGCGGCTGCTGGCGCGCGCTTTGCTGTCAGCCCCGGCTACACCTCCACCGTGGGTCAGGCCTGTCGCGACGCCGGTTTGTCCCTGCTGCCCGGAGTGGCGACTGGCGGCGAAATCATGATGGCGCAGGAAGACGGTTTTACCGAACTCAAGTTTTTCCCCGCCATGCAAGCTGGTGGACCTGCCATGCTCAAGGCCTGGAGCGGCCCATTCTTTGATGTGCGCTTCTGCCCAACCGGCGGTGTGACGCTGCAGAACGCCCCCGAATTCCTGGCTCTGCCGAATGTGGTCTGCGTGGGCGGCTCCTGGCTGGTGCCGGCCGATGCTGTACAAAAGGGCGAGTGGGCGCGCATTACCCAACTGGCCAAGGACACGCAAAGCCTGCGCAAGTAGGCGGTTCTGTCTGCACCTATCCATTCAAAAGGGGCTGCGGCCCCTTTTTCATTGAAGAAGGAGCTGAGGCTCATCGCCCGGGCGTCAAACAAGTGTCATTGCCATCCAAATGTCGTAGAGTGTGATGAATCATTCGAATCAGGAGCAGTCATGACAATCCACTGGAATGACACTTTCAACATTGGCAATCAGCAGATTGACCACCAGCATCGGCAACTTTTCAGGATCGCCAACCGCTTTTTGGGAGCCAGTTCAAAGGAAGAGCAGTTGCAGTGTGCGGAAAGCCTATTTGAATATACGCAAAGCCATTTCGTGTACGAAGAGTCGCTGATGCGGGCCGTGAACTTCCCCGGATATGCGCAGCATGTGCGCTCGCATCAGGTGCTGACCCACCGCTTGCAGGAAGTGAAGGAGCAAATCCTGAACGATTCTCTGGACAAGAAAGCGCTGGAGGAGTTCATCAGGCACTGGGCCCTGGAACATATTCCAGCCGACGATTCAAAGCTTGCCGACTATATGGAAACCCAGGAGACCATGCGGGGCGAATTGAGCTGAATTGGCAGTCGCGTCACTGACCGCACCAAGAATGAACAACGAAAGGGCTTGATGTTTATCCAATGGAAGGAAGAGCTTGCGCTGGGAAACGCCCTGATAGACACGCAGCACCGCATGTTGATGTTGCTGTGTCGAAAGCTGGATATCGCCATCAAGACGGGGCAACCGCAACGCACCGTCCGTCGGGTGCTGCTGGAGGTGAAGAAATTCACCGAATTCCACTTCATCAGCGAGCAAAACCTCATGCACGAGATCGGCTATCCCGATGTGGAGAAGCACGCAAGAATCCACACGGAACTGCTGATCGAGATCCAGGTGCAGTTGTCAAGAATTCAACATGGCGTCGAGTTCCCGGAAGACGTTCTGTATGAGCTCCACGAATGGTTTTCAAAGCACGTGATCAATGAAGACCTGCAAATTGCCACCTACGTGAAGTCGTCATTGCAAAGACCTATTGGCGAGGACCTTTACGAAAAGTTCCTCTTGCAGGGTGGCGAACCTTGAGCGCCGGGCGTCGCAGTTACTTCCTCGAGTTCAGTTGAATCAACTCGATCTTGTATCCGTCCGGGTCTGTGACAAATGCGATTACCGTCGTGCCACCCTTGACTGGCCCGGCTTCACGCGTCACATTGCCACCGGCAGCCTTGATCTTTTCGCAGGACGCATAGGCGTCCTCTACGCCCAGCGCAATGTGACCGTAGGCGGTGCCCATCTCGTACTGTTCCACGCCCCAGTTGTAGGTGAGTTCGATTTCAGCTTGTGCCGGGTTTGCTTCAAAGCCCAGAAACGCCAGGGTGTACTTATATTCGGGATTCTCCGAAGTCCGCAGCAGTTTCATGCCCAGCACCTGGGTATAGAAGTCGATGGAGCGTTGAAGATTGCCAACGCGCAGCATGGTGTGTAGGAATTGCATGCCGCAGATTGTGGCGCAATTCATTGCCCTGCGCATGCCGTGCGGCAGAATGTCGGACGCCAGACCAGTCCATTCTTGAGAGTACGCGATGACCTATTTCACCCAAGTTGTTTTGTTTACCGACGTCGATGGACGTGCCCGTTTTCGCGAGGACCGCATACCTTATACGCAAGGCAACCCGCAGTCCATGTTGACCGAAGTGTTTGCTTCCGGCGGCTTTCAGCTGCGTGTGAGTCCGGTGGGGTTTCGCAGCTCCTTCCATTGCACCGGAGCACCCCAATGGGTTTTCATCCTGGCCGGTCAGATGGAAATTGGTATCCAGGGCGGAGAGTCTCGCATCTTCAAGCCGGGTGAGCATTTCTATTCGGCAGACGTGTTGCCCGAGGGTGCTGTATTCGACCCGACGGTACACGGACACTGGAGCCGGCAAGTTGGCGCTGAGCCCTTGCAGACTCTGTTCGTCAGGGGCTAGCCGCTCACGGGCATGCCAGAGGGCGTCTCACTTGCGCAATTGCATGTTGAAAACCATGGCGTTAATGGAAGCGACTACCTCCGGCAAATGCAGGAACTCATTGAGACGCGTCAGAGTGGGCAGGCTCAGGTAAGAGTGCACATGGAAAAACTCCACGCTGTGCTCCTGTGATAGATCGAACGTCGACAGGTCCTTGATCTCGCCGTAAGCCAAGCGTTCGCCCAGCCTTGCGCACACGTAGCAAAACGCCATGCGGGTGCTGCGCTGCAGCTGGGTGCTGTCGCAGGGTGTGACCAGCACGGAATCAATGTCACGCACATTGTTCACGATGCTGTCGGGCAGCTCCCATTCGCGCATCAGCAGGCTGCCGATTTCGGCCGCACTGAGCCCCAGTTCACGCTGCTCCACGCGGGCGCGCTCCAGCATGCCCTTGGCCATCATGGGCATGACCAGACTCTTGGGCAGCAGGGAGTGGCTGGCCACATGGCCCAGAAAGGACAGAACGACCTGGGTTACCAGGGTACCGGGTTCGGGCAACTGCAGCAGTTGGGCCAACTTGTAGCAGAGCTCGCTGGCAAAGGCACTGGCGTTCCAGAGCCCATCGAAGATCTTCTTGACTTCAGGGTCCTCGGATTGGAAGGACTCATCCAGCATGTACTGAAGGCAGATGCTGCGCACCGTGTTCATGCCCATGAAGGTCACCGCTTGGCCAATACTGCTCAAGGGCGACTTCAGACCGTAGAAGGGGGAGTTCACCACTACCAGGACCTTGGCGGCGATCTGCGGCTCGGCCATCACGATCTCGCTCAGTTCCGAGGTGTTGGCCGAAGCCAGGAACTCTGGTGAAACCAGCTTGTGCAACGCGCTCGGCGGCCGCGGTATGCGCACCAGCATGTCCACCACCGCTTGGGCCTCTTCCTCGGAAAGGTCGGCGCTGCGGGTGAACTCAAAGCCTTTGAGCATGGCTTCGATGTGTGGATTGGCGACGCGGACGATGCTGCGCATGGCAGGCTGGGCCGCAGCGGGCACTTTGGCAGTCGGCATGGACGGCGGCGTTGCCGGCCCGCTCACCGGATGCCGTACAGACGCCTTGGGCGCGGATCCGCCTTTCTTGAGCAGAAAAACAATCCCCACGGCGGCCAGCACGGCCAACGCCAAAGTTATATATGTCACGTCAATCGGCTCCCTAGGCCTGAGGCGCAAATTGCGCCGTTTATGGGAACCGATTTTGGACTATTTTTGGCAGCTTGCTTCTTTAGCGGTTGGACGAACCCGGACCGCGCGGGCCGCGCGGACCATTGCTGGGGCGACCGAAGCTGTCACTACGTCCACCAGCATATCCACCGCCGCCGCCATTGCGGTTGCCACCGCCATAGCTGCGTCGGGCACCGCGCTCGGCCATCATGTCGACGCTGGTACGCATTGGGTCCGGCTGGCCGCCGGGTACGCGCGGTTCACGTGGTTCATTGGCAAAGCCTGCGGGCTGGGGCATGGCGCCACCGGGACGGCCACCGCGGCCTTGCGCATGCGCCGGGCGTTGGCCTTGTGGGCGAGGGGGTTGGAATTCACCATTGCGGTCATTGCGGTCATTGCGGTCGCCGCGCGGTGCGCCCTGGCCTGCGCCATTGCCACCGTTGCGGCCACGGCTGGCACCTTGGCCGCCGTTGTTGCCACGTCCGCCACCGTTGCCGGCACCTGCAGCACCCTTGTTGTCGCGTACGCGTTGCAGCATCTCGGTGCGGGCTGCCTTGGCGGCCGCCTGCATGACGTCGCGGCTGGGCGGCTTGCCAGCGCCGCCCCAGATGGTCTGGCGGCCCATGGCAATGGGTTCGGCCTTTTCACCCGGTTCGGGCGCAAAGCCTTCAACGACCTTGACTTCAATGTTCTGCTTGGTGAAGCGCTCGATGTCCTGCATGAAGCCTTCTTCGTCCAGACACACCAGATTGACGGCGGCACCATCGGCGCCAGCGCGGCCAGTGCGGCCAATGCGGTGCACATAGTCTTCGCTGACGTTGGGGATCTCGTAATTGACCACGTGGGGCAGGTCGTCGATGTCGATGCCACGGGCCGCAATGTCGGTAGCGACCAGGGCGCGCACGGCACCGGTCTTGAAGCCCGACAAAGCCTGGGTACGGGCGGCCTGGCTCTTGTTGCCGTGCAGGGCCATGGCGGTGATGCCGTTCTTCTCCAGGAACTCGGCCACGTTGTTGGCGCCGAACTTGGTGCGGGTGAACACCAGCACCTGGCTCCAGTTGTTCTGGTTGATGATGTGGGCCAGCAAAGCTTTCTTCTTGCCGCGACCCACGGGGTGGATCACCTGGGTGATGCGCTGCACGGTGGTGTTGCGCGGCGTGACCTGCACGCTCTGTGGGTTCTTGAGCAGGTTGTTGGCCAGATCGCGGATTTCGTCGCTGAAGGTGGCCGAGAACAGCAGGCTTTGCTTTTCCTTGGGAACCAGGGCCAGCACCTTCTTGACGTCATGGATGAAGCCCATGTCCAGCATACGGTCGGCCTCGTCCAGCACCAGCATCTGCACCTGACCCAGGTCCAGCATGCCTTGTTGTTGCAGGTCCAGCAGGCGGCCGGGAGTGGCCACCAGGATGTCCACGCCTTTTTTCAGCTTGCTGATTTGCGGGTTCATGCCCACGCCGCCAAAGATGACGGTACTGGTGAGTTGCAGGTATTTGCCGTAGGTGCGGACCGACTCTTCCACTTGGGCCGCCAGTTCACGTGTGGGGGTCAGCACCAGGGCGCGGATGCCGGTGCCGCCGAATTTGTTCTGGGCGCTGCGGCTCATGGTCAGACGGTGCAGCATGGGCAGGGTAAATGCCGCAGTCTTGCCGGTGCCGGTCTGGGCGCCGCCCAGCAGGTCGTGGCCGGCCAGGACCAGGGGGATGGCTTGTGCCTGAATGGCGGTGGGGGTTTCATAGCCCTCTTCGCGCACGGCCTTCAGAATGGCCGCAGCCAGATTCAGTTCTTCAAAGTTCATTGGTTTTTTGGCGCCTTTCCAGGCGCAGGGTACCGGCCGTTCCACTGGCGAAAAGCCAAGCGGTCAGTCAAAGGCAGATGGATTCAAAAGGTGGGGCGCAATGTGTTGTTGAGCCCCCAGCAAGGTGCTGGCATTGCGGGCAACTGAAGCGCCGCAATGCCCGTATTGTCGCACGTTGCGGGCACGAGCGCTTGCAAACACGTTTGCGGCCTGCGCATCTGTGGCTGCGAGAGGGCCGGCTTGTAAATTATTGTGAAAGCCCGAGCGGCTGGTCTAGTCACTGCTGCAGCGTGCTGACAAAATGTCTTCACGATGAGCAAATTCAAGTTGCGCCGTTTGGGCGTCTCCCACGATTCCGGATTTCACCAGCCCACATTGCAGGACTGCCTGGAAGCGGTGCTGGAGCAGAGTGAGCCGTTGATGGACGATGTGCTGACTGGCCTCGACGCTTCCCTGAACCCAGTCATGGGCCAGACAGCCACCATCAAGGACGCCGCAACCCGCGAAGCCATTGCCGCCTTATGCAAGCGGGCCGCGCAAGTCCGGCCCTCCTACGCTGCTCATTTGCGGCAAATGGTCATGGGCGGCGGCAGCCAAGTGCAGCCCGGTCGCCAGGCCATGCATTTCGATGACTTCCAGTTTCTGGACTCCGCGCAACTCGATGCCAACATCGAAGCCGCGCACAGCCTGCAGTCGGTGATGATGGCCGTGGAGGAGGTGCTGCCCAGATTCAACGCCATGATGAGCAATTTGATGGGGTGGTCCACTGTGCAGGCCCAGCTCAATCCGCTCAGGCCCGAAGCCTTCAGCGCGGCATTGCGCGCTTGCCTGGAGGAGTTCATTGGTGAGCCAGCCATCCGCTCGCGCATGATTGGCGTCGCATCCGGCCTGCTGGGGCAGAGTCTGAGCCGCCTGTATCGCGAGGTGATCGAGTGGCTGCGTTCTCAGGGAGTGGAGCCGGTGCATATGACTTCGGTCAAGACTGCCGGTCTGTGGAACCCGAAAAAATCCCAGGACAGCACCGTGACGCGCACCATGCTGACGCTGGACAAACTGCGGCGTCTGCTCTGTGGCGAGCTCGATCCCCATCCTGTGCCCGATGATCGCGTCGATTTCGCGGCCACCATTCCGGCCTCGCTGGAAGCGCTGCAGGACCTGAAGCTGGTTGAGCCCATGATGAAGCGCCTGTCCGATCGCGCCGTCAAAACCCAGGCCAGCCGGACGAAGGCGGCGCCCATGCCGGTGGTGGATATGTTGGACCCTGCCAGTGAACAGACACAGCGCAGGCATCTGGGTGAGCAACTGGGGCGGGAGGTCGTGTTGCTCATGCTGGAGAACCTGATGAAGGACCGCCGCCTGTTGCCGCAGGTGCGTGCCAGCTTGCAGGCACTGGAGCCGGTGCTGATTGAGCTGTCGCAGAACGACGGCCGTTTTTTCAGCGAGCGTCACCATCCGGCACGCCAATTTCTGGACCGCATGACCCATCGCAGCCTGGCCTTCGCCAATGAAGTAGCACCTGGCTACGCGGCCTTCCAGAAGACATTCGACAATGCGGTGCGTGTGCTCTCCACCGCGGCGGCCGAAGCCGCCTCTTTTGCCCGCATTCTGCGCAAGATCGAAGAGGACTGGTCGCAGGAAGAGGGAGGGCGCCAGCAGCGCGCGGCAGAAGCGGCGCGCGGTTTGTTGCGAGCGGAGCAGCGCAATTTGCTGGCGCGTAACCACAGCAAGCAATTTGCCGAGCGCATGGCAAACATGCAGGTGCCGCATTTTGTGACGGCCTTTGTGCGCGGACCCTGGGCGCAGGTGGTGGCCGAAGCCCAACTCAATCTCACCGATGGATCCGTCGATCCGGGCGGTTATCAGGCCCTGGTGGACGAGTTGCTCTGGAGTGTTCAACCGCAGTTGATACGGAACAACCCCGGGCGATTGCTGGCAACGGTGCCTGAGATGCTGGTGACCTTGCGCAGGGGCCTGGGCCTGATTTCATTTCCGCAGGAGCGCATGTCTTCGTTCTTCGACGCGTTGATCTCCTTCCACGAAAAGGTTCTGGACGGTGCAGACGCGGCCAAGGCAGCAGGCTCGGACGATGCAGCCGTGCCGGCGGCCAAGAAGGTGCCGGAGGACGTGTCCGACAGTTTCTGGATGGCAGCGCCCGAAGTGGCCGACTCCGGCTACATGGATGCTGCAGCACTGCGCACCGCTTCTTCAGACGGCGCAATCGCAAATCTGGAGGGGGCCGACCGGCGCGTATGGCAGGTGGACCGCCTCACGACCGGTGCCTGGGTCGATTTGATGGTGGGTGACGACTGGGTGCGGGCGCAGCTCACCTGGGCCAGCCCGCAGCGCACCTTGTTCCTGTTCATTTCCGGCAAAGGCACCACCCATTCCATGTCGCGCCACACCCTGGACAAGCTCAAGGAAGCTGGCCGCATCCGTCTGGTGACGGATGCCCGTGTGATGGACCGCGCACTGGATGCCGTGGCACAGGCCGCCATGGATAACGAACTGCGCACCAAGTCCGGAAAAGAAGGCGAATAAGCGGGCGTCGCGGGGCATTTGACCCCGCGCAGTCGATAATGCAGGTTTTACGTTCTCCAAACACACTGCATCGCAATGGCCCAATACGTTTTCTCCATGAACCGCGTCGGCAAGATCGTGCCGCCCAAGCGCCACATTCTCAAAGACATCTCTCTTTCCTTCTTCCCGGGTGCCAAGATCGGTGTGCTGGGAACCAACGGTTCGGGCAAGTCCACCCTGCTCAAGATCATGGCCGGCATCGACAAGGAAATCGAAGGCGAAGCCATTCCCATGACGGGCCTGAACATCGGCTACCTGCCGCAGGAGCCGCAACTGGACCCGACCCAGACCGTGCGTGAAGCGGTGGAATCCGGCATGGGCAAGGTCTTTGCCGCCAAGGCACGCCTGGAGGAGGTCTATACCGCCTACGGCGCCGAAGATGCGGACTTTGACGCGCTGGCCGCCGAACAGGCCGAGCTCGAAGCCATCATCGCCACAGCGGGCACCGACTCCGAGCACCAGCTGGAAATCGCCGCCGACGCATTGCGTCTGCCTCCCTGGGAAGCCAACATTGGTGTGCTGTCCGGTGGTGAGAAGCGCCGCGTCGCCTTGTGCCGCCTGCTGCTGTCCAAGCCCGACATGCTGCTGCTCGACGAACCGACCAACCACTTGGACGCCGAATCGGTGGACTGGCTGGAGCAGTTCCTGCAGCGCTACTCCGGCACGGTGGTGGCCATCACCCATGATCGCTACTTCCTGGACAACGCCGCCGAATGGATTCTGGAACTGGACCGGGGCTCCGGCATTCCCTACAAGGGCAACTATTCCGACTGGCTGCAACAGAAGCAAGCCCGTCTGGAAGCCGAACAAAAGGGTGAAGAGGCCCGTGCCAAGGCCCTGAAGAAGGAACTGGAATGGTCGCGCCAGAACCCCAAGGCGCGCCAGGCCAAGAGCAAGGCCCGTCTGGCCCGCTTTGAGGAACTAAGCGACTACGAATACCAGAAGCGCAACGAAACCAACGAAATCTTCATCCCCGTGGCGGACCGCCTGGGCCATGAGGTGATCGAGTTCGTGAACGTGTCCAAGTCCTTTGGCGACCGGCTTTTGATCGACAACCTGAGCTTCAAGATTCCCGCTGGCGCCATCGTCGGCATCATCGGCCCCAACGGCGCCGGCAAGTCGACCTTGTTCAAGCTGATTGCCGGCAAGGAAAAGGCCGATTCGGGTGAAGTCAAGATCGGCCAGACCGTGAAAATGGCCTTCGTGGACCAGCACCGCGATGACCTCTCCAACGAAAAAACCGTGTGGGAAGACGTCTCCGGCGGTCTGGACATCCTCAATGTGGGCAAGTTCCAGATGGCCAGCCGCGCGTATTGCGGTCGCTTCAACTTCAACGGCTCCGACCAACAGAAGAAGGTGGGCATGCTCTCCGGCGGTGAGCGCGGACGCCTGCATCTGGCCAAGACGCTGATTGCCGGTGGCAACGTGCTGATGCTCGATGAACCTTCCAACGATCTGGATGTGGAAACCCTGCGCGCCCTGGAAGACGCCTTGCTGGAATTCGCCGGCACCATGCTGGTGATCAGCCATGACCGCTGGTTCCTGGACCGTATCGCGACCCACATCCTGGCCGCCGAAGGCGACAGCCAATGGACCTTCTTCGACGGCAACTACCAGGAGTACGAAGCCGACAAGAAGAAGCGTCTGGGCGAAGAGGGCGCCAAGCCCAAGCGCATGCGCTACAAGGCGCTCAAATAATCTTGCGCTGCTAACACGTGCCAGCCGAGCCTAGCCAAGTCTCCAGCGGTGGTGCAGCCCGCGGGCTGGAGATTTATCGCAAGACGGTGCAGCAGGCCTCAGCGGATGGTTCGGTGCTGTTGGGCAAGATCATTGCCCTGGCCCGTCAGATCTTGCAGACGCAGGAAGCGGCATCGCGCGACCTGGGCGATCGACAGGCCATTGCCGAATCGGCCCAGATGCTGCGCAAACACGAACCTGCTTTGTGCAGTGCCTATCCGGGAGCGTTGCTCAGGGCCTTTTCCAGGCAGGACAACGCCAAACAGGCATCGGCTACGTCCGTCTCCGAGGTGCAGTTTGACCAGTTGGAGCTGATGGACGAAACCCAGGTGCTCAGCACCGTGGCAATCGCACGCGTCTTGCAGGTTGTGAGGCTCGCCGCAGAGACCAGTCTTGCCGACCTGGATCGGCTGATCTGCAGCGTGCTGGGCATGGATCGGGTGCGCGTCGAGGCCAACGTTCTGCGGCCCGAGTCCTACGTGCGGGCGCTGCAGGAGGTGGTGGAGGAGACACGGGTTCCTGCGGCCATGCGGGCGCAGTGGTTCAACGCAATGGCTGCTGCGCTGGGGCAGGAGCTGCGCTTGCTCTACACCGCTCTATGCGCCCAGTTGCGCAAGGAAGGCGTGGTTTCCGTGGCCTATGCCGTGCCCAATGTGCGGTCCGGGGGCAGAGGGGCGGCGACGGTGCCGGGCGGTGCTGTTGATGGCGGCCAGAAGCCTGCGGCTGGCATCGGTGCGCAGCCCGGTGGTTCGGGACCTTCCGCGCAGGGCGTTGGCAGCGACTCCGCGTTGCTGACGCTGGACAAGTTGCGCAAGCTGCTGGCTGGCGAATCGATATCCAGCCAGCCCGCCGGCCGTGTGGAGCAGTTTGCCGAGCAGTTTTCCAGGCAATTCGAAGATGATGACCTTGCGGCGGCCAATTCCCCGAATAACGGATTTGAGTCCACCGTTCCAGCTGCACTGGAAGCCCTGACCGAGATGAAGCAGGTCGAGCGGGTGGTGCAAAGCCTGGAACAGCGCCGCGAAATCAACGGCAATCAGCCGCAGCCGCAGGCCCATACGCTGGAAGGTCAACGGCTGGCGTTGCGCAGAAGCGCTAAGGATCTGGCGCAGGCGCTGAGCCTGGAAGTCGTGACGCTCATGGTGGACAACATGGCGCATGATCCGCATTTGTTGGAGCCGGTACGTGAGGTGATTCGCAATCTGGAGCCGGCGTTGTTACGTCTGGCCTTGGTGGACATGCGCTTCTTCAGCGACAAGCACCATCCGGCGCGGCACCTATTGCAGGAAGTGAGCCAGCGCAGCATGGCCTTCGATTCCATCCATGCGCCAGGCTTCGAGACCTTTTACAAGGGCCTGCAGGACACCTTGGGACCTCTGTTTCTGGCCCCTATAGAGAGCGCCGAAGTATTCGAGTGCAAGTTGGCGGATTTGCAGCAGGAGTGGAAACAAGATGCGCACACCACCGAGCGCGACCATCTGGCTGCGGTCGAGGTGCTGAGCCATGCCGAAGCGCGCAATTTGCTGGCCGAAAAGATCGCACGTGGCATTGAAGGCCATTCCGCTGCGGCACAAGTGCCTGCAATCGTGATGGACTTCCTGTGCGGCCCATGGTCCCAGGTGGTCGCGCAGGCGCGCATCAAGCAGGGAGCGGGCTCTGCCGCTGCCGAAAAGTTCGAGGGCTTGATTCCCGCGATGCTGTGGAGCGCGCATCCCGAACTGGCTCGCGCCAATCCGGCCAAACTGACGCGTCTGGTGCCACGGCTGGTGATTTCGCTGCGCGAAGGCTTGCAGACCATCCAGTACCCGGACGCGCGTACCGATGCATTTTTGGAGTCGCTGATGACCATTCATCAGCAGGCATTCCGACCTGCTTCTACTGCACCGGTGACAGAGCCTGAGGCATCCTCCCAGCGCAGCCGGCTGCCAGATGACGGAGACCCCTGGATTGCGCCACAGGAAGCCCAAGCCTCCAATTTTGTGGGGCTGACGGAGATTTCGCTGGCGTCGGAGCCGTCCTTCGAGCCGCTGTTGCCCGAAATGAATATCGTGCCGGAACAGGCTGCTTTGGCAGAGGTGGACATGCCGCTGGGTTCATGGGTGGAATTGAAGGTGAACGAAGAATGGGTCCGCATCCAGTTGACTTGGGCCAGCCCCCATGGCACCTTGTACTTGTTCACCGGTGCCTATGGCAATACCCAGTCCATGTCCAGGCGATTGCGTGACAAATTGCTGTCATCCGGCAAGATGCGGCTGCTCGTGGGGCAGGCGTTTGTGGAAGGTGCTTTGGACGCCGTGGCGCAGACTGCCATACGCAACAGTGTGGGGAGCGTGGAATAGCAGGGTTGGTGATTCCTGGGTCGTTGGGATTGGATAAATACATTGTGGGGACACTGATTTGGACTACCGATTGGTAGATATTTTTGTGTACGCCGCCATCCCTCCGGTTGGCGTGGCCTTGCTGTTGGCGCTGGTATGGCTGGTGCGCAACATCCGACGCGGCAAGACGTTCGATGTACGCCAGCAGATAGAGCAATTTCGCGGTCCCCTGCTGGTAACCCTGGTGTGCGTGCTGCTGGGCGTGGGCTTGTCGGTACGCTACGCAATGAATGCCCGCAATTCCATTGTGGACGAGGCGAATCGGCGGTTTGGCCAGCAGGTCGAGTTGCTTGACGGCAATATCCAGGACCAGGTTGCCAGCCTCAGCCAGATGCTGCATGGCGTGCGCGGGCTGTTTCTGACCAGGAACAACATCACCCGGGAGGAATTCCGGAATTTTGTACTCAACAATGATTTGCGCCGCGGCTATATCGGGGCACGAGGGCTGGGCTACATAGCCCGCATAGGGCGCGCAGACCTGGCCGACTTCGTTGCCTTGCAGCGCAGATCCGGTTGGACCGATTTTGAGGTGAAAACCTCGGGTGATCAGGCCGAGCTCTTCGTTGTCAAAGCGGTGGAGCCGGCAGACCTCAATCAGGGTGCACTTGGATTTGACATAGGCTTTGAGCCCAGGCGCCGCGCCGCAGCCGAAGCCGCCATGCGCACGGGCGGCGAAGTGTTCTCCCCGCGCATTGCCCTGATACAGGACGGCCGCAAGCGTCCCGCATTTCTTTTCCTGGTGCCGGTGTATGGAAGTGCGGATGTACCCAAGGACGAAGCCACGCGCGTGCAGACGCTACGGGGCTGGGCCTATGCGCCTCTGGTGTTTTCCGAGCTGATGGCCAATGGCCAGGAGTCTGCGTCATCGATGACCAACTTCCAGCTGTACGACGGCCCCCAGTTGAATGCCGAGTCGTTGGTCTATGACAGCGAAATGCCCTCTGGCCAGGTCGACCTGCCTGAAAGTCTGGTGCGCCACATGCACAGCATGTTCTCGGTGGTACGCCCGGTGCTGATTGCCGACAAGGTGTTCTATTTGCGTGCCAACTCCACGCCAGTCTTTGAGGCCAATTTGCATCTGGAAGAACCTTTGCACGGAGCCTTGCTGGGGTCGGGGCTGAGCGTGCTGGTGGCCACGGTGCTGTGGCTGCTGATGGTGGGACGGTCGCGTGCAATTCTTCTTGCGCAAAGCCTGACCCAGGACCTGGACCGACTGGCCATGGTTGCCCGGCGGACTTTTGATGCCGTGTACTTTGCCGACACCGAGTGGCGCATTACCTGGGTCAACGAGGGCTTTACCCGCATGACCGGCTTCGCACCAGAAGAGGCATTGGGCAAGCGCCCCAGCCAGTTGCTGCACAGCCCGAAGGAAGACCCATCCAAGCCGGGCATCATCGATAGTCTGGTGGAGTCCGGTGAGCGGACCAAAATCCGGGTGCTGCAGCGAAACAAGCAAGGGCAGGACTACTGGATTGATCTGGAAATCATGCCGGTGCTGGATGAGCAGGGCAAGATCACCGGTTACCTGTCGGTACAAAGCGACATTACCGAGCAGGTGTTGGCGAAGGCCGATCTGCAACTGGAAAAGGAGCGTGCGGAGAATATCCTGACGGGTACCAACGTGGGCACCTGGGAAAGCAATCTGCAGACCGGCGAGCAGCGATGGAATGAGCGCTGGGGCGCGATGATGGGCTTCTCCAAGGCAGAAGTGGTACCCGACGCCGACACCTTCTGGCAGCAGCGCCTGCACCCCCTGGATCAGGCGCGCATCAATCACGCCATGGCGGACTGCATTCTGGGCGTTACGGACGGCTACTCGTGCGACGTACGGGTGCAGCGCAAAGACGGCAGCTGGATGTGGATACTCAGCCGCGCCAAGGTCATGTCCCGTTCGCCGAATGGCCGCGTCGAATGGATTGGCGGCATCCACACGGACATCACGGAAATCAAGCAGGTGGAAATCAATCTGCGGGATGCCGAAGCCTTTCTGGACCGGGCTGGTCGAATTGCCAACGTGGGTGCCTGGCAGCTGGATCTGGCCACCCGGGAGGTGCACTTCAGTCCGCAGACCTGCGCCATCCATGGTCTGGACGCGGATTTCCAGCCCACGGAAGAAGTTGCACTGAGCTTCTATCCCGAGGCTGACCGCCAGCGGCTGCGCGAAGTCATGCTGCTGGCCGGACGCGACGGCACACCCTGGGACCTGGTGCTGGAGTTCCGCACCGCCCAAGGAGAACAGCGCTGGGTGCGCGTCTTTGGCGAGGTCGTGTTCGGAGAGACCGGGCCGGCACGTCTGGTGGGCGCGATGCAGGACGTCACCAAGGACCATTTGGCTCAGCGGGAAGTGGAAAGAAGCGGCGCCTTGCTGCGCGGCGCAATAGAGGCCATTGACGAAGCCTTTGTGCTCTTTGATCCGCAAGACCGGTTGGTGCTTTGCAATGACAAGTACCGTGATCTGTACGCCCTTTCGGCGGATTTGATCGTGGAGGGCACCAGCTTCGAAACCATTGTGCGTGTGGGCGCTGAGCGCGGGCAAAACACCGAAGCCGTGGGTCGCGTGGATGAATGGGTGGCTGAGCGCATGGCGCTGCATCGGATGGAGCACTCCACCTCGGAGCAAAGGCTTAGCGATGGCCGCTGGCTCAAGGTGGTGGAGCGGCGCATGGCCGACGGACACCATGTGGGTTTCCGTATCGACATCACCGAGCTCAAGCTCGCGACCGCTGCTGCGGAACTCACCAGCGCACAACGTGGTGAAGAGCAAAGGCGCATGCAAAGCATTCTGGAAGGC
This sequence comes from Rhodoferax sp. GW822-FHT04A08, assembly GCF_058801025.1. NCBI lineage: Bacteria > Pseudomonadati > Pseudomonadota > Betaproteobacteria > Burkholderiales > Comamonadaceae > Rhodoferax > Rhodoferax sp. GW822-FHT04A08. The sequence goes on from NZ_JBXAMW010000012.1 coordinate 102,815, forward strand.
ACCCAGGTCGGCACCTGGGAGTGGAACGTCCAGACCGGCGAGAACATCTACAACGAGCAGTATGTGCAGATGCTGGGCTACACATTGCAGGAATTGCCGCCCCTCATCCGGGATGACTGGTCGCGCCTGGTGCATCCCGACGACTTGGCTTCTTCTCGGCAAAAACTGCAGGAGCATCTGCTCGGAGCACGTGCCAGCTACGACGCCGAGCTGCGCATGCGCCACAAACAGGGACATTGGGTGTGGGTGTTGTCCAAGGGCAAACTCACCAGCCGATCCGAGGACGGAAAGCCGTTGTGGGTGTACGGAACGCATATGGACATCACGGAGCGCAAGCTGGCCGAGCGGCAGTTGGCGCACACCATGGCCATGCTGCAAAACGTGCTGGACTCGGCCACGGCCGTAGGTGTGATCGCCCTGGGGCAGGACCAGCTCATCAGCGTGTTCAACCGGGGGGCAGAGAATCTGCTGGGTTTTGCTGCGGCGGAGGTCATTGACCTGCAAAGTGCAAGCATCTTCTTTGACGCGGCCGAACTTAGTGCCCTGCGTGAAACCCTGGAGTTGATCTGGGGTCGCGAGCCTGATGCAGTGGAAGTGTTCGCACACGTGCTCGACATCCGTGACGAGCAGGAGTGGACCCTGGTGCGCAAAGATGGGTCCCGCTTCAAGGCCAGTCTGATCTTTTCGCAGATGCGCGATGCCCAGGGCGTGCAGGTGGGGCACCTGGCCATGGTGTACGACATCTCCAAGCAGAAGGAATACGAATCGTCCCTGCGCAAGGCTACGCTGCTGGCGGAGCAGTCCAGCACCGCCAAGAGCCAGTTCCTGGCCAACATGAGCCACGAAATCCGCACGCCCATGAACGCCATCCTGGGCATGTTGCAGTTGCTGCGCAATACCGAGTTGAGCGTCAGGCAGAAGGACTACGCCGAAAAGGCCGCCGGGGCCGCACGTTCCCTGTTGGGGCTATTGAACGACATTCTGGACTTCTCCAAGGTGGAAGCCGGCAAGATGCAGCTCAACCCGGAGCCCTTCGTGTTGGAGGAATTGCTGTCGGACCTGTCCGTCATCCTGTCGGCCAATTTGGGGGCCAAAGAGGTGGACCTGCTGTTCGACATCGATCCCACGATTCCGAACGAGCTCATTGGCGACACCATGCGTCTCAAGCAGGTTCTCATCAATCTGGGCGGCAATGCGGTGAAGTTCACGGAGCAGGGTCAGGTGGTCATCCGCTGGAAGTTGCTGACCCAGGAGCTCGGTTCGGTTCGCATAGGGATAGAGGTGGTCGATACCGGCATCGGCATTGCGCCGGAAAATCAGTCGCGCATTTTCGATGCGTTTACGCAGGCCGAATCGGACACCACACGCCGCTTTGGCGGAACCGGACTGGGGCTGGTCATCTCCACCCGACTGATACGCCTGATGGGCGGTGAGCTGAAGCTCCAGAGTGAACTGAACAAGGGTAGTACCTTCAGTTTTGTCATGCAGCTCGCAACGGTCGAGCCCGCACTGCTTGCGCTCCCGCAAGCCGCTCTTGCAATCACGCCGGATGCCAAGCGTGTGCTGCTGGTCGATGACAACCCAATGGCCTTGACCATCAGCGCCGCGATGATGCGCTCGCTGGGGTGGGTGGTCGAGCAGGCTTCATCCGGTGCCGAGGCGATTGGCATGCTGGGTGCGCATTTGCAGCAGGGCGCCGTCGCCCTGGATGCCATGGTGGTGGATTCGCAGATGCCGGATATGGATGGATGGGAAACACTCAGGAATGCCCGACGCCTTTGTGCGGGGCACCCGGTTCCCCGCATGGTGTTGATGGTGCGTCACAGCCGCGAATCCTTTGACGAAGGCAGTGACCGCGAATCGCAATTGGCCGACGGTGTATTGGTCAAGCCGCTGACGGCCGCCATGTTCGCCAAGGCCCTGGCAAGAGCGCGTCATCTTCCTGAGGCCTCTTCGGATGCCACTGCCGTGCACGCCAACCGACTGGCTGGCATGCGCGTGTTGCTGGTCGAAGACAACGCCATCAACCAGCAGGTGGCGCAGGAGCTCCTGCGCTCCGAAGGTGCGCACGTCGAAGTGGCCGACAACGGCGCATTGGGTGTGGCCGCGGTGCGTCAGGCCAAACCGGGCTTCGACATCGTGCTGATGGACCTGCAGATGCCGGTGATGGACGGGCTTGCCGCCACCCGGGTTCTGCGTGCCGACGCCCGGTTTGCCAAGCTTCCCATCGTGGCCATGACCGCCAACGCCATGGACTCGGACCGCGATGAGTGTCTTGCAGTGGGAATGAATGACCATGTGGGCAAGCCCTTTGACTTGAACCAGTTGGTACAGACACTGGTGGCGCAAACGCTCTGGACACCGGTCATGCATGCGGTCGCGGCCGCACCTGTACCGGTGCAGAGGCGTGCTACCGGCGACGCCTGGCCGTCGGAGATGGATGTGGACAAGGCGCTGGTGCGTATGGGCGGCAATGCAGATCTTTTGCGACGCTCGCTGACCGCCTTTGCGGCCGACGCCCGGATATTGCCGCAACGGCTGGAGCAATGGACGGCGCAGGCGGATTGGAAGGCACTCAAACGCGAGCTGCATTCGCTCAAAGGCCTGTCGGCGACGGTGGGGCTGGACGAACTGTCGGCTCTCGCCGCAGCGGCAGAAAAACAGGTGTACCCAACCAGCCTGGCCCCAGGCTTTGCACAGGCGTGTGACGCCCTGCAGAAACGGCTAAGTCAGACGCTTGGGGCGCTGGACGCCGCCATTGCGCTCTGGCACACCGCTGCCATTGTGTCTGCGCCGGCAGCTTCCCCGGCCTGGGAGCAGGCAACGCTCACACAACTGCGCGAGCTGCTGCTTGCGTTGCGGGCATCCGATATGGCCTCCATGGAGTTGCATGCCCAGTTGCGCCAACAATTGAATGAAGCCCATGCCGATTCCCTGGCAGCACTCGATGAAGCCATGGCGGAGTTGGACTTCGACACTGCAGCGACTGCCTGCGAGACGCTGCTGCAACAGATTGCCCCCCACGTATCCGACACTGCTTCCACATGACCCTGCCCAACCCGCACACCGTTGCGCCCCGCTCCTTGAAGGTACTGGTGGCCGAGGACAACATCATCAACCAGCGTGTGGTGGTGGGTTTGCTGACCCAGCTCGGCCATACCGGCATGGTGGTGAAGGATGGCGAGAAGGCGCTCAAGTGCCTGGCCAAGATGAAGGTGGACGTGGTGCTGATGGACGTCATGATGCCTGTCATGGATGGACTGGAAGCGCTGGCGGCCATACGTGCGCAGGAGGCCGTGACGGGTGCTCACCTACCCATCATCATGGCAACCTCCCACGATGAGCCGGGCGAGGCCTTGCGCTACCAGAAGGCAGGAGCCGATGGCTATCTGTGCAAGCCGCTGGACCTGGATCGGCTGCAGGCGGAAATCACGCGCGTGCTGTCCAGGCGTTAGGCAAAGGCAATTTGGCACGTAGTTTGCATTCCTTCTTGGATACAAGAAGGGGTGTTCAAAAATGGTGCCTTTGTGTGAGCAACCAGACAATGCAACGCCGGTGATCCCGGATTGCGCTGCCATAGCGTTGCATCAGGGTGCATGTAACCCGAACTCCCTCTGTGTTAACGGTCTCATCGTCAAACTGTAGGAGTTCTTCATGTCACACGCCAACGGTACGCAGCAATACCTTCACGCGGATACCTCCAGACGCAAACTGCTCAAGACCGCGGCGACCGCAGGCGCATTGGGCGCCCTCGGTATGCCTGCCATCGTGCGGGCGCAGGGCGTCAAGGTGCGCATTGGCTTCTGGCCGGTCGCAGCCGGGCTTCCTTTTTTTGCCGCCATTGAGAAGGGCTACTTCAGAGAGGCCGGCCTGGATGTGGAAGCGCTGAAGTTTGCGGGTGCGCAGCAGGTGATGGAGGCCATGCTGTCCGGGCGCAGCGATGGCAGCTCCAACGGGACGGGTTCCGCCAACCTGGCCATCGGAGAGATTGCGCAGCCAGGCCTGTTCAAGATCTTTGCCACCAACCCGAGCAATGCCAAGCATGTGCTGGACGAGTTCATCGTGCCCAAGGACAGCCCGGTCAAGGCCGTGTCCGAACTCAAGGGCAAGAAGGTCGCGTCCGGTCCCGGCATCCAGAATGTGACCCTGTGCAAGACCATGCTGGAGCGCGCCGGTGCCTCGGGCGCCACGGTCATGGAGTTGCCCATTGGGCAGCATGTGGCAGCGCTGGTGGCTGGTCAGGTGGATGCCTGCTACACGCTGGAGCCCACCGGTACGGTGGGGCGCATGAATGGCACCGCGCGGGTGATTGAAGCCGGCGTAGTGGCCCACTACATCCTGGGCGACCCCATGGCTCCCTGGCATGGCGGATCGGCCAGCCTGACTTCGGAGTTCATCAAGAAGAGCCCGGACGTGGCCAAGAAATACATCGCAGCCTATGCACGCGGCATTGAATTGGTGCGCACCAAACCGGATGAAGCGCGCCAATACATGAAAGGCTACACCGCCATCGAAGGCCCGCTCACCAGCGAGGTGCCGTTGGCGTCCTACATGCTCTACAACGAGTTCAAGCCTGCCGACGTGGCCTACTTCCAGAAGTTCTACGACCTGTTTACGGAGAAGGGAATCTTCGAGCGAAAGGTCGCGGTCGAAGGTCTGCTCTACAAGGCCTGACTATGTCTACCCGGATATTGCCCAAGCCATCCAGATGGGAAGGGTTCATTCCCTTCATCGGCCCGATCGTGTTGTTCATCATCTGGGACCTGGTGGTGCGCTTCGGTCTCATCAAGGCCATCTTATTGCCCAGTCCCTTTGCCACGATTTTCACCATGGTGACGGGGCTGGCTGGCGGACCGCTGCTGGCCGACTTTGGTGTGACCGTCATGCGAACACTGGAAGCTTTTTTGATCGCGGCGGTGGTCGGTATGCCACTGGGTGTCTTGCTGGGAAGCAACGAGAAGGCCTACCGCAGTGTGGAGTTCCTCATCGACTTCTTTCGTTCAACGCCGTCTTCCGCATTGATCCCGCTGTTCCTCCTGATATTTGGCGTATCCGACGTCAACAAAGTGGCCATTGCGGCATTTGGTGCGCTGCTCATCGTGGTGTTCAACAGCGCATACGGCGTCATCAATGCACGCAAACAGCGCGTCATGGCAGCCAAGGTCATGGGCGCCTCGCGCTGGCAGGTATTCAAGGATGTGCTGATATGGGAGAGCCTGCAGCCGTCTTTCGTAGGCCTGCGCTCGGCAGTGTCGATGGCGCTGGTGATTGTCATTGTTGCCGAGATGTTCATTGGTTCCGACTCGGGGCTGGGCCACCGCATCATCGATGCGCAGCAGGTGCTCAACGTCAAGAGCATGTACGCAGCCATTCTGGCCGCGGGGGCCCTGGGATACGCCCTGAATATTTTGTTCTTGGTTGCAGAACGCAAGATCGTGCACTGGAGTGGGAGGTAAGCCATGGAAGTTCTCAACGCAGCCGTGGTCGCCGATGTGCCCACGCCACCCTTCCAACCCGGACCCGCCGGAACCCACATCACGATTCGCGGCCTGACCAAGTATTTTGCCGGCTGGCCCTTGTATGAAAACTTCGATCTGAACATTCCAAAGCACAAGATCGTTTCGGTCTTCGGGCCCAACGGCTGCGGCAAGAGCACGCTCATCAACATGATCGCGGGCTTGATCCCCATGGACTCCGGCGAAATTCTTTTCGATGGCAAAAGCCTGAAGGACACCAAGATCGGCTACGTCTTCCAGAACTACCGCGAGGCCCTGTTCCCCTGGATGCGCACCATCGACAACATCGCCTATCCGCTCAAACTCGAAGGCAAGCCCAAGGCGGAAGTGGATAGGCGCATGGCCGAGCTGGTGGCGTCATTCGACGTCAAGTTCGATCTGAACCGCTACCCTTATGAACTCTCCGGCGGACAGCAGCAGACCGCGTCCATCATGCGGGCCCTTGCGCCCAAGCCCGAGGTGCTGTTTCTGGACGAGCCTTTCTCCGCACTGGACTTCGAGATGACCTTGTTCATCCGGGAGAAATTGCAGGAGGTCTTCATGCAGACTGGCACCACCATGCTGCTGGTGTCGCATGATTTGGAGGAGGCGGTGTATCTGGCCGACGAAGTGCTGCTGCTGACCAAACGACCGACCAAGGTGGCCGAGATACTCCGGTACGACGATCCGCGTCCGCGTACGCTGGCCACATTGAGTGAACCCAGCTTTGTGGGCATGAAGAAACTGAGCCTGGAAATCTTCCAGCGCGAAGTGCGTCGGTGACTACGCCCTTGCCAGGCCGCTCGCTTACAGCGGGTGCTCCGCGTAGAACTTGCCGCCGTGATAGAGCAGGGGAGATGCACCGGCCAGCGTCGTGCAACGCTCCACCTCGCCGACAAAGATCACGTGGTCGCCTTCCTCGTAGCGGCTGCGGTTGAAGCATTCAAACGTGGCTGCCGCGCCTTCGATCAGGGGTGCACCGGCAGCGCCCAGGTGGTACTTCACACCGGCAAAGCGGTCTACATCTTTTGCGGCGAACTGGCGCGCCAGTTCCTGCTGATCCGCACTCAGGATGTTGATGGCGTAATGTGAGCCGGTGCTGAAGGCGGCCATGGAACCCGCAGTTTGCGACAGGCTCCACAAAACCAGCGGCGGCGACATCGAAACCGAGTTGAACGAGTTGGCCGTCAGGCCCACCAGACTGCCGTCAGGGGCACGTCCGGTTACTACTGTGACGCCCGTGGCAAACATGCCCAGGGCGGTACGGAACTCGGCTTTGGAAAAAGTAGGGGGCTTGGCCTTTTGGGGCCGGACGGAAGACAACATGCGGGGAATTTAACTCAGATTGATTGGGGCACGCCACGGAGAGGTTTTTCTTCTCCTTTGCGATGTCTTCCCTGTGGCGCTGTTTGTAAGTTCCCACTGCCCCGCCCTTACCCAGACGGGGGTAAGGGCAAGATTGGCGCAGTTGAAGCGCAAGCGTTGAATCAGTGCCCCAAAATCTTGGAGAGAAAGTCCCGGCTGCGGTCGCTCTGCGGGTTGTTGAAGAAGTCGTGCGGGTTGTTCTGCTCCACGATCTGGCCCTGGTCCATGAAGATCACACGGTCGGCCACGGCTTTGGCAAAGCCCATTTCGTGTGTGACGCATAGCATGGTGATGCCCTGGTTGGCCATCTCGATCATCACGTCCAGCACTTCCTTGATCATCTCCGGGTCCAGCGCCGACGTGGGCTCGTCAAACAGCATGATCTTGGGCTTGAGGCACAGCGCGCGGGCAATCGCCACACGCTGCTGCTGGCCACCCGAGAGCTGCAGCGGGTACTTGCTGGCCTGGTTGGCAATGCGCACGCGCTCCAGTTGCGCCATGGCGCGTTCTTCGGCTTCCTTCTTGGGCATCTTGCCTACCCACATCGGGGACAGCGTGAGGTTTTCCAGCACCGTGAGATGGGGGAACAGGTTGAACTGCTGGAACACCATGCCGACTTTCTTGCGCACATCGTCAATGGCCTTGACGTCGTCAGTGAGCTCCACACCGTCCACGGTGAGGTGGCCTTGCTGGTGCTCTTCCAGGCGGTTGATGCAGCGGATCAGGGTCGACTTGCCTGAGCCCGATGGGCCGCAAACCACGATGCGCTCGCCGGTCTTGACCTGCAGGTCGATGTCACGCAGCACGTGAAAACTGTTGCCATACCATTTGTTGACTTTGTCGAAGGTAATGATGTGTTCTGACATGGTGAATCCTTAGCGCAGCTTGCTTTTGTTGACCTGCTTTTCAATCCAGATGCTGTAGCGCGACATGGAGAAGCAGAAAATGAAATAGATCAGGGCGATGAAGAGGTAGCCCTCGATCTTGAATGGTCGCCAGTTGGCATCCGAGTTCAGCGCCATGCTCATGGCGCCGGTAAGCTCATACAGGCTCACGATGGTGACCAGCGAGGTGTCCTTGAAGGTGGAAATGAAGTTGTTCATGACGCCGGGCACCACCATGGCCAGCGCCTGGGGCAACACGATTTTGCGCTGCGTCTGCCAGTAGCTCAGGCCCAGTGTGGCCGCTGCCTCCACCTGCCCCTTGGGCACCGCCTGCAGGCCACCGCGTATGACTTCGGCCATGTAGGCCGCGGCAAACAGGGTAATGCCGGCCAGCACCCGCACCAGCACATCAATGCTGAAGCCTTGCGGCATGAGCAGGGGGAACATGAACGACGCCATGAACAGCACCGAGATCAGCGGCACGCCGCGAATCAGCTCCACATAGATGGTGCACACGCTGCGGATGGCGGGCAGCTTGGAGCGGCGGCCCAGCGCGATCACCAGCGCAATCGGGAAGGCCATGGACATCGACAGGGATGCCAGCAACAGCGTCAGCGGCAAGCCACCCCAGCGGTCCGTATCCACACGTGAGAGGCCCAGAACGCCGCCATACATCACCGTGAAGAAGAAGGCCAGCACGCCAATCCACAGCGCCGCCAGCCAGGGTTTCCAGAACGCGCGCATGCAACTGGCCACCAGCAGTCCCAGAAGCGCCAGCGCGGATACCAGTGGCCGCCATTGTTCTTCAAACGGATAACGGCCGAAGATGATGATGCGGTACTTCTCTGCCACCACGCCCCAGCAGGCCCCTGCGGCCGCGTGGCAGGCATCGTAGTCCTTGGCCCAGACGGCGTTGATGAAGGCCCAGTTGATGAAGCGGGGCACGATGGCCAGCAGTACTAGACCGATGATGATGGTGCCTATCGACGTGGGCAGGTTGGCAAACAGGTTGAATTTGATCCAGGCGGCCAGCCCCTCGGTCTTGACCGGGGCGGGGCGTGGTGCAATAGGTTGAAAAATGGTTGCAGTCATGGCGAGCCCCTAGCGTTCCCTGATGGCCGAACGGTTGTTGTACCAGTTCATGCTGATGGATGTGAACAGCGAGGTGCTCAAGTACACCAGCATGATCACGGCAATGCATTCCACCGCCCGCCCGGTCTGGTTGATGGCCGTGTTGGAAATGGACACCACATCCGGATAGCCAATGGCCACCGCCAGGGAGGAGTTCTTGGTCAGGTTGAGGAACTGGTTGGTTACCGGTGGGATGATCACGCGCAGTGCCTGCGGCAGCGTCACCAGTCGCATGGTCTGGCCGCGGCTCAGACCCAATGCTGCCGCTGCTTCCGACTGGCCCAAGGCCACCGACTGGATGCCTCCGCGCACCACCTCTGCCACAAAGGCGGCGGTGTAGACGGTCAGGCCCAACAGCACCGAGAGAAACTCTGGTGTCAGCGCTCCACCGTTTTCAATGGCGAATTCGCCCTTGACCGGCATGTTGAACTCCATGGGCGCACCGCCTACGATCCAGCCCACCACACCAAAGCCGATGACGATACCTACGGGCACCCAGAACAGGCTCTTGGGCACACCGGTCTTCTCAAACGACCGGATGGCGTAACTTCGGTAGAACAACGCAACCACAATCGCCACTGCCATGCCGATGACCGCATACAACTGGCCCGTACCCCATACCGGAACCGGAAAATTCAGGCCGCCCTTGCTCAAGTAAAGCGGTCCCAGCACCAGCGGCTCAGCGGATTCGGGTAGCACTTCGGTAAACATCAGATACCACATGAGCAACTGCAGCAGCACCGGAATGTTGCGGAAGAACTCCACGTAGCACACGCAAATGCCACGTACCAGCGCATTGCGGGAGAAGCGCCCCACGCCGATTAGCGTACCCAGAATGGTGGTCAGGATGATGCCCAGGATGGCAACCCTGAGCGTGTTGGAAAAGCCGATGAGGTAGGCCTTCCAGTACGGGTCGGCGGAGTCATAGGCGAACAGGCTCTCGCCGATGTCAAAGCCGGCGCCGCCCAGCATGAAGTCCCAGCCGCTCTGGATGCCGCGGGCATTCATGTTGACTTTGGTGTTGTGTGCCAGGTAGAGCACCACAGCGACGATGACTGCCACGGTGACCAACTGGTAGATCAGGCCGCGGAATGCCTGACTACGCCAGGACCAGGGCTGTTTGGGTGGTTTGTGGGAAGTGGACATGGGTTGTTGTAAAGGGTGGATCCAAATACAAAGACAAAGGGGCAGAGTCACAGGTGTGTTTCTGCCCCCCGGGGATATGCCAAGGCCGCTGGCCCTGTGCGTGTGGGTGAATTAGCGCAAGGGTGGTGCGTACTGGACGCCGCCCTTGTTCCACAGGTTGTTCAGGCCACGCGGTAATTGCAGGGCCGATTTGGGACCTACGTTGCGTTCGAATATTTCACCGTAGTTGCCCGTGGTCTTGATGGCACGTGCCAGCCATTCCTTGTCGAGACCCAGCAGCTTGCCGGTGTCTTCAGTGGATCCCAGCAAGCGGCCCACGATGGGGTCTTTGCTGTTGGCCTTCTGCTCGTCAACGTTGGCTGCGGTCACACCGTATTCTTCGGCTTCCAGCAGACCGTAGATGGTCCATTTGACAATAGCGGTCCACTCGTCATCGCCACGGCGCACCATGGGACCCAGGGGCTCTTTGGAGATCAGGTCCGGCAAGATCACATGGTCGGCGGGATTCTTGGCAACCTTGTTGCGGGTAGAGGCTAGGCCGGATGCGTCGGTGGTGTAGGCCACGCAACGACCGGAGAAGTAGGCGCCTTCCGCAGCTTCCAGTTTTTCAAACACCACAGGCTTGATGCCCAGGCCGGAGGCCTTGGAGAAGTCGGTCAGATTCTTCTCGGTCGTGGTGCCGGACTGCACGCAAACGGTTTGGCCCTTAAGCTGTTTGGCACTCTTGATCTTGCTCTTGACCGTAACCATGAAGCCCTGGCCATCGTAGTAAGTCACGGCTGTCTGGCTCAGGCCCAGGGACGCATCGCGGGTCAGGGTGAATGTGGTGTTGCGCGACAGGATGTCAACTTCGCCGGATTGCAGCGCGGTGAAGCGGGCCTGTGCATTCAGCGGGACGTACTTCACCTTTTCGCCGTCTCCCAGGGTGGCTGCAGCCACCGCGCGGCAGATATCCACATCGAGACCGGTCCACTTGCCACCAGAATCAGCAGCACCGAAACCAGCCAGACCGGTGTTTACGCCGCAAATCACTTGCCCGCGCGCCTTGATGGCGTCCAGGGTCTTGCCGGCAAACGCCGGGCTGGCAACCAAAGTACCCATGGTGGCCACAATGGCAGCAACGATCTTCAGTGATTTCATAGTCATGTAGTAATACTCCTGTGTTGACTAATGTTTCGACGCGGCACCTCTGGGTGCACCAACGAGGTGAATGTAGCGGCATGTTACTTGCCCTACGCTCAGGGTTTACTCTTGAAAATTATGCAAAATAGTTATGAGCTAATTTGTCGCAAACTCTTGGTAAATTTCCAAAAGCAGAAAACATGCCATACGCCATCCACATTGGAAAATCCGAATGACCAGCCACTCACTGTTTGACACCGCCGCCCCTGAGTCCTTGGGCTTTGTGCCCGCACGCCTGCAACGCATCGACGCCATGTTGTCGGATGCTTCCAATCGAAGACACCTGCCGGGTGCGGTGGCGATGGTGGTACGTCGTGGTAAGGTGGTGCTCCAAAGCAGCGTAGGCATGCAGGATGCGAACACCGGCACTGCCATGTCGCCGGACTCGCTGTTTCGCATCTATTCCATGACCAAACCGATTGTCTCGGTAGCGGTGATGATGCTCGCCGAGCAAGGGCGGGTTTTGTTGGGCGATCCGATCTGGAAGTACCTGCCCGAATTCACGGACGTGCAGGTGGTTTCGCTGGTGGATGGGCAACCCGTCAAGCACAGGCCGCGCATTGCACCGACGGTGCAGGACTTGCTGCGCCATACCTCCGGGCTGACCTACGAGATTTTAGGAACCGAGCCGGTGCAGCAGCTGTATGCACAAGCCGACCTGTGGTCGCGCAAGAAGACCAATCGTGAGTTCTCCCAGGTGCTTTCCACCCTGCCGCTGATGTTCGAGCCGGGCACCACCTTCGGCTACAGCCGTGCAACCGACTTGCTGGGCAGCCTGATCGAAGCCGTGACTGGGCAGACGCTGGGAGCGTTCCTGCAACAGAACATCCTAGATCCCCTGGGCATGGCGGACACTGTCTTCCATGTGGAGCCGACGCAGCAACACCGCATTGCGGAGCCGTTCGCCGTGTGCCCCGATACGGGCGCGCCTGTGGAACTCATTGATATTCGCCAACCCTATCCCATGGAATCCGGTGGCGCTGGCCTAGTGTCCACCGTGGGCGACTACGCCCGCTTCCTGCAGTGCCTGCAGAATGGTGGCGAACTGCAGGGGCAACGCATTCTCATGCCCAACACGGTGCGCAACATGACTACGGACCACCTGGGGCAGATGGCCCAGCACTTCACTCAGCGTTCGGGCTACATGCTGGCACAGGGCGTGGGCTTCGGCTTGGGCTTTTCCGTCAAACTGCAGGACGGGCTGGATCCGCAACCGGGTTCAGCCGGCCTGTACAGCTGGGGTGGCATTGGTGGAACCACCTTCTTCGTGGACCCAGCCAAGGAGCTGTTTGCGATTCTGCTGACCCAGGCACCCAACCAGCGTGACATCTATCGCCCGAGGTTTCGGGCCATGGTGTACGCCGCGTTGCTGGATTAGATGGCCACGTAGCGCCCCTTGCGGTGGTTGAGGGCCAGGGTCTGGTTGAGCATCACGGCGCCCAGAATGGACAGGGCAATATGCCACCAGTCGGTCACGGCAAAAGCCAGCGCCACGATGGCGCAGTCCAGCCCCATCTGTATGAAGCCTGCACGCCAGCCGTAGCGCTCCTGCAGATACAGTGCCAGCACATTGAAGCCGCCCAGGCTGGCCTGGTGCCGGAACAGGATCAGCATGCCAGTGCCCATGAGCAGACCACCGGCCACACTGGCAAACACGGGGTTGATGGCGCCCAGGGAAATCCACTGCGGCAGCAGGTTGCTGATGCTCGCCAGCAGGGCCACCGACACAAAGGTCTTGAGGGTGAATACCCTGCCCATGCGCTGGAAGGCAAGACCGTAGAAGGGCAAGTTGATGAGGAAGAACACCAGCCCGAAGTTCCAGCCGGTGGCGTAATGGATCAGGAACGCAACGCCCGCCGTGCCGCCGGTCAGCAGTCCGGTGCGACCGAACATCACCACGCCCAGTGCGACGAACAGGGTGCCGGTGATCAGGGCCTGCACATCCTCATGGGGACGGTGGCGCAGGTCGGCGGGGGCGTCCTGCATCAGGCTGTAACAGCCGTGTTGGCCGGCACTTCCGGCGCGCCCGCCGATGAGCCACAAGTGCCTCCACCGCAGCCATGGATCTGTTCGGCAGGTAGAGCGGATGGTTGACTCATTTCACCCGTGGCTGGATCAAAGCCGGCAGAACGCAAATGCAGGGCCAGCCCGGCATCCATGCTTTGCACATGGTTGACGAACCACAGGCCCAGCTCGTGTGCCATCTGGCGCACCAGGTCCAGTTCGCCTTGCAGTCCACGCTTGCCGCCTTCACGCATCACCTGCAGGATGATGTTGTGCTGGGTTGCGTGGCAGTTCTCTGCGGAAAAACCGGTGGCCTGCATCCACTGGTCCTCACGGTCGAAATGCTCCTGGGTGTGGTCTATCAGTTCAGCCCAGCGGGACAGAAGCGTCTCATCGGGCGCTTCCACGGCCGCCGCCAGCAGGGCGATAAATTCTTCGTGGGTGTCGTCCATCATCGGCATATCCAACGCCAGGGTGGGTGTCCATTGCATGGTCTTACGGTCCGCGGTTGCTTGCATATGTGCTTCTCCAAAACTGAGGAGGTGACTTTACGTGGTCTGCCGGCGCCAGACCTTGATGCAGGTCACGTGCACTGAGCAATCGGCCGCTTGGGCCGACGGATAATGATCGGCTGTTCGCCAGTCACCTATTTTATGTCCCTCACATTTTCGCCCCCTGTCCTGGACCGCAGCGCCGATTTGGGCCGCATATTGCAGTTGCAAGGTTTTGCCGTGCTCAGCGCTGAACAAGTGGCTGAGCTCAGCCACGCTTCCATGCCGGAGCTGATGGCCTGGCGCCCCGAATGGAATGACTTGCCGCCTGACGGCTATCTGCGCGACGGCGGACGCTACCGGCGCAGGCGCCATAGCTGCTTTGTGGTGAACGGCGATGCCACTACCCAGGTGCCGCATCGTCCGCACTGGCAACCGCTGGAATACAACGCCCTGCACGGGGGGTTGGAACGCCACTTCGAGCCCATGCACGCTACGCTGGTGGAGCAGCCGGCCTGGTCACAGTTGCTGGTCTGGCTGGGCCGGGTGTGCTCGGACCTCAAAGGGCAGCAGCCTTGGTTTGTCGAGGCGCACCAGTTCCGCATCGATACCACCGATGGCATTGGCCGCCCCACACCGGAAGGCGCGCACCGCGATGGCGTTGACATGGTGGCCGTGTTCATGGTGGAGCGTGCCGGCGTCAAGGGCGGCGAGACCCGGGTGTTTGAGGCCGATGGCCCCAAGGGACAGCGCTTTACCCTCTCGCAGCCTTGGTCCGTGCTGCTGCTGGACGACGCGCGCGTGATCCACGAAAGCACGCCCATCCAACCGCTGGAGCCCAGCGGACACCGCGACACGCTGGTTGTCACCTTACGTTCAGGCGGTTTTCAGTCAGAGGCCTAATATGTAAGCCAGTGGTACGGAAGCACGATCAGAATTTCCGGCCGCAGACCTGTTCTTTTTATCCCGTAACCCATTTCAAGCAATCAGGAGACAAAACATGAGCAAGCGTGAAGTTGTAGTGTTGGGCGCAGCCCGTTCGGCCATCGGTACTTTCGGTGGAGCTTTGGCAGACATCGAGCCCTGCGAGCTGGCCGGCACCGTGATGAAGGAGGCGATTGCCCGTTCCGGCGTGGACCCCAAGGTCATCAACTACGTGACTGTCGGCAACACCATCCCCACGGAAAGCCGCTTTCCCTATGTGGCACGCGTCGCTTCCATCCAGGCTGGCCTGTCCAATGAGTCGGTGGCCATGGCGCTCAACCGCCTGTGCTCTTCCGGCCTGCAGGCCATCGTCACTACGGCACAGAACATCCTGCTGGGCGACTGCGAATACGGCATCGGTGGCGGTGTGGAAGTCATGAGCCGCGCCGGTTACCTGTCCACTGCCATGCGCAATGGCGCACGCATGGGCGACACCAAGATGATTGACACCATGGTGGCCACTCTGACCGACCCGTTCGGCGTGGGCCATATGGGTGTGACGGCAGAAAACCTGGTGACCAAATGGGGCATCACCCGCGAAGAGCAGGACACACTGTCGGTGGAGTCGCACCGTCGTGCGGCTGCTGCCATCGCAGAAGGCCGCTTCAAGTCCCAGATCGTTCCCATCGTGAAGAAGACCCGCAAGGGCGAAGTGGTGTTCGACACCGATGAACACGTCAAGCCCGAGACCACCCTGGAGTCGCTGGCCAAACTCAAGCCCGCGTTCAAGAAGGAAGGCGGCACCGTGACTGCGGGCAATGCCTCCGGCATCAACGACGGTGCGGCCTTCTTCGTGCTGGCCGATGCCGCAGTGGCTGCTTCAGCCGGCCACAAGCCCATTGCCCGCCTAGTGTCCTACGCCGTGGCCGGTGTGCCCAACGAAATCATGGGTGAAGGCCCCATCCCTGCGTCCAAGCTGGCCCTGAAGAAGGCCGGCCTGACGCTGGACCAGATGGATGTGATCGAAAGCAACGAGGCCTTTGCCGCTCAAGCCATTGCTGTTTCCCGCGGCCTGGGCCTGGACATGGCCAAGACCAACCCCAACGGCGGTGCCATCGCCTTGGGTCACCCCATCGGTTGCTCCGGCGCGTTCATCGCAACCAAGCTGATCTATGAGCTGCAACGCATTGGCGGCAAGTACGGCCTGGTGACCATGTGCATCGGCGGTGGCCAGGGCATTGCCTGCGTGTTTGAGCGTCTGTAAGTTCAGTTCCTGACATCTGCCACCGGCTCGGCGCCAAAGTCGGGTCGGGCCAGATAGGCCAGCAATCGCCTTGCCGCATCGGCAGGGCTGGTGAGCTGGCCTTTTTCTTTGAGGGCGGCAAAACCACCCTGGTCGGGAAACTGCGTGGCATCTGCAGTTCGCAACTGCACCTGCATGTCGGTATCGATCACGCCGGGCGCCAATGAGCAGACGCGCGCGCCGTGTGGCAGCAACGCTTCCTCCAGTGCCAGGCAACGGGTGAAATGGTCCATGCCAGCCTTGGCCGCGCAGTAGGCGCCCGACGATGCCATGGCGCGACGACCCAGTCCCGAGGAAATATTCAGCACCTTGCGCGGGACTTGGGCCCAGTGCTGGGTCGCGCCAAGAAAGGCGCCGCACAGCAGCATGGGCGCTTCGAGGCCTACGCGCAGGGCGCGGGCCAGCTCGGTCGCTTCGCCCTCGCGCAAGGGCGTGAGCGCCGGAATCACGCCCGCGTTGTTGATGAGGGTGGCACTGGCCAGCGTATCGGCGTCCAGTGCCAACAGCCAGTCGCCTACTCGCTGCGCCACAGGTGCCGCGTCACTCAGGTCAGCCTGCCACTGCAGCAGCTCGGCGCCGCAGGTGCCAGCCTGTTGAGCCAGTTGCGTGTTGGAGTTTCTTGAGATGCAGAGCAGCAGGGCGTTTGGGGTCAGCAATTGCTCGGCCAGCGCCAGTCCCATGCCACGGGACGCGCCGGTCAGGATGGTGAGGTGTTTTTTCATGGTGCAGCGCCTTGGTTCCGGGTTGAAGCACCGCATTTTGCCTTTCAGTGGACGCTGGGATAATCGCAGCATGCAAGTCAAGACCCCCGAACTCCTCGCCCCAGCCGGTTCTCTGTCCATGCTGGAGACCGCGTTTGCCTTTGGTGCCACTGCCGTCTACGCTGGGCAGCCGCGTTATTCCCTGCGCGTGCGCAACAACGATTTCGGCGACCTGGCCACGCTGGGCGAGGGCATCGCCAAGGCCCATGCGCTAGGCAACAAGTTCTATCTGGTGTCCAACATCTATCCGCACGACAACAAGCTCAAGAGCTATGTGGCCAATATGAATCCGGTCATTGCCTTGAAGCCCGACGCCATGATCATGTCCGACCCCGGCTTGATCATGATGGCGCGCGAGGCTTGGCCAGAGATGGAAATCCACCTATCGGTGCAGGCCAATACGGTGAACTCTGCCGCGGTGAAGTTCTGGAAGAGCGTGGGCATTGCCCGCGTCATCCTGTCGCGCGAACTCTCGCTCGACCAGGTGGAACGCATCCGCCAGGAATGTCCGGACACCGAGCTGGAAGTCTTCGTGCACGGTGCGCTGTGCATCGCCTACTCGGGCCGCTGCCTGCTATCGGGCTACTTCAACCACCGCGACGCCAACCAGGGCAGCTGCACCAACTCCTGTCGCTGGGACTACAAAACCCTTCAGGGCGTGGAAGACGCGTCCGGCGACATCCTCGCGCCCACAGCGGCGGGCGCACGCGAATCTGGCTGCGGCAGTTGCGGCTCTTCCTCGCAGGATTCGGGCAGTGCCCATCCGTCCGGCGTCTACCTCATCGAAGAGAGCCAGCGCCCGGGCAGCTACATGCCCATTGAGGAAGACGAGCACGGCACCTATGTGATGAATTCCAAGGACCTGCGCGCTATCGAACATGTGAAGCGTCTGGTGGATATCGGCATCGACTCGCTCAAGATCGAAGGGCGCACCAAGAGCCCCTACTACGTGTGCCGCACCGCCCAGGCCTACCGCAAGGCGATTGACGATGCGGTGGCCGGACGGGAGCTGGACCCGGCCCTGCTGGGGCAGCTCGAAGGCCTGGCCAACCGGGGCTATACCTCCGGCTTCTTCCAGCGTCACACGCCGGAGGAAACCCAGAACTACCTGCGCGGTTATTCCGAATCGGGCCGCAGCCTGTACGTGGGCGATGCGGTAGCTTTCGATGCGGTGCGCGGCATGGTGCAGGTCAATGCCCGCAACAAGTTCTCGGTGGGTGACACGCTGGAGATCATCCACCCCAGTGGCAACTTTGATGTGCAGATCCAGCGCATGCAGAATGCCGACGGCGAGCCGGTGCAGTCCGCGCTGGGCAGTGGTCACACCGTCTGGATTGATCTGCCGGAAACGGCCGTGGGAGCCTTTGTGGCGCGCTACCTGCAGTCACCTGTGCCAGCATCCCAAGAGGCGGTGGTCGCATGAGCACCCCCATGCAGATCAAGCAGGACGATTTGCGCGGCGCGCAAATCATTGCTTTGCTCCAAGCACACCGGGCCAGCATGTTTGCGCATTCACCACCGGAGAGTGTGCACGCGCTGGACCTGGACGGACTGCGCAAGCCAGAGATCACTTTCTGGTCCGCGTGGGACGGCGAAACATTGCTGGGTTGTGGCGCACTCAAGGAACTGGACGCCACGCAGGCCGAGGTCAAGTCCATGCGCACCGTGGCGGCCCATCTGCGCAAAGGCGTGGCTGCCCGCGTGTTGGCGCACATCGTGCAGGTGGCGCGGGATCGCGGATACGACCGGCTGTATCTGGAAACCGGCACCGCGCCGGCCTTTGCGCCAGCGCGCGCCCTGTATGAGCGCCATGGCTTTGGCTATTGCGGTCCCTTTGCAGACTACGTGGAAGACCCTTTCAGTGTCTTCATGTGCCTGCAATTGCCTGCACGGGCAATGTAGCCCTGCCGGACCTTAAAAGGTCTCCCATTCATCGTCATTCGTCTTGGCTGCTTGCGCGGTTGCCACGGCCTTGGGTTGTGGCAAGGACTTGGGTGCGCTGGCCTTGGCCATGGGAGGTTTGGAAGGTTTGCCGGCCAGAGCTTGGGGCGCACGTGCCGGCTGCGTCACGGCCTTGGGCAAAGACTTTGGTGCGAGCTTGGGCGCCGGGGCGCGTTGGTGCGTGACCTGCAAGGTATCGCTGGCCGAGAGCTTGAAGGTAGAGACCACCTGCACCAGATCGTGGGCTTGCGACCTGAGGCTGCTTGCCGCGGCGGCCATCTGCTCAACCAGTGCGGCATTCTGCTGGGTCACCTGGTCCATCTGGTTGACAGCTTCTCCGACCTGGGATACCCCAGCGGCCTGCTCGCTGCTGGCTGAGCTGATCTCTCCCATGATGTCGGTGACGCGGCGAATGCTGCTCACCACTTCGGCCATGGTGGTTCCGGCCTGATCCACCAGTGCGGTGCCTTGTTCGACCCGTTCCACGCTGGCGTTGATCAGGCTCTTGATCTCCTTGGCCGCTTCGGCCGAGCGTCCGGCCAAGGAGCGCACTTCGCTGGCGACCACGGCAAAGCCGCGGCCCTGTTCGCCCGCACGCGCTGCTTCCACCGCAGCGTTGAGCGCCAGGATATTGGTCTGGAAGGCAATGCCGTCGATGACGCTGATGATGTCGCTGATCTTGCGCGAAGAGTCGTTGATGCCTTTCATGGTCTCCACCACCTGACCGACCACGGCACCGCCTTGTACGGCGACGGTAGATGCGTTGATCGCCAACTGGTTGGCCTGACGTGCGGAGTCGGCGTTCTGGTTGACGGTGCTCGAGAGTTCCTCCATGCTGGCAGCGGTTTCTTCCAAAGCGCTGGCCTGGCTTTCGGTGCGCGAACTCAAGTCCTGGTTGCCCTGGGCGATTTCCGAGCTCGCAGTTGCAACACCTTCGGAACCCACACGCACCTTGCTCACCACTTGCACCAGACTGCCTTGCATGGCTTGAAGACTCTGTAGCAGGGTGCTGATTTCATCGCGACCGCTGGCATCGATGTGCACAGTCAAGTCACCGGCTGCGACCTGTGTTGCGAGCGCATTGGCTTGCGTCAGGGGCTTGGTGATGGAGGAGGACAGCGTCCAGGCCAGGAATACGCTGATGGCCAGTCCGATCACGCCCAGCGCGATCAACAGATTGCGGCTGGACTCGTAGTTCTGGTCGATCTTCTTGGCAAAGGCATTGACCTGGTCACGCTGGTTCTGCAGCAGTTCGCCGATCTTGCTCAGATACAGCTTGGAAGCGGGCGTGAACTTTTCCTCCATCAGCTTGAGTGCCTCATCGGCCTTGCCATCCTTCTTCAGACCGACAATTTCATTGCGAGTATCCAAATAGACCTTACGCAGGTCGCCAATCTCCTTGAACAGACGCTGCTCTTCCGGCAGGTCCATAAGCGGCTCCAAGGCTTTCTGCATTTCGCCTGACATCTTGGTGGACTCTTCCTGGTCCTGCTTGAAATAGTCTGCCAGTGAGGGGTCGCTGCTGCGGGCAATGGCCGCTGTACGGCGCACGCCCGCGGAAATATTGCGGTTCCAATCTGAAGCGAGTCGTTCCGCCATCAAAGGGCCAGCCATCATGTCGCGGGTGGATTCGCCTACCTGGCTCAGGCGCTGAATCGCAATCAACAGCGAAGCCATGGAAAGCACCATGATGAGTGCGAAGGCCAGCGACAGGCGCTGGCCGACTTTCATTTTGGAGTAGATGCTGTTCATTTTGATATCCCCATTTTTTTATCGATGGACACCGCACAGTGTGGCGTTCCAGCGTGCCCAACTACGAGTGATATTACACCCGGTAGAGTACCAATTCGAGCTCTCAAAGACGTGTCTTCAGACTTCTGCACCCTCGACCAGAAAGCGCACTCTACGCACTCCATTCCACTCATCTGCATCCAGCCGGAATGCCAGCTTGACCCGCGGTGGCAATTGTTCGGTGTGGCCGAACCAGATGCCGTCTACCGGCTGGCCCTGGTGTTTGAGCTTGAGCTGCAGATGCTTCTCACCGACCAGGCGTTGTGACACGACCTCCACTTCTTCGCTGAAGGTAGGTGGCGCAAAGCCCTGGCCCCAAACCTCCTTGTGCAAGGTGTCCACCAAGTCCACGCGCAGGTACTGCGGCTCCAGCGGGCCATCGGTTTCCAGGCGGCGGGTGAGGGTGGCGGCGTCCAGCCACTCCTGGGCCACTTCGGTCAGGCCTTGCTCGAAGGCATCCAGACCATCCTCGTGGATGGTGCAGCCGGCCGCCATGGCGTGGCCGCCAAAGCGCAGCAGCACGCCGGGGTAGCGCTTGGCCACCAGGTCCAGCGCGTCACGCAAATGGAAGCCTGGAATGCTGCGGCCCGAACCTTTGAGCTCGTGCTCCTTGCCCGGTGCCTGGCTTGCAGCAAATACGAAACTGGGGCGGTGCAGCTTGTCCTTGATGCGCGAAGCCACGATGCCCACCACGCCTTCGTGGAAGTCCGGGTCGAACACGCACACCGCAGGTGGTGGCTCGTCATCCTCATCAAACAGCGACTCCACGATATCCATGGCCTGGTCGCGCATATCGCCTTCGATGACGCGGCGCTCGCGGTTGATGCCGTCCAGCATCTTGGCCAGCTCGTCGGCCCGTGCGGCGTCATCGGTGATCAGGCATTCGATGCCCAGCGTCATGTCCGACAGGCGGCCGGCGGCGTTGATGCGCGGCCCCAGGGCAAAGCCAAAGTCAAAGGTGGTTGCAGCGCGTGCATTGCGGCCCGCCGCGCTGAACAATGCTGCGAGACCGGCAGGCATGGCACCGGCGCGCACGCGTTTGAGGCCCTGCGCTACCAGTCGGCGGTTGTTGGCATCGAGCTTGACGACGTCGGCGACCGTCCCCAAGGCAACCAGCGGCAACAAGGTGTCCAGTTTGGGCTGACTGGATGCATCAAACACCCCGCGCGCCCGCAGCTCGCTGCGCAGCGCCAGCAGCACATAGAACATCACACCCACCCCCGCCATGGACTTGCTCTCGAAGCTGTCGCCCGGCTGGTTGGGGTTGACGATGACGTCGGCAGCGGGCAACTCAATGGCGCCGGTCTTGCCGTTGGCGGCGGGTAGGTGGTGGTCGGTCACCAGCACCTGCAGCCCCAGCTGCTTGGCATGGGCCACGCCGTCCATGCTGGCGATGCCGTTGTCCACCGTGATCAACACATCCGCGCCGCTGTCGGCCACGCGCTGGGCAATGGGTGCGGTCAGGCCGTAGCCATCGACCACACGGTCCGGCACCAGATAGTCCACGTTTTTCGCTCCCAGCAGGCGCAGGCCACGCAGGGCCACAGCGCAGGCCGTGGCGCCGTCGCAGTCGTAGTCGGCCACGATGCATAGCTTCTTGTTCTGCTCCATGGCATCGGCCAGAAATACCGCGGCTTGGTCTGCGCCCAGCAGCGATGCTGGCGGCAGCAGCCGCGACAGCGCATCGTCCAATTCTTCGGTGCCTTTTACGCCACGCGCGGCGTAAAGCCGCGCCAGCAGAGGATGGATGCCGGCCTGCTCCAGGGTCCAGACGGTGCGCGGCGGTATGTCGCGGGTGGTGATGTGCATGGTGTGACGAAAAAAATCAGAGGTTTTGCAGCAGTGCCGCGATGTCAGTAGGGCCGCGCAAGCCGGTGATGCGTGACCACAGGCTGCGCGTTTGCAGGGAATAGGTCTGGGCGCTGTTCTCTGCGCACAGCGTCAGTTGCACCGGCTGACCAGCGCGCGCTTGCTGCAGCAGCGCGGCCATGGTGCCGCTGTCGATGGCCTGCCAGGCTTGCGCCCAGGCGGCGGCATCGTCCCGCAATGCGGCTTGCTGCAAGTCGGTAACGTGTGCATCGTTTTCAATGGTGTTGGGAACAAAGCCTGCTGGCAAGCCGCCGGTGCCGCTGACCCAGAACGAATTGACGGGCAGCAAAGCGGCGGCAGCGCGGGCATCGTTTACCGGGTGGGTATAGAGCAGCATCTGCATTTCATTCTGCAAACGGCGCAGGCTGCGCGCCTGCGGCTGGCGTGGCAGCCAGTGATCGACCGCGCCGCCGGCAGCGCGTGCCAGTGACGCGGTCTGCAGATCGCGGAACACGGCTCCGCGTGCCAGCCAATGGCCGTCGTGCCAGTCATGCAACTGGATACCATCTTCGGTGAAGAAGCTGCGCATGGTCTCCATCAGGGCGCGGGACTCGGCTTCGCTGATGCGGGAGTCGGCGGGGTCGGCCATGCGCACATGGTCGCTGTTGACCTGCCAGTGGCAGGGGCTTAGCCAGGCCCAGCCTTCATCTTGGCCTGCAGGGGGTAGCTGCAGTTGCAGGGCTTGCAGCGCTGCCCAGGGCACCAGCCCGTCTGCAGCGGGCAGGCCCAGGGCCTGGGCACGCAGTGTTTCCGGCAGGGGAGTGAGCGAATCTTCCTCGCCCTGATGGCGCTGTCCGGGTTGCAGCAGGCGCAGCAGTGCCAGCAGGTTGGGCAATTGCAGTTGCGGCAGCGCCTGCTGGCAGTGCTGCAGGGGCGGCTTGGCGTAGGGAATCAGGGTTGGCATGGGCCTGTATTGTCACGGCTTTGCAAAGCAGCCGTGCTGCAAAGGCAAAGGCGGCGGCCAGATGCCACAATCAGGGCGTGAAACAAATTCCCTATGAGTTGCTGATCGGCTGGCGCTACACGCGCGCGGGCCGCGCCGCCCGGCGTAACGGCTTTATCTCCTTCATCTCCGGCGTATCCATGTTGGGCATTGCCCTGGGCGTGGCTGCGCTCATCATCGTTCTGAGCGTGATGAACGGCTTCCAGAAAGAGGTGCGTGATCGCATGCTCAGCGTGGTCTCCCACATCGAGGTCTACGCCGCCAATGGCCAAGCGCTGCCGGACTTGGCCACCACGCTCAAGGAAGTCAAGGCCCATCCGCAGGTAGTGGGCGCTGCACCTTTCATTGCGGCACAAGCCCTGCTGGCGCGCGGCGAGGACATGAAGGGCGTGATGGTGCGCGGCATTGACCCCGCGCTGGAGCATGAAGTCACCGACCTGGCCGCTGGCCCGCAGGCAGCCGTGCTCAATCAGCTCAAGGCGGGTGAATTCGGCGTGGTGCTGGGGGCCGAACTGGCGCGCAGCCTGGGTGTGCGCACCGGCGACCGTGTCACCCTGGTGGCGCCCAGTGGCGAGGTGACACCTGCGGGTGTGGTGCCGCGCCTCAAGCAGATGACGGTGGTGGGCACGTTTGACTCTGGCCACTTTGAGTACGACTCGGCGCTGTTGATGATGCACTGGCAGGACGCTGCGCGCATCTTCCGCCTCGAAGGGCCCACCGGCGTGCGCCTCAAGCTGCACGACCTGCAGCAGGCGCGCTCGGTGGCGGCGGACCTTGCGCGCACACTGACCGGTGAGCTGTATGTGCGCGACTGGACGCGCCAGAACCGCACCTGGTTTTCCGCAGTGCAGGTGGAAAAACGCATGATGTTCATCATCCTCACGCTGATCGTGGCCGTGGCTGCCTTCAATCTGGTGAGTACGCTGGTGATGACGGTCACCGATAAGCGGGCTGACATCGCCATCCTGCGCACCCTGGGCGCCAGCCCGGGCAGCATCATGGGCATCTTCGTGGTGCAGGGCGCCATGGTCGGCGTCATCGGCACCTTGGCCGGTCTGTTGCTGGGGCTGGGCGTGGCGTTCAACATCGACGTGATCGTGCCGGCGCTGGAGCATGCGCTGGGCGCAACCTTTTTACCGCAAGACATTTACCTGATCAGCCGCATGCCCAGCGATCCCCAGATGAACGACATCCTGCCCATCGCGCTCATATCCCTGGTGCTGGCTTTTGTGGCCACGCTGTACCCGAGCTGGCGTGCCAGCCGCGTCAATCCGGCGGAGGCACTGCGTTATGAGTGATGTAGCTGCCAAGCCCGGTGTGGGCGGCCCGGCGCCGCTCAAGACGGATGCGTCCATCCTGTCGTGCCAGGGGCTGACCAAGCGCTTTGAAGAAGGACGCCTGGACGTCACCGTGCTGCAGGGCGTGGACCTGTCTGTACAACGCGGCGAGACCTTGGCCATCGTAGGTGCCTCCGGCTCCGGCAAGAGCACCTTGCTGCACCTGCTGGGTGGGCTGGATGCGCCCTCCAGCGGCAGCGTGGTGTTGTGTGGCCAGAAGCTGGCCGGGTTGAGTCCGGCAGAGCAGGGGCGCTTGCGCAACCGGCATCTGGGCTTTGTCTACCAGTTCCACCACCTGCTGCCGGAGTTCAGCGCGCTGGACAACGTGGCCATGCCGCTGACCATACGCCGTGTGCCACGGGCCGAGGCGATCCAGGCTGCGACCGACATGTTGACCAAGGTCGGCTTGCAGGGGCGGCTGCAGCACCGTCCCGCAGAGCTCTCCGGTGGTGAGCGCCAGCGCGTGGCCATTGCCCGTGCCCTGGTGACGCGGCCCGACTGCGTGCTGGCCGATGAGCCTACGGGCAATCTGGACCGCAATACCGCCGACGGCGTGTTTGCGCTGATGCTGGAACTGGCGCGCGCCCATGGCACGGCGTTTGTGCTGGTTACGCACGACTCCGGGTTGGCAGCGCGTTGCGACCGGCACTTGTCGCTGGTACAGGGCCAGCTGCAGTCCATTGCCTGAGAGGCCTGCCATGCAATGGATAGACAGCCATTGCCACCTCGATGCCTTCGAGTTTTCGGGCGATGTGCTGCAGGTCCGTGCCGTCGCTGCACAGAACGGCGTCACGCATTGCGTCATTCCCGCGGTGGAGGTGGCCAACTTCGATGCGGTGCGCCTGCTGGCCCACCGAACCGGTGACAGCTACTGCCTGGGCATCCATCCCCTGTATGTGGCGCAAGCTCATGAGGACGACCTGCGCCTGCTGGATGCCCAGCTGACACAGTACCGCGATGATCCGCGTCTGGTGGGGGTGGGTGAAATCGGGTTGGACTACTTTGTGCCGGCCCTGACGCAAAGCCCCTTGCGTGAAAAGCAGGAGCACTTCTACCGCGCCCAGCTCAAATTGGCTCGCCAATACGGCTTGCCGGTGGTGCTGCACGTGCGCCGCTCGGCCGACAAGCTGCTTAAAGCTTTGCGCGACTTGTCCAGCAAGCCCTGGTCTGGCATTGCCCACGCCTTCAATGGCAGCGAAGTGCAGGCGCAGGCGTTCATCCAACTGGGATTCAAGCTGGGCTTTGGCGGTGCGGTCACGTTCGAGCGCGCCAACCAGCTGCGCCGTCTGGCCGTCAGCCTGCCGCTGGATGCGCTGGTGCTGGAAACCGATGCGCCGGATATCCCGCCCCACTGGCTGTATACCACGGCGGAGCAACGTGCCGCCGGCGTCGCGCAAGGGCGCAACACGCCGGGCGAATTGCCACGCATTGCCGCCACCGTGGCGCAGCTGCGTGGCATGGAGCTACGGGCGCTGGCGCAGGCCTGCTGGCAGAACACCACCGCAGCCTTGCCCCGGCTCGCGGCCTTGCTGGTATAAATCCCCATGGCTAGAAAAGACGCAATCATTCTCCCCGAGGTCAATTTTTCAGAGGAAGGGCCCATCCGCCACCTGCATCTGGGCAGTGAGTGGATTCAGGGCTCCATGCTGGTGGACGCACCCAACGTGCTGGTGCACGAATACGTACAACGCATGATGGCGTGGCTGCTGTTCATCGACCCTGCCACGGTCAACCAGCGCCAGGCGGTGCAGCTTGGGCTGGGTGCGGGCTCGCTCACCAAGTTTTGCCACAAGGTGCTGCGCATGAAGAACACCACCGCCATCGAACTCAACCCGCAGGTGCTGCACGCCTGCCGCGGCTGGTTCCATCTGCCAGCGGACAACCCGCGCATGCAGGTGGTGCTGGCCGATGCCTCCGAAGAGATCAAGAAACCGCGCTGGCAAGGCTGTGTGGACGCGCTACAGGTGGATCTGTATGACGAAGAGGCTGCCGCGCCCGTGCTCGACAGCGCCGCCTTTTATGCCGACTGCCGCGCCATGCTGACCGAGGAAGGCTGCATGACGGTCAATCTGTTTGGCCGCGTGTCCAGCTTCCAGGGCAGCGTGGACAAGATTGCCGAGGCCTTTGGCCGGGACGCGGTCTGGGCCTTCAAGTCCACCCGCGAGGGCAATACCGTGGTCATGGCGCAGCGCACTGCGTCACGGCCCAAACGCAGTGTGGTGGAGCCCCGTGCCGAATACATCAGCGCCAACTGGGGACTGCCCGCCGACAAGTGGATGCGCGTCTTCAAACCGGTTGTGCCATGACACCGTCGTCCCACACGTCGCCCAGCCCAGCCGCCAAGCATGCGGGGCCCCTGGACTGGCACATCCTGGTGCAATGGTTGCAGCGTGACGGCGTCATCTCTAACGATGAAGCCCAGCGCACCATTGCCCGCTGCTCGGTGGCGGAAAGCGCGCAGCATCCGCTGCTGCGTCTGGCCGCCGTGGCCATGCGCCGCGATGTGGACCAGAAGCCGCTGGACGTAGAGCTGCTGACCCAGTGGCTGGCCAAGCGCAGCGGTCTGAGCTATCTGCGCATCGATCCGCTCAAGGTGGAAGTGGGCAAGATCGCCGACTCCATGGGCGCAGCCTATGCCGAGCGCCACCGCATCCTGCCTGTTACCGTCACGCCTTCCGAAATCACCGTGGCCACGGCGGAACCCTTTGTCACCGACTGGGTGGCCGAGGTGGAACGCCAGTCGCGCCGCACGGTGCGCCGCGTGGTCTCCAGTCCGCAGGACATCCAGCGCTTTACCGCAGAGTTCTACGCGCTGGCCAAGTCGGTACGCGCAGCCAACAAAAGCGGCGCCAACAATGGCGCCACTTTTGAGCAACTGGTGGAGCTGGGTCGCACCAACAAGCAGCTCGACGCCAATGACCAGGGCGTGGTGCAGGTGGTGGACTGGTTGTGGCAATACGCCTTCGACCAGCGCGCCAGTGACATCCACCTGGAGCCGCGCCGTGAGCAGGGCGTGATCCGCTTCCGCATCGACGGTGTGCTGCATCCGGTTTACCAGATGCCCATGGGCGTGCTCAATGCCATGTGCGCGCGCATCAAGCTGCTGGGGCGCATGGATGTGATCGAACGGCGCCGTCCGCAGGATGGACGCATCAAGACACGCAATCCGCGCGGTGACGAAATTGAAATGCGTATCTCCACCTTGCCCACCGCCTTTGGAGAAAAGATGGTGATGCGCATCTTTGACCCCGACAACGCCGTCAAGGACCTGGATGCCTTGGGTTTCAGCAGCCACGACGCCCAGCGCTGGGAGGCGTTGGTCAAGCGCCCGCACGGCATCATCCTGGTGACCGGTCCCACCGGCTCGGGCAAGACCACCACGCTGTACTCCACGCTCAAACGCGTGGCTACCGAAGAGGTCAACGTCAGTACCGTGGAAGACCCGATCGAAATGATCGAGCCATCCTTCAACCAGACGCAGGTGCAGCCGCAGCTGGACTTCGGCTTTCCGCAAGGCCTGCGTGCCCTGATGCGGCAAGATCCGGACATCATCATGGTGGGTGAAATCCGCGACCTGGAAACGGCGGAAATGGCGGTGCAGGCCGCGCTCACCGGGCACCTGGTGTTTTCCACCCTGCATACCAACGACGCACCCTCCGCCGTGACGCGGCTGCTGGAGCTGGGCATACCGTCGTACCTGATCAACGCTACGCTGCTGGGCGTGCTGGCGCAGCGCCTGGTGCGTACCCTGTGTACCAAATGCCGGGTGCCCGATGAGGAAACCACGCGCGAAAAGCTGGGCGAAATCGTCAAACCCTGGCAGATCAATGGTGGCTACAAACCTTTCAAACCCGTGGGCTGCGTGGACTGCCGCATGACCGGCTTCATGGGGCGCATGGGCCTGTATGAGTTGCTGGAAGTCACCGATGCCTTCAAGGCGCGTGTGACCAAGGAGCCGGTGATTGAAGCCCTGCGCAAGCAGGCCTTGGCCGATGGGATGCGCCCCCTGCGGCTCGCGGGCGCCTTGCGGGTGGCTGAAGGGATGACCGTGGTGGATGAGGTGCTGAGCGCCACCCCACCCATGGACTGAGTTTTTCAGGAGTACGCAGGTGAATCTGAAAAATCAAAAGGACTTCTTTGCTGGCCTGCTCTTCATGGTCATGGGCGTGTGCTTTGCGTGGAGTGCATCGCGCTACACCATTGGCACTGCGGCCCGCATGGGGCCAGGCTATTTCCCGTTGCTGCTGGGCGCATTGCTCACGGTGCTGGGTGGAGTGATCCTGTTCAAGGCATTGGTATTTGAAACCGAGGATGGCGGGCGTATCGCGGGTTGGGCCTGGCGGCCGGTGGCGTATGTGGTGCTGGCCAATCTGGCCTTTGGTGTGTTGATTGGAGGTCTGTCCGCAGTGGGCGTGCCCTCCATGGGGTTGATGCCGGCGGTGTTCGTGCTGACAGTGTTGGCAGCACGGGCAGGCACCGAGTTCCGATGGAAAGAGGTGCTGCTGCTGGCTCTGTTGCTGTCGCTGGGCAGCTACGTCACATTTGTCGTCTTGCTGAAGCTGCAGCTTCCGCTGTGGCCCGTCTTTGCGGCCGTCTGAGCCCTGCGCACCATGGACCTGATCAGCAATCTCGCTCTGGGCTTTGGTGTGGCATTCACACCCATGAATCTGTTGTATGCCCTGGCGGGCTGCCTGCTGGGCACCCTGATCGGTGTATTGCCCGGCATTGGTCCGGTGGCCACCATTGCCATGCTGCTGCCAGCCACCTATGCCTTGCCGCCGGTGTCGGCGCTCATCATGCTGGCGGGCATTTATTACGGCGCACAGTATGGCGGCTCCACCACGGCCATTCTGGTGAATTTGCCGGGTGAGTCCTCGTCGGTGGTGACCTGCATCGATGGCTACCAGATGGCACGCCAGGGCAGGGCAGGGCCGGCACTGGCAGCGGCCGGTCTGGGCTCTTTCTTTGCGGGCTGCGTGGGCACCTTGATACTGGCCGCGTTTGCGCCGGCGCTGACTGTGGTGGCCCTGCAATTCGGCCCTGCGGAGTATTTTTCCTTGATGGTGCTGGGCATGATTGGCGCGGTGGTGCTTGCTTCGGGCTCGCTGCTCAAGGCGATTGCCATGACGGTGCTGGGTCTGCTGCTGGGGTTGGTCGGGACCGACATCAACTCCGGCGTGGCGCGCTTTGCCTTTGACATTCCGGACCTGTCCGACGGCATAGGTTTTGTCGCTATTGCCATGGGCGTGTTCGGCTATGGCGAAATCATCACCAACCTGGCGCAGCCCGAGCATGCGCGCCAGGTGTTTACCAGCAAGGTGCAGGGCCTGTGGCCCACCCGCAAGGACTTCAAGGACATGACACCCGCGGTGCTGCGAGGCACGGCGCTGGGTTCCATCCTGGGAATCCTTCCCGGCGGCGGTGCCTTGCTGGCCTCGTTCGCGTCCTACGCCATGGAAAAGAAGATTCGCGCCAAGCCGGGGGAAGTGCCGTTTGGCGAGGGCAATATCCGCGGCGTGGCAGCGCCCGAGTCGGCCAACAATGCCGGTGCGCAAACTTCGTTCATCCCCTTGCTAACGTTGGGCATTCCACCCAACGCGGTGATGGCACTGATGGTGGGTGCCATGACCATCCACAACATCCAGCCCGGACCGCAGGTGATGACCAGCAACCCCGAGCTGTTCTGGGGACTGATCGCATCCATGTGGATAGGCAACCTGATGCTGGTGGTGCTGAACCTGCCACTCATTGGCATCTGGATCAAGCTGCTCAGCGTGCCCTACCGCTGGCTGTTTCCGGCCATCGTGCTGTTCTGTGCGATCGGGGTCTACACTACCAACAACAGCACGTTTGACATCTGGCTGGTGGCCCTGTTCGGGCTGGTGGGCTATGTGTTCAACCTGCTGGACATGGAGCCCGCGCCGCTGCTGCTGGGCTTCATCCTGGGGCCCATGATGGAAGAGAACCTGCGGCGTGCCTTGCTCTTCTCGCGCGGCGACTGGAGTGTGTTCATCTCGCGTCCCCTCTCGGCCGGCTTGCTGCTCATTGCGCTGCTGCTGGTGATCCTGGTGCTGTTGCCGGCGGTGAAATCGCGCCGACAGGAAGCGTTTCTGGAAGAGTGAGTTGGCGCCACCCTTCACAGACACGGATGCCCAAGAGCGGGCTCTACGAGCGCACGCTTGGCAGGGCTTCGTCGTCAATACCCGGCCGTCAATCCAAAGTCCAACATCACCTGGGCACCGGTAACACCTTCGCATGCGGACGAGAGCAGCCACACAACGTGCTGCGCGACCTCTTGTGGTGACAGGAAGCGTGCGTTCTTTCCCTGGGGGTAGTGCGCAAGCAGATTCTGGAGATAGGCCTCAGGATTGCCGTTGCCATAGCGCTCGGCCTGGAAGCTGAGCATGGGTGAAAAGATGTCTGAGGGGCACAGCGCGTTGACACGCACACCATCACTTGCCAGTTCACGCGCCAACGCTTTTGTCAGAAGCCCCACGCCACCTTTGCTGGCGCAGTAGATGGCCGCTCCGGCGTTGCCCACTACGCCGGCGTCCGAGCTGATGTTCACGATGGCGCCACGACTTTTCTTGAGTGCAGGAATGGCGCGGCTGCACATGAAAAATACGGCTTTCAGGTTGATATCGATGCAGCGTTGCCAATCCGTTTCAGACGCATGTTCGCTAGCGCCTTCTACCCACACGCCCGCGCAGTTGGCCAAGCCATCAAGGCGGTCATGGGTTTGCAGCGCGAGTTGCACGAGTCTTTCTGCCGCATCCGCTTCACCCAAGTTCAGGCACATGGGTGTTGCCCCCAGGAGCTCGGCTTTGACCTGCAGCGCTTCCTGTTGAATGTCTGTCAACACAAGCTTTGCACCCAAAGAGCAGAGGAGGTCGGCAACGGCACCGCCCACACCACCGGCCGCTCCCGTGACCAGAACGACCTTGTCTTTCATCAGGTCTGTTGCAAAGACGTTTGTCATGTTCAGCCTTTGCTTTCTTGCAGGATGTTTCCACCGTCCACGACGACCAGCTCGCCTGTGATGTAACTCGCCCCGGGCATGGCCAGAAAGGCAATGACAGAGGCCATCTCAAGCGCCGTGCCGGCGCGCCCTATGGGGGTATGTTGTGCCGCCTTTGCCTCATGCGCGGTTTGCGACGCCGTCGCAACCCAACCGGGTGCCACACAGTTGACGGTGATTCCACGCGCAGCGACTTCAATGGCCAAGGCTTTGCTCATGCCCACCATGGCCGCCTTTGCGGCACTGTAGACAGACTCTCCAGGGTGGCTGACCAATGGACCGGTGACCGACGAGACATTGATGATCCGGCCAGACTCCTGGCGCAGCATCGCCGGGACAACCGCTCGGGTGACAAGAAAGCAGGTGTTCAAGTTGCGCGCCATGCCGGTATTCCAGTCTTCATCGGACATTTCGGAGAAAGGTGTGAAAGACTCTGCGGAACCCTCCTGGGTCATTCCTGCATTGTTGACAAGGATGTCGATGCGGCCGAAGCGTTCCAGCACCTTGCTGACCATATTCCTTACCTGGGTGGCGTCGGTCAGGTTGGCCCGGTATGCCTCCACGTCGTGTTCAAGCGCATGCAACTCTTTGGCGCGCTCATGTATCCGGTCCCCGGTCGCGCAAATGGCAACACTGCAACCCAGTTCAGCCAGCAGTTTGACCGTCGCAAAGCCAATGCCGGAAGGACTTCCAGCACCAGTCACCAGGGCAATGCGTTTATTCAGATTGAACAATGGGTGCAATTTAGTCTCCACGCCATTCCTTTGAAAATTCGCTGGCGATGCTATCACAATGAAATAACTTGTGATCACATATTGGCTAAATTTGATAGGTTTTGAATAAGGATGGCTGATGCTTTCTTATTTCTTGAGATCACAAGTTAATGATTTTTCATCGACTAGGTGCAGGCCTAACTTGCTTGGTGCCCGGTGGTCACGAACTTGGCAATATCCACTTCGTCGATCTGCTCGGGCAGCAGGTATTTTTCGGCGTAGCGTTTGTAC